>NZ_JBVJWO010000008.1:219965-227693 GCF_055602345.1 Streptomyces sp. NPDC037401
CGCCGTTCGTAGTTCCCACAGACTTGAGGCATGGGTTTGGGGAGCGTGCTCGGGCCGCTTGGAACACTCCCCCCGAGGGGGGGGGGGGGGGGGGGGGGGCCCCCCCCGCCCCCCCCCCCCCGCACTTTCGGGAACCAACACGTACAACATGAAGGAGTGAACGCCACGATGGTGTTCAAGCGACTGCTCGGCTCGCTCGGCGTGGGCGGCCCGGCTGTGGACACGGTCCTGGACCCGATCGCAGCCGTTCCCGGCGGAACCCTCAGCGGGCAGGTCAACCTCAAGGGTGGCAACGCGGACTTCACGATCGACCACATCACCCTGGAGCTGATCGCCCGGGTCGAGGCCGAACACGACCACGGCGAGTCCGAGGGCGTGGTCGTCTTCGACCGGTTCACCGTCGGCGGTGGCTTCCGCCTGGCTGAGGGCGAGCACCGCAGCATCCCCTTCGCCGTGCACTTGCCGTGGGAAACCCCGATCAGCACTCTGCATGGACAGCCGCTCGGAATCGTCCTGGGTGTGCGGACCGAGCTCGGCGTTGCCGGCGCCAAGGACAAGGGCGACCTCGACCCGCTCACGGTCGGCACCCTGCCGCTCCAAGAATCGATCCTGGAGGCCTTCGGGCAGCTCGGCTTCGGCTTCAAGTCCGCAGACCTCGAGTACGGACACATCGGCGGCACCGGTCAGCAGCTGCCGTTCTACCAGGAGATCGAGCTCACCCCCGCCCCGCAGTATGCGCACCGGGTCAACGAGATCGAAGTGACCTTCCTTGCCAATCCCGGCGGCATGGAGATCGTGTTGGAGGCCGACAAGCGCGGCGGACTGTTCTCGGGCAGCCACGACGTCCTGGGTCGGCATACGGTCAGCCATGAGGGTGCAACCCACCGGGACTGGAATGCGGTTGTCGGTTCCTGGATCACCCAGCTCCTGGACGCCCACTCGGCCCGTACCGCCCACCACCCGCACGGACACGGCGACGTCCATGGTGCTCACGCCCACAAGGACGAGCACGGCCACCACGGGCACGACAGCCACCACAGCGGCCACCGCTCCGGCCCAGGCATGGGCACCGTGGTCGCCGCCGGCGCCGCGGGACTGGCCGTCGGCGTGGTCGGCGGCATGGTCGCCGCCGAAGTCGTCGACGAGATCGGCGACTTCTTCGAAGGCGACGACGAGGAAGGCGACGGCGACAGCGAGGAGACGTAGATGCTCCTCCACCCACCGACTTCTACATTGGTGTAGAAATGGGGTGTCCGGGCCGGCCCGTCCGTCCCCGGCCCGGACACCCCTACGACCTAGTGGAGTTGGCATGGCCCTGTGGGACCGTCTCAAGGAATCCGCCCAGCAGATGCAGACGCAGCTGGACGCGAAGAAGAACGACCTCAAGTCCGGCGCGTTCCGCGACGCGTCCATGGCGATGTGCGCCCTGGTCGCCGCCGCCGACGGCACCGTCGACCCCTCCGAGCGGCAGCGGGTCGCCCAGCTGATCGCCACCAACGATGTACTGCGCAACTTCGACGCGGCCGACCTGCAGCGGCGCTTCGAGGACAACTTGAACAAGTTGACCGCCGACTTCGCCTTCGGCAAGGTCTCCGTGATGCAGGAGATCGCCAAGGCGAAGAAGAAGCCTGCCGAGGCACGCGCGGTCATTCAGATCGGCATCGTCATCGGGGGCGCCGACGGCGACTTCGACAAGACCGAACAGGCCGTCGTCCGTGAAGCCTGCTACACCCTCGACCTGCCCCCGCATGAGTTCGACCTGTAGCACCTGACGCTACGGACGGGGATACGCAGCGAGGTCCATGTGACTGGGCCGGTGGTGTGCGCCAGCCCACCACTCGGAGAAGTGAAGGGAACGGGCGGGTATGGAGATTTCCGGTGTGATCAGCGCGGTCGTGATCGGCGTCGTCATCGGCACGTTGGGACGGCTTGTCCTGCCGGGCCGCCAGCGTATCGGTCTGCTGTGGACGATCGCGGTCGGCATCGCCGCCGCCTTCGTTGGCACCGGCATCGCAGCGGCCCTCGGGGTCGCGGACACCAAGGGCGTCGACTGGATCGAGTGGCTCATCCAGATCGCCCTCGCAGCCGCCGGTGTGACAGCCCTGGAACGCTTCAAGGCCCGCCGCTGAGCTCCTCCACGTCCTCGATGCGCAATGAAGCCAATCCCCTTCTTCGAAAGGAACGTCCCGTGAGTGACACCCTGTACCCGGGTGATGAAATCGGTCTCGGTCAGTCCCTTCAGGGCGGCGCCTACATCCTGACGCTGCAGAGCGACGGCAACTTGGTGCTCTCTGAGCCGAGCGGCAGTGTCGTGTGGGCGACCGACACCCACGAGCAGGGAGTCCAGCGAGCCGTCCTCCAGGACGACGGCAACTTCGTGCTCTACAGCGACTACGGCCCGGTGTGGGCCACCGACACCAACGGCGCGGACGCCAGCATGCTGGTCGTACAGGCGGACCGCAACGTGGTGCTGTACGCCGTGGACGGCAGTCCGCTGTGGGCGTCGGACACCAACACCGACCATCCGATCGCCGCCGAGGAGCCGACTGAGGCCCCGGCCGCCGAAGAGGCATCCCCGTTCGTCCCGGAGCCGCGCACCTACACCGTCGAACCCGGCGACACCCTGTGGGACATCGCCGAACGCTTCTACGGCGACGGCAACCGCTACCACGACATCGCCGCCGCCAGCGGCATCGACAACCCGGACCTGGTGGACGCCGGCCAGGTGCTGACGATTCCGTAATCCCAGCCGCGACGACGTAGGACCCGACCTCAACGATGCTGCTGGTCGACCCGGGTCCTGCGTATCGACGGCCTGTGCGACCCCGAGGGGTAGTGCAGGCCGTCGTCGGATCTGGCCGAGGTCCCGGAGGGACTCGGACCCAACGGTCGGCTGGTCGAGTAGCACAGAGGACTTCCCCGCGTTCGACCCGATGCGTTCGCTCACGCGCTGGTCGTCCGGCCTGTCCGCCGCAGCAGTAGCTTTTGCAGCATGAACGCGCCCATCAGGAGACCGCCCGGCAGGCCCTGGTCCACGATGCCCGCATTCTGGGCGGCCAGATAGCTGCCGCCTGCTGCGGCTGTGGCCCAGCAGGCGGCCTCACGCCATGCCCATCGCCAGGCAGCGCGGGCGGAGGTGACTGCCGCAGCGATGGACAAGACGCTCAGGAAGACCGATCCGGTCCAGTGGCCAGGCATGATCAGATGGTTTCACGCCCGTGGCGTCCCCGGCTGCCCGCCCCCAGAACGGCCCGGGGATCACGAACGACTTCCGAGAGGGCGCTTAACCCTCATTAGGCAGTCTGTGCCTTGCCACCCGGCACCCCGGGCGGCGAGGCACAGCCCCCAGCGCCGGTATGCGCCGGAGCTTGCAGTGTCCGGTCTACGCGGAAGTGGCGGGCGGTATCTTCACCCTCACCGTTTCGATGCCTTCGTTGTTGTGCTGTCGGGCCCAGCTGGTGAGGGCGGTGTGACAGGCGTGGTCGAGGTGTCGAAGCCTGGACAGGTCGAGTTCGATGGGCCGGTCGGTCGGCAGCGCCTCCAGTGTGTCCAGGATTCTGGGCAGCCGCAGGAAGGTGGCGTTGCCGGTCAGGCGGACGCGGATGCGATGGGCGTGCGTGTGGTCGACGTCCAGGTGGATGCCGGAGGTTTCCCAGGCCGACTTCGCCACCGCCATCAGCAGGCCGAGGAGGACGCCCTCGAACATGTCGGTCGCCACGATGGCGATCGCGGTCACCGCCAGGACGACTGCCTCGCCGCGGTGTTCGCGCCACAGTGGCCCGAACTCCTTTACGGGTATCAGTTTCGCGCCTGCGTGGATCAGCACGCCGGCGAGCGCCGCGACCGGGATGACGCTGAGCACCGCAGGGAACAGGGCGGCGAACAACAGCAGCCACACCCCGTGCAGTACGCGAGAAAGCCGAGTGCGGGCGCCTGCCTGGACGTTGGCGGCGCTGCGCACGATCACCGCGGTCATCGGGAGAGCGCCGAGCAGCCCGCATACGGTGTTCCCCGCGCCTTGCGCCATCAGTTCCTTGTCGTAGTGGGTGCGCGGCCCGTCGTGCATGCGGTCCACCGCTGCCGCGCTGAAGAGGGACTCCGCGGAGGCGATGAGGGTGAACGCCATCACCGTGCCGAGCACGGCGATGTCCGCGAGCCGCAGCAGGTCGTCGGGGCCGGTCGGCTGCAGCGACTCGACCAGGCCCTGCACGTCCACCGTGGCCACGGGCAGACCGAGCACGGCTACGGCGGCGATGGCAAGCGCGATGGCGGCAAGCGGCGCAGGCAGCAGCCGCGGCAGCCGTCCCGGAACCCGCTTCCACCACACCAGCACCGCGATCGTCACAGCCCCCACCGCGAACGCCGAGCGGGCGGAGGGGGCAGAGAGGAGCTCACCCGCCAGACGGGGAATGCCCCCGATCTTCTCCAGTGCGCTGCTCGGGGCGGCCAGATCGACCAGGGTGTAGGCCTGGCCGAGGATCAGGAGGAGCCCGATCCCGGCGAGCATTCCTTGGACCACCGCGACGGAGATCGCTCTGAACCAGCCCCCGCACCGCGCGGCCCCCAAGGCCAGCTGGAGCACGCCGGAGGAGAGAACGATCACCCCGAGTGCGGCGAGGCCGTGCGCGTCGACGGCCTCGTAGACGAGCACCGTCAGGCCCGCCGCGGGGCCGCTGACCTGAAGTGAGCTGCCGGGCAGCACTCCGACGACCAGGCCTCCCACGATGCCGGTGACAAGTCCCAGCTCAGCCGGCACACCCGAGGCGACGGCCACCCCCACGCACAAGGGCACGGCGACGAGGAAGACGACGAGCGAAGCCATCACATCACTGCGGACAACCCCGGCGCGCGGGATGGCGGGAAGGGAGAACAACATCTGTCCCTCACGGTGGATGGTCAGGTCGATGTGCGCCCGGGCGAACGGCCGCCCCGACCCGGTGCCCCTGTGCCGGGGTGGCGGCCTGGAACCCGCGGACCTACCCTCGCGTTATCTACAGACATGTAGAAGCATAGAGTTCCCTCACCAGGTTGCTGCGTTCCATTGGCCGCGCCGGGGAGGAAACGTCCGAAATGATGAGCCTGTCGGCGTATTCCTTGCAGTACCGCCAGGCTCGCGTGAAGGAGAAGATCGTTGTCCGCCTCTTCGACGGACCCCTCGGGACACCGTCACCGACCACCCCGTCCCATCCCGACTGATAGCGGCACGCTGCCCGGCGGTGTCAGGTGAGCGCCGTACTCGGTCTGCTGGCCGTCCTCGTCCTGACCGTCGGCACGGGGTACTTCGTGGCTCAGGAGTTCGCCTACGTCGCCGCCGACCGGCTCAGTCTGGCCCGCGAGGCGGCAGCGGGCGACAAGCGCGCGGCTCGCGCGGTGAAGGTCCTGGAGCGACTGTCGTTCATGCTCTCCGGTGCCCAGCTGGGTATCACTGTCACCGGTCTGGTCGTCGGCTTCCTCGCTGAACCCGCCCTGGCCGAGCTCCTGCGCCCGATGCTGACCGGTGTCGGGATCCCTGATGGCGCGGTGAGCGGGATCGCGCTGATCCTGGCGTTCGCCCTGGCCACGGTGATCCAGATGGTGCTGGGCGAGCTGGCGCCGAAGAACCTCGCCCTGGCCATTCCCGACCGGCTCGCCAAGTCGCTCGGCGCTTCCACCCTGGCCTACTTGAAGGTCGCAGGCCCCCTGATCAGGGTCTTCGACGCCTCGGCGAACAGGATCCTGCGCCGGATCGGCATCGAACCGGTGGAGGAACTGCACCATGGAGCGACGCTGGAAGAACTCGGTCACCTGATCGGCGAGTCCCACGATCACGGTCAGCTGCCTAGGGCCACAGCAGACCTGCTGGAGAGCGCGCTGGAGTTCTCCGAACGCCGCCTGGCCGAGGTCATGGTGCCCCGGGTGGACGTCGACACCATCCCGGAAGCCGCCTCGGTCGAAGATGTGGCCTTGCTGATCGCCCGGCGTGGCCACTCCCACTACCCCGTCATCGGACGGCGCACCGATGACGTCGTGGGTGTCGTCGGGGTCCGCGAGCTCATGCCGCTGTCCGCGGATGACCTCGCGCGGCAGAGCGCCAAGGCTCTGGCTCGTCCTGCGCTGTTCCTGCCCGACAGTCTCCCCCTGCCCGGTGCGATCGAGCAGATGGAAGCTGCGGGTGAGGAGTTCGCCGTGGTCCTGGACGAGCACGGCGGGCTGGCCGGGATCGTCACCTTCGAGGACATCGCCGAAGAACTCGTCGGGGAGATCGCCGATGAGAGCGACCGTATCGTTCCGCTCGCCGTACGGGAGGGGGATGGCTGGCTGGTGGATGCGGGCCGCCGTATCGACGAAGCCGCCGAGGCCACCGGGATCGCGCTGCCGGAGGACGACGAGGATTTCGAGACCGTCGCGGGCCTGGTCATCGACCGGCTCGGGCGCCTGCCCGTGATCGGCGACCAGCTCACCGTGCACCTGCCTGACGGGGGCCGGGCCAAGATCGAGGTCATAGAAGTGGACCGGCACGTGCCCGAACGGATCCGGCTGAGCCATCTGCCCGACCAGGAGGACACCGACGAGAACACCCGGCAGGCTCCCCCTGCCGACCGCAGTGAGGAGCGGCCCGCATGAATCCGCTGATGGCCGCCTTCGTCACCGTCCTGCTTCTGATCGGCAGCGGCTTCTTCGTCGCCGCCGAGTTCGCCCTCGTCGCAGCCAAACACCACCGGATGGAGCAGGCAGCCGCCCAGGGCCGGCGCGGCGCACGCGCGGCGCTCGCCGGCATGCGTGAGCTGTCCCTGATGCTGGCCGGCGCCCAACTCGGCATCACCATGTGCACCCTGGGCCTGGGCATCGTCTCCAAACCCGCCCTCTCCCAGCAGATCGACCCCCTGCTCCTCAAGCTGGGCCTGCCCGCCGGGCTGAGCTACGGCATCGCTTTCGCCCTAGCCATGGCAGTCGTCGTCTTCCTGCACATGGTCCTGGGCGAGATGGCACCCAAATCCTGGGCGATCGCTCATCCCGAGAGCTCGGCGATGCTCCTCGCACCGCCCTTCCGCGCCCTGATCCGCCTGGTTCGGCCCCTGATCTGGGTCCTCAACCAGGTCAGCAACGCACTGGTCCGGCTGTGCCGGGTCACCCCCCGCGAGGAACTCACCTCCGTCCACAACCGCGAACAGCTCACTCACCTGGTCGCCGAATCCCAGCGACTCGGACTCATCAGTTCAGGGGACTCCACCCTGATCACCCGCTCCCTGACCGAACCCCAAGCGCCCATCGGCGCCCTGAAAGTCCCCGCCGACCAGATCGCGCAGGTGCCCGCGGATGCGGACGCCGATGCGATCCTGACCGCGGCCACCGCGGCGGACCGCACCCGGCTCCTGGTCCGGGACGGGGACCAAGTCCTCGGATCGGTACATGCGCGCGATGCTCTCGCCGCACGCGTCCAGGGCCGCCCGGTCACGGCCGGTGAGCTCGCCCGCCTGGTGCCCGACCTCACTCAGGACACCACCGTCGCCCAGGCCGTCGAGGCACTGCGGCGCCACCGCGCCTCGATCGCCGTCGTACGCGACACCAGCGGCAGGCTGACCGGCCTGGTCAGCCTGGACGACCTGATCGCCCGGCTCCTGGGACCGCAGAGGGCCTGACCGGAGTCGGGGGGGGGGGGGGGGGGGGGGGGGGGGGGGGGGGGCGGAGGGGGGGGGGGGGGGGGGGGGGGGGGGGGGGGGGGGGGGGGGGGGTTGCGGGGAGGTCAGC
>NZ_JBVJWO010000008.1:227703-275853 GCF_055602345.1 Streptomyces sp. NPDC037401
CCTGATACTAGGGACACGATAAGGCCCACAAGGGGGTCCCCCCCCCCCCCCCCGCCCCCCCCCCCCCCCCCCCCGCAGGGTCAGCGGTGGCTCCGGGCCTCGTCCGGGGCTGGTGGCTCCGTGCCGGGCCGGCGGCGCGTGGCCCGCCATCAGACGGCGAAGGTGACCGCGAGAACGGCGGAGGGTGTACGGGTGGAGGTCTTCCGGCGGCGGTGGCATCGTGCCCGCACGACGGACGGCGCCCGACGTGGACCTCAACGGCCTTTCGCCGCCGCCAGACGCGCCGGCGGCATCGGAAGAGGCTCTCGTGAGACGCGCGGCGCCACTCCATGCCTGGCCGACGTTCAGGGCGCCGTGCCGGCTGAGTCTGGTGGCCCGCGACCTTCGAGCGGCTCAGCGTTTCTAGCGCACCACGATGACGGGGCAGCGGGCGTGATGGAGAACGGCCTGGCTGACCGAGCCCAGCAGCATGCCCGCGAATCCGCCGTGCCCGCGTGCGCCGACCACCATCAACTGGGCGCTGCCGCTTGCCTTGATCAACGCCGGACGGGTGCGCCCGCGTACCAGAGAGGAACGTACCGTCACATCCGGATACCGCTCCCGCTCCCCGGACAAGGCCTCGGCCAGAAGCCGCTCCTCCGCAGCCCGGATCTCGTCCACATCCCCGATCAGATCCACCAGATCCACCGGATCACCGACGCGGTGCTCACCGTGATCGGCCCAGGTGGACCATGCGTGCAAAGCCAGCAGCTCGGCGCCCCGCAGGGCAGCCTCTGCGAACGCGAAGGCGATGGCGGGCCGCCCCCGCGGGGAGCCGTCCACCGCCACCACCACCGGCCCGGCAAGGTCCGGCCGGCCCCGCACGACCATCACCGGGCAACGGCCGTGCGCGCTCAAATGCACCGCAGTCGACCCCAGCAGCAGTTGGAGGAAGCCCCCCGAACCGCGGTGGCCCACCACGATGAGCTGCGCCGTACGCGACTGGGCTTCCAGGACGGTCAGCGCCTCACCGGCGATGACCGCGCGGTCCACATCTACCCCCGGTGCGGCACTCCTGGCCCGCCCGACCGCCTGCCCCACCAGGTCCTCAACCCTCTCCCGCACGCCCCCCGAGGGCGGACCCAGCGGCGATGCGCCTTGCGGCACGTGCATAGCCGGCCAGGTGAAGGCGTGAACCACCCGCAATCCCACACCCCGCACCTGCGCCTCGCGCGCTGCGGCGTCCACGGCTGCCAGCGCGGCAGGCGAGCCGTCCACGCCGACCACCACCGGTCCGGTCATCGCTTCGCCTCTCGTCACCGGCAGGCACCAGAGTGCGGACGCACTGGCCCCGTCCTTCCAGCGTCTCCCGGAGTCCGGGCATCCGCGATGGGACGCCCACCGACCGCGACTCTCACCCCCCGGCACCGCTGTCTGAGTCGCGCACCCCTGGATGGGCGGCTGGAAACGATCAGCGCACGGCCGAATCGCACACGCCCGCCTCCGGATGCCCGGACACATAGCCGTCACTTCTACAGTGATGTAGATTTCGGTTGGATCTGTCGACGGTCCGGGCGAACGCCGGGCCGCGGACAACGGGAAAGGGATTCGACATGGGTGTGAGCCTCGCCAAGGGCGGCAATGTCTCGCTGAGCAAGGAGGCCCCGGGGCTGACCGCCGTACTGGTCGGACTGGGCTGGGATGCCCGCTCGACCACGGGCCAGGACTTTGACCTCGACGCCAGCGCGCTGCTGGTCGGCGACTCTGGCAAGGTTCCCTCCGACCAGCACTTCGTGTTCTACAACAACCTCAAGAGCCCCGACGGCTCGGTCGAGCACACCGGAGACAACCTCACTGGCGAGGGTGAAGGCGACGACGAGGCCGTCAAGGTCGACCTCGCCACCGTCCCCGCGGACGTCACCAGGATCGTCTTCCCGGTCTCCATCCACGACGCGGACAACCGCGGCCAGAGCTTTGGGCAGGTCCGCAACGCGTTCATCCGCGTCGTCAACCAGGCCGGAGGCGCCGAACTCGCCCGCTACGACCTCTCCGAGGACGCATCGACTGAGACCGCGATGGTCTTCGGCGAGCTGTACCGCAGCGGCGCCGAGTGGAAGTTCCGCGCGGTGGGCCAGGGCTATGCCTCCGGTCTGGCCGGCATCGCCGCCGACTTCGGCGTAGGAGTCTGACTTAAGGGCGCGCGCCCTGCGGGCGGGCCGGGGCTTTATCCGGTCCGCCCGTCGGCACGGGGTCAGCTCGGCTCCACTGCATCACGCCGGGAGAAACGGACAATGCCAGGCGGCGGCCACACGCGATCGGGGGATGAAGGTGAATGAGTCCGGCCGTCTCGAAGGGGCTGACAGGGCCGACTTCGAGCGCATCCTGCATCAAGCACTGCGCGCCCCCGACATCCGAGCGGCCCTGAACCATCCCGACACGGCGATCACAGGCGAACAGCTGCGCGCTCTGGCCCTGGTCGCAGCCGATGCAGTCGCCGCCGAAGCCTCAGCCGAGCACGTCCTCCTGGTCCGTCTGCGAACAGCGGCCGCCCAGCGGCCGGAACCCGCTGGAGGCCCGGCAGGAGGGCGGGGAATCCTGGCCGCGCTTGCCGTGATCACCCCCGCCCTCTCCGCCATCGCGGCGGCGATATTCCTCCTCCTGGGTTACTCCTTTCATCTGGCCGGCGCCCAGCCGCATTTCGCGCAGACGCTGATCGGCACAGGCTGGACTGCCGCCACGGTGGCCGCCCTGGCGGCACTCGCCTCCGGCAGTGCACTGGCCATGACCGCACTGCGCCACCACGCAGAGCCGTACACCCCGCAGCCGGACCCTGGCGAGTTCACCCAAGCCCAGGAGGCTTGGCGCCACGCCCTCCTGGAGCGGGGCCTGCTCCCCTTCTTGCGCCGCCACCTGCAACTCCCCGCCTCCGCGCCGCCCGAGGCTCCCCTTCCCCGACCGCGGCGCCTTGGCTACAGCAGCCCTGACTTCGCGAGCCCGGACTTCACCAGCCCCGCCCCACGCGCCCAGGATTGAGTCCGACTGCTCCCGGGCAGGCACGGCCACTCGCCAGGATCCCCGGGTGGGCGGCCAGAGATGATCGGCGTGTGCGGCGACAACGCCTCCGCAGCACAGCCTGGTTCGCCGTACGCAGGGGCTTGGGCCGTGGACCCCGCGGCCGGAGTGCCCTCTCCTCACCTTTTCTACAGTGCTGTAGATTCGGGCGGACGAATTGTCACCGGGCAGGCGCCTCTCTGCCCTGAGCATCAGGAGGAAGCTAATGAGCGTCACGCTCACCAAGGGTCAGCAGATCAGCCTCGAGAAGAGCAGCGGCAGCGCACTCAGCGTCGTGCGGATGGGGCTGGGCTGGCAGGCCGCCCCGCGCAAAGGCTTCCTGGCCCGCATGACCGCGAAGGAAATCGACCTCGACGCCTCCGCCGTCCTCTTCGCCGGGAAGGAGCCGGTGGACGTGGTGTTCTTCCAGCAGCTGACCAGCAAGGACGGATCGGTCCGCCACACCGGGGACAACCGCGTCGGCGGCGCCGGACAGGGAGGCGACGACGAGTCGATCCTCGTCGACCTCCAGCGGGTGCCCGTACACGTGGACCAGATCATCTTCACCGTCAACTCCTTCACCGGACAGACCTTCGCCGAAGTTCAGAACGCCTTCTGCCGGCTCATCGACGAGAGCAACGGCCAGGAACTGGCCCGCTACACCCTCTCCGGCGGCGGCAACTACACCGCCCAGGTCATGGCCAAGGTCCACCGCTCCACCAACGGCTGGAACATGTCCGCCATCGGAGAACCGGCCACCGGGCGCACCTTCCAGGACCTGCTCCCCGCCGTCGCCTCCCACCTGTAACCATCCACCGGCAGATCCGACGGAACTGCCCCGCCGCCGGCCCAGGCACGGGGCCGCGGCGGATCTCAGCCGCTTCAGAGGGGACGGACACCCATGTTCGGCATCAGTGAAATAGCGATCATCGCGATCATTCTGATCCTGGTCCTCGGGGCCAAGAAACTCCCCGAACTGGCACGCTCCATGGGGAAGTCGGCTCGGATCCTCAAGAGCGAGGCCCGGGCGATGAAGAACGACCCCGCCACCCCTGGGGCCGCTGGGCCGGCATCCAGCGCCGGGCTCGTCATCGAACCCGACGCCGTGATCAGCCCCCGCCCCGCCCACCAGGCCGACAACGACACCCCGCGACGCTGACCCTCTCCGGCGAAAGGATGACAAGCCACCGCGTCCAGATCCCAAGGGGAGCACATGAGCCTGATCATCTGGTTGACGCTCGGTCTGTGCTGCGACCGGAAACGATCACCGGGGTGTCCTGCGATGATCGGTGGATGAGCGAGCGTGAGTGGCAGGCGTTGACCAAGTCCGAGGAAGCGTTCATGGTCAATTCGTATGAGATCGACATCCTGGCTGGTGTCTGGGGGGATCTCGACGATGCCGATCAGTCCCGGCCCGTGAAGGAGCTGGCAGGGATCTTGCTGACTCTCATCGATCGTGGATGGATCGACGTTCGTCGAGTCGCGTCGTGGACGTCCCCGTCAGGGGAGAAGGGCTTCCAGCCCGGAGAGCTGGTGCCTCTCGATCAGCTTTCGGCGGTCCTGGAGGACCCATCCAACTGGGAGTACCCCGATGGTGATTGGATCGGTGCGGTGACCCTGGTGGAGACCGAGGCGGGTAAGAAGATCACCCGGCGCTCTCCCGAGGAGATGGCCGGGTAGACCGCCGTGGCGGGGATCCTCAGGCCGCCACGGCCAGTGGTCGACCACCCCACCGAATGCCTCTCTCACTGCGGACACGGGCTCGTTCGCGCCGTTGGGCGGCCAGGACGTCGGGGTGGCGGGCGTTCTGGTTGCGCCAGCGCAGGTACCACTGCAGCTCACGCGTATGCACAGTGTGGTTGGGGTGGTTCGAGTTGGCCAGGGAGAACAGCCGTAACGGCCCGAAATGCGCCTCGATCGGGTTCGCCCAGGAGGCGTTGGTCGGCGTGAAGCACAGCTCGACCTTGTTCTTCCGGGCCCACTGGCGGATCTTGCTGCCCTTGTGGGCGGACAGATTGTCCAGGATCACGCAGATCGGGGCGCCGTCCGGTCGGGCGTTCCGGATCGATTGCAGCGCGGTCAGGGACGGGGCAGCGCCTTTGTGGCGGCGGTTGACACCCCAAAGGGTGTCGTCGGCGACCGAGTAGCAGCCGTGGAAGTAGGTGACTCTGTGGGTGCGGTGGAATGTCGCCGGCAACCGGGCGGGCCTGCCCTTGATCGCCCAGCAGGACCCGGCGGTGGGGCGGATACCCAGCGGCCCGAACTCGGCGAAGGCGAAGGTGCGGTCGGGGCGCTCGGTCAGCGCGTACTCGATCCGGTCCAGCTTGGCGTCGAAGTCCGGGTCGCTGGATTCCTTCCAGGTCTTGGTCCGCTGGAACGTCACGCCGCGGCGCGCGAGCAGGCAGCGCAGGGCCTCGCGGCCGATGCGTATGGGCGGGCGGCGTGGCGCCGCACATGGTCCGCGAGTTTCCCGATCGACCAGCGAGTGAAGGGCTTGCCGAGCTTGGTGGGGCGGGTGGCGGCCGTCTCGATGACGAACTCCTCATCGTCATCGCTGAGCAGGCGGGGACGGCCTCCCGCCCACCGAGGGTCCAGACAGGCCAGCCCGACCTCGTTGAAGCGGTGGATGACGTCACGGACCGTGTCCTCGTCCGCCTGCACCAGATTCGCGATCACCGGGACGGTGTTCCCGCCCGCCGAGGCCAGCAGCATCATCGCCCGCCTGAACCGCACCGTGCTGGTGCTGCCCCGCCGCACGATCCGCTGGAGCTTCTGCCCCTCCTGCTCGGTCAGCCTGCGGACCCTGACCGGCACTGCCATCGAGCCTCCCCACACCGATCGGACGTGTCGTCACATCCAACCGACACACGGCCAGTCAGCACCACCCCGGTGATCGTTTCCGGTCACAGCACTGGTCTCCGAGCAGTTCTTCGGCACGCAGGTCGAGACCCACTTCTTCGACCTCAGCACCTGGGTGACCGCCATCGCCAGCTCCCTCGCCCTGCTCATCGCCTACCACCTGGCCTTCCGCAACAGCGGCGGCTGAGCGACGCCCTCGATGCCTGTCCACGAGACGCCAGTCCCGTCGCCACGCCAGCCTTCGTGGTCGCGCACTCGCCCCAGCGGGCACGACATCACCTGTGCGTTGAGCAGACGGACCCTCGGCAATCGGGCACGGTCAACTTCGCGGGGTCCCCCTCCCGCTGACGCCGTCCGGGCGAACATGCGTGGGCCGCATCTGAATCGGTATACGGTCCTCCACATCGATTCCGCCACACCCGCCTGCGGAGGGGAGCATGTCGCAGACCTGGGCCGCCGTCATCCTGGCCTCGATCGGGGTCATCACCACCATGGCAGGAGCTGCCCTCTACATCCTCCCCGGACCCGCCGCCCCCGTTCTCACCGTCGGCATAGCCCTGCTCGTCACAGGCATCGCCCTGCTGGGAACGGACCACAGCCGCAGGTAGCGCGGAGCCGGTCGGAGGCCGGATCACGCCGGAATGCGGCACCCCGCCCCAGCAGCACGATGGAAGGCGATCACTCATACACGAGCACCGGCCGCTGGGCCGTGGAGACGGTCATGACGATCGCGCACACCACCCATCCCAAGCACACGCACCAGCACGGTCCGGCCTGCGGGCATGTCGCGCTGCCGCACCGCGACCACACCGACGAGTGCGAGACGGCCGACCACGCAAGCCACGACCGCCAGCACGGTGAAGGCTGTGGACACGTCAGCGTCCCCCACAACGGCCACGTCGACTACGTCCACGATGGCCATCGCCACGCCGAGCACGACGGGCACTGGCATGACCACTGAAGAGACGCCCAGCCGACGGCCGGGGCTTCAGAACGCGCGCGGGGACATCAGCATCTCCGCCCCGTCGATCACCGCCGCGCAACGCGGCGCACCCGGTCCCGGCATGATACGTACGCTCACAGGCCTCGGCGGCTCCGTCGGCAGTTCTCCGGAAACGATCGCCGGTCGGTTCCCTTGCAGCTCCGCGTGACCGGTCGCCTTGCCGTCGACCAACAGCTCAGCGGCCCCACGGCGACCGCCATGGATGTTGACCGTCACCGAGTGCCCGGCGGCGTCGATGTGGAAGTGATGAGGGCCCGACATCACACACCTGCCCTTCGGGAGGATCCCGGATCCGATATGCCTAGGTTCGGTTGAGCGTGGCCGCGCCGAAGGAGACATTGAAGCGGTCGCACCAGATGGAGAGGCTGGTGTAGTCGGCGAGGTTCACATCGGCCGGGACGGGGTAGTTCTGGTCACCCTTGTTGCCCTTGAGCTCGCCCAGGCTGACATGCTTGCCGTCGTCGAAGACGTGCCAGCCGTCGCGGCCCTCGATCACGGGGGCGTCGGTCAGCCAGACACGGAGGTCGGGGCCGTTGCTGGTGTCCAGGTTCTCCAGGCGCAAGGTGTGGGAGCCGTCGGCGAGACGGAGGAGTTTCACCGTGCCGGTGGTGGCGTGTTCGTGGCTGATCAGAGTCCCCTGGGCCACCGTCCGCGGCCCGGCGGGCGGGGTTGCCGGCGAGTCGGGCGTCGGGGCGGCGGAGGCCGAGGGGACCGCCTCGTTGACCGTGTCGTCCACCCACAGCTGCCAGGGCTCGAACCAGTACAGGCCGACAGCCAGCCCGGCGCCCACTACCGCCAGCCCGCCGATCAGCAGCGGCCTGCGCCGCCGCCCCTGCTCACCTACCACGCCCGCTCCTCCGTCCCGCTGGGTGCGCCCCGCTGCCTACGGCCGGCCTGGAACCGCTCCCGGCTGCATCGCCGGCGCCCAGGTACGTCCAGCACGGCGGACCTCCACCTTTGCGATACGTCCCCGGATGCACCCGCTACCGCTGCCGGGACGGCGCTCCTGGACCACAGGACCTGGAACAAGCATGCCTCCATCCACCTGTACTCGCTCCTGCCGCGGCCCCGGAAGGATGACCGCTGCACCTGTGCGTCGCTCCAACACTGCGGCCGTCCGTGGCCTGAGCGATGCCGCACCCATTGCGCCGGCGAGCCAGGCGGGGCCGATTACCGCAGACTCCTGTGTAAGGGCCGGTGCACCGTGCGTCGGCCAGCGTGAAGGTGGCCGACGTGCTTGAGGTCCCGCTGTGGCTGTGGGGAGCATTCGCCGCGACGGTGGTGGTATCGCTGGCGGTGGACTTGCTGGCGCACCGAACCGCGCACGTCATCGGCTTCAAGGAGGCCGCAGCCTGGAGCGCCGGGTGGGTGAGCCTGGCGCTCATCTTCGGCGCGGTCGTCTTCCTCGTCCTGGGCACCACGGCGGGAACCGAGTACACCACGGCGTGGCTGCTGGAGAAGAGCCTGTCCGTCGACAACCTGTTCGTCTTCGCTGTGATCTTCGCGTACTTCAAAGTGCCCCGCGCCTACCAGCACCGCGTACTGTTCTTCGGCGTCATGGGGGCTCTGGTCTTCCGCGGGATCTTCCTCTCCCTCGGCGTGGCCGTGGTCAGCCGCTTCACCGCAGTCCTGTTCGCCTTCGCAGCCATCCTGTTCTACAGCACCTACAAGCTCCTCAAGGACGAGGAGGAGAGCTTCGATCCCGGCAAGAGCCTCGCCGTGCGGATGCTCCGTAAGGTCATCCCGGTCCGGGACGAGTACGCGGGAACGAAGTTCTTCGTCAGGGAAGCCGGCAAACGGGTGGCGACCCCGCTTCTCGCGGTGGTCGTCGCGATCGAGGCGGCCGACCTGATCTTCGCCGTCGACAGCGTCCCGGCCGTTCTCGCGGTCAGTGACGACCCGTTCATCGTCTACACCAGCAACGCCTTCGCCATCCTCGGCCTGCGCGCCCTGTACTTCATGCTGGCCGGTCTCCTCGACAGGTTCCACTACCTCAACAAGGGCCTGGCGATCATCCTCGCCTTCATCGGCGTCAAGCTCATCCTCCAGGCATCCCACAAAATGATCAGTACCGACATCCCGGAAATCCCCACACCCGTGAGCCTGGCCGTCATTGTCACCGTCCTGGCCGCCTCCATCGTGCTCAGCCTTAAGCGGCCCGCCAAGCCGGCCGACCCACAGGTGCACGCGCCCGGCAGCGAGGGCGCGCAGCCCACAGGCCCCGACCATGGCACCGCGCTCGGAAACGGCAAGCAGCGGTCCGATCCACCCGAGTCCGACAGGTAGCTGGCAGGCACCATCACCCCGGCCTGCGGAACAGCGCACTGCCACTGGCCGACTCTCCGGTACGGGCATATCGTAAAAAAATGGTCAAAAAAGAGAGTGATCCCGACACGTACGCCTGCCCAGCGTGCGGGCAGCCCGTCACCTCCACGATCACACGCCACAAGACACTCGGCGTCTTCGTACCCGTCTGGGGCCCCGGCCCCTGCCACAACCGCGACTGCACCGAGTACGTCCCGACACCACAGCACAGGCCCAGACCGCTTCGGCAGGCTGTAGCGTCGGGTCCTGGCCACGCTCGGGCCATGGATGACGCTGTCGATCTGCCCCCAAAGATCCCCAAGGACGACGAGGATCACGCGCAGCTCACGGCCGCCGTCGAGGACTGGGCGGCTGCGATCGTCTCCAACGACGCCGCGCGGATGGCGAGATACATGGCGGACGACTGGGTCATCGTCTCCGAGTCGGGTATCTCCACCAAAGAGCAGTTCCTTGCGTTCGTCGAGTCCGGGGAGTTGACCCACTCGGCGATGGATCTCATCAGCCCGCCCAGGATCCGCGTGCGCGGTGATACCGCCGTGTTCACGGCGCGGGCTACGAACACGGCCCACTACGGAGGCCGGCGGTTCGACGCCGACGAGTGGACGACCGATGTCTTCGTCAGGCAGGACGGCCGCTGGCTGTGCGTGCTGAGCCACATCACGGCAGCGGCTCCGTCGGCTTCGTCAGGCACGAGCTGAGAGGCATCCCCGCCCCGATTCGAGGTCAGCCGCAGCCTGACCTGCGAGCCGCTGGAGGCGATTTACGCTCGGTAATCTGCCCGGCCTCCGGTGTCGCCCCGCATGAGCAGGGCTACGTCGTCGTGGTCTCCCGGGAGGGCGAAGCGAGTGCAGAAGCAGGTCGCAGGAAGCAGGCGGGCGGCGGTAGCGACGGTGACGAGGCAGTGCCAGCCAGTGAACGACAGGGCTCGAAGCAGCCCGACGCCTCGAGATGACCCACCGCAATGAGCGGCTGCTGGCGATGGCGGCGCCTAGAGACTGTCTCCTTGAAGTGGCGGTGAGCTGGTGTCACCGGCGCGGGGGTGAAGCAGCTCGTGGGTGCACCACGAGAACGACCAGCACGCGGAAGCGCGACTCTGCGTCAGCGCCGAGTCTCGTCCGGCCAGTTACTGTCGATCAGCCGTGTGTCGACCCATCGAAGTTTCGGTTGAGGCCGTGGCATCCCGCGAGGCACTTATCGCAGCTGAGCCTCACTCCCGGCCGAAAATTCGGCCCAAGAGCAGCACGCAGCTCGGTAGATGTGCCGAGCGACAGGCTGCCGAAGCGCGCATCCCGGAACCTCGGGTTAGCTACGAGGGCCACTGCCAGGATCTGGGCCTTCGTGATGATGACGAGGCACTCACGGCCTTCGTACGACTCACCGGGGATGTGATCGCATTCGTCAGGATCAAGTCCGCAAATCGAGCACTCCGACTCGTCCACGCGTGTCTCCACGCTAAACCCGACCCGAAGATGCCCAAGATCGACTGGACACTCCCGGTAGTAGACGCCGTCGCGGTAGGCCATGGTGCAAGCCTTCGGATAGCCCCGCCTCAGCAATCCGCCTACCTCGTCCAGCAGCTCATGAGCTCGGTCGAAGAGGGCAAGGTCGTGCTCTTCGGAACGGTCCATTACCTGCCGCAGCTCCCCCCTCAGCCGCCGCAGGATCTCTAGCGCAGCTGGATCGGGGTGGCGTGCAGCTTTGGCCTGCTCAAGGTCGACCTGGCACTGCTGGAAGACCTCGTTCTCATCCCTCGGGGAGCTGACGGTGCTCATCCTCAGAACCCCACCTCTCGATCCTGGTGATCGCTTCGAGGACCGAGTCGGCCGGGCCGTCCAGCACCAGCTTGGTGGTCAGGTCACCCTGCCGGGTTACCTCCACGTGCAGAACGGGGGACGGAACAGTCACCTCTTCGCCGGACGAATCGCCCCTCCTGAGGATCTTCATCGTCGCGTAGGAGGAGACCAAGCCAGTCAGCGTTGCGATCAGGGTCTCTTTCCCGACGTCCCTGGCGAACTCAATGATCGGCAACCAGAACTCGGCGGCGTCGTGGGTCAGGTAGGTGCGATCAGGCTTCTCGTCCTCGAACTCGACGGTCAAGCCGGCGGCTCGGATGAGCTTCGCCACCCTGATCGCTTCGTACGGGTAGTTCCCGGGGACATCCGAGCGGGACACGCTCGGCAGTCCGGCAACTCCGCGCCTGATCAGCACGTCAGCCAAGGTCAGCCCCCCTCAGTTTTCTTCTCAGTTGCCATGATTCCACAACTAGCCCTCCGCATGCCTATTGTTAAAGAATGAGTAAAGCCCAGCATGAGACCGGTCCCGAGGGGGTGCTCCTGTGCCCGGTCTGCAAGCACCCCCTGTCCATGACGATCAAGAGAAGGCGCAAGATGCTGGGGGCCTTCGTGCCGGTGCGGCGCCGCCCCAGTGTCTGCCACAACCCTGACTGCCCCGAATACCTGGAGGGCCCGCAACACGCTGGGCCCGCAGACCGCTGACGGAGAGAAATGGGCTGGCTATTGCTCACCGGCCCGGGCGTAAACGCTTCACCGACTCATGACGCGTGGTGCGCCTCCAGAACCCGGCCCAAGCTCGTCCGCAACTACGCTCGTTAGTCGCCGGCTCGTCGGCCATGTCGATCGGCTACCCCCAAGGAGTTACGGCGCACCCGGGAAGGTCGTGCCCAGGCGTCATCACGGGGACCGCGCTGCCGCTCGGCACCCAGCCTCGTCCGGGCATCCGGCTTTCCGGGCTCACAGTGGGGTCGCGGCTTTGAGGATGAAGAACAGGGTGATGGCGGAGTTCGCAGAGGAGAGGGCGGAGGCTGCAGCGCCGGCGGTGGCGCCCCAGGCGGCCAGGCCCGCCGCGGTGAACACTGACGGCCATGCCAGGGACAGCGGAGCGGGTGCCAGGAGAGCCGCCACCCGGCGTGGCACCGGGCCGGGGGCCGCAAAGTGTGCGAGCGAGGCTACGGGGGCGCCCCGGGTGATGAGAGCGGCCTTGGCGACGGCTCTGGCGACGGTTCGGCGGCTGCCGGTGGTGGCCGCCGCTTCCTCGTCCGCCCACCGTTCGGCGGTGTAGGTGACCGAGGTGCGCAGTGGGCGCAGGAACGGGTTCGCCCTCGCGGCGAGCTGCACGGCCAGCAGGAAGCGGTGGTGGCGGGCGGCGAGGTGGGCGCGCTCGTGGGCGAACAGGGCGCGGCGCTCTGGTCCGTTCAGCTCGGCGAGCATCCCGGCCGTGACCACGACACGATCCCGGCGCTTGCCCGGGAGGGCGTAGGCGTAGGGAGCGTGGTCGGGCAGCACGGCGACGCTCCGGTCGGGCAGTGCGGCCAGAGCGCGGGTCGCGTCGCGGCGTACGCGGTGGTGGCGCCAAGCCAGCCGCGTGCAGGCGGTGATGACGGCGAGCAGGGCGGGGATGGCGGCCTTGCCGGCCACCTCGTCATAGGGGACGGCTTCGCGTACTTCCGGGTCCGACCAGCCGTCGGGCAGCGGGTTGCCGGGCAGCTGGGCCGTGCCGACCACCATCAGCAGGGCCAGGCACAGCGTGCTGCACACCGCGAGCACGGCTGCGATCGCGGTCAGCAGCCACGTTGCGGCGCGCGGGTGGAGATGGTGTTCCGCGAGCCGCGCGATCGGCCATGCGGTTAAAGGCAGCACCAACGGCAGGAAGACGAAGACCCCCATGCGGTCAGCCTTCTCCTTCTTCGGCGGTCTGGGCCAGGACATCGCGCAGCAGCTGTTCGTCCCGGGGCGACAGTGCGGTGACGAAGCTGGCCAGGACCGCCTGCCGGTCGGGCTCGCCGTCCAGGACCTTACGCATCCGCAGGGCGGCCAGGCCAGATTCGTCGGCGACCGGCACCCATTCGAACGAGCGGCCCGCCCGCTCGCGGTCGACCGCGCCCTTGGCGTGGAGCCGGGTCAGGATGGTCATCACGGTGGTGTAGGCGAGGTTCCCGGGCAGGCGTTCTTGGACCCAGGCCGCTGTCACCGGCCGGGGTGCCCGGCCCAGTGCGGCAAGGACCTGGGCCTCGAGCTCACCCTGGCCGCGTCGGCGGGAATCCCCGTCACCCGTGCTCTGCGGGGCTGTCATGTCCTCTTCCCTCCCGTCTGTGGCGCGTGCATGGCGTTGCGGCGCAGTTCATCGTACTGAGCCCTCGCTGTCTCCTGCCGTTCCCCTCCAGCAGGGGGCCCCTTGGAGGCGGAGAGACGGTCCCTGAGGGTCTGCTCGTCACCGGGGGGAAGGTCGGCGACGAAGCGGCTCAGCACTCCCTGCCGGTCGCTTTCCCCCTCGAGTACCCGGTGCATCCTGATCGCCGCCAGTCCCGCGTCGTCGACCAGAGCCCGCCACACGTACCCTCGCCCCAGCCGGCTCCGGGCCACGGCATGCTTTGCCTCGAGCCGGGACAGTGCGGTCGCCACGGTGGTGTAGGCGAGCGCGGGATCGACGTGATCTCGCACCCAGGACGCCGATACCGGCTCCGGCGCCCCGGACAGTGCGGTCAGCACACTGGCCTCAAGCCTGCCGGACTCCCTCCGGGCAACCGCGCGCACCGGCCCGCTCTTGGTCTCATCCACTGGCCTGTCCTTCCCGTCACCGGCCCGCACGAATGCGGAGGCGACTGCTCCCACGCGCTCCTCCTCAAGGATGCCCCCGACACCCACCATCTTCTACGTCGTTGTAGATTCTTGGCCGCGGCGTGACCGACCGGGATCTGTCGGGGGCGACATGGCACAGCAGGCTCTCAAGGGCCCGGTGGCGGAAGGCGATATACAACGGGAAGTCACACGGGCGTACCGCGGCCCCGCACAAAATCCGGTTTCCCCCGGCCGGGAGGGCAGCGCGGGAAGCCGATACTGACCCGGCGCGGCCGCATCGCACGGTGGGCGGCCGGCACTCTCGCCGTCCTGGTTCTGGCTGCGGGAGGCGCTGGCGGCTGGCTGTACCAGCGCCTCGACGGCAACATCAACGCCTCCGACATCGACGACAAGCTCGGCGGCGGGCGCCCGGTCAACCTCAGCCCCGGCGCCAAGAACATTCTCCTGGTCGGGTCCGACAGCCGGGAAGGCGCCAACGCCGAATATGGCAAGGACCTGGCCACCATGCAGTCGGACACGCTGATGGTCCTCCACATCGCCGCCAACCGGAAATGGGCGGTCGTCGTCTCCCTCCCGCGCGACTCCTGGGTGCAGATACCGGCCTGTGAGCGCGCAGACGGCACCCAGTCCGCGCCGTACCACTTCAAAATCAACGCGGCGTACGCGATCGGCGGCGAGGGCGGCGAGGGCGGTGGAGCGGCCGCGTGCACGATCAAGACCATCGAGCACAACACCGGCCTGCGCATTGACCACTTCGTCACCGTCGACTTCCAGGGCTTCAAGGCATGGTCAACGCTCTGGGCGGAATCGAGGTCTGCCCGCGGCAGGGCCATCCATGACAAGAAGGCCCACCTGGACATCGAAGCGGGCTGCCAGACCGTCAAGGACGAACAGGCCCTCGGATACGTCCGCACCCGCTACAGCACCGGCGACGGCTCAGACATAGGCCGCATCGGCCGTCAGCAGGAATTCATGCAGGCCCTGGCCGCCAAAGCGCAGCAGAAACTGACCAGCCCTGGCGACGTCTACGGCTTCCTCGACTCCGCCACCAAGTCCATCACCACCGACAAGGCCCTGGCCGGCCTGCGCCCCCTGCACGGCCTGGCCTCCCAGCTCCAGGACATCCCCCCGGACCGCCTCACGTTCCTCACCGTCCCCAACTACCCGCGCGAGGTGGACGTCCCCACAGACAAGGCCAACATCTCCTGGCAGTTCCCCCACGCGCGGATCTTGTTCACCGCCCTGGCCAAAGACCAGGCAATCACCAAGGTCCAACTCGCAGCCGCCGAGCCCATCGCGGCCGGCTCCACGCAGGTCCTGGTCCTCAACGGCACCGGCACATCAGGCAAGGCGGCCGCCGTCGCCGCCCAACTGCGCACCGCCGGCTACACCGTCACAGCAACCGGCAACGCCCCTCAAAACGCAGCAAGTACCACCGTGACCCACCCGCCGGGCCTGGATCTACACGCGGAAGCTTTCGCCTCCCGTCTGAGGACGCCTGTCACCGCTCAGGCCAGCCAGAACATGGCAGTCAGAGTGATCACTCTGACGGTCGGCGCCGACTACACCGGGCTGCTCGGCTGACCCAGGTTCGTAACAGTGCCAGGGGGTTGACTCCGCTGGTCGGGAGGAGACTTCCACGAGGTAGCCCCCGGCCCGTCGACTGGCCTGTGCGGCAGCGGGATCGCCCTGGTTCCACCCCTGGCGGTCAGATGTTGCAGCCACCGCTCTGCTTCGTCCGCCCAGTCGAGCCGGGCGACATCCTCATGGCGCGCAATGAACTGGGCGAGCACACCGCCCGCGTTCGATCCGGTAGGTCTATCCGCGTCCATGGCCACCTCGGCGCCGCCGGCGTGGGTGAGGAATGTGAGCGACAGCTCCCGCATGACTCGCCGATACTGGCCGG
The DNA here is from genome assembly GCF_055602345.1 of Streptomyces sp. NPDC037401. Classification (NCBI taxonomy): domain Bacteria; kingdom Bacillati; phylum Actinomycetota; class Actinomycetes; order Kitasatosporales; family Streptomycetaceae; genus Streptomyces; species Streptomyces sp. NPDC037401. The sequence continues at coordinate 243,422 of NZ_JBVJWO010000008.1, forward strand.
GCGCTGCGAGCCTGAACTCCTGGTAGAAGGGGAGTCCCTGCGTCGTGCCAGCGATCTGTCCCTGAACCATCCGGGCTGACGTCAGCGTGAAGCCCAGATCGGCGATCCCGTTAGCGACTGCCTCCTGCACAGGAAGAGGCCGCACAGGGAAGGGCAGCAGCGGGCCCCTGCCACGCACACCCGAGACCGCGACTGTCGCCCTGACGGCAACCGTGACAGGTAACGTCACTCCGAAAAGCTGCGTGACGGGAGTCTCCCACGGCACTGCGGCCGTGAACCGCCCTGCCATACCGCCTTCCGGGCGGCCGACGAGGCCGCCAACGGTCAAGCGGCGGAAGATGACGGCGCGGGGCTGCGCCTCGCCATACGCGACGAGCTCAAGGAACATGTCCTCGATTCGCCCGGTCGGAACTCGGTCACTCAGCTGGATCGCGCCACGCAGGATGCCGCCAGGCTCCACAGCCTCGGCCGCTATGGCAAGCTCCGCAGCCGGGTCATTCATATCGCAGGTCGCAGTGACGTCACGATGGCATCGACTCCCTCGTCGTACCGGATCGCTGACCAGTCAGATCCCGCTTCCGACGAACTGACAAGCAGCCTTCCCCTCCCGAATGCTTCTACATCTATGTAGAAAGATAGGGGCGGGTGGCAGCTTGTAAACCCCTCCACATCCCCCGCTGTGAAGTCCCACAAGCAGGCGGCGATGCTGTCGCAGGATCTTGAAAGGCAGGGGCGTTGACGAATTTGCGATGGAAAGGCCGCAAGGACCGTCCCCGCCCTCGTCGGCCACCCCCACCTCTTGGCCCTCGTTGCCTCGCTCCCCGTCGTGGCCGGGTGTCTCGCCCTGGGGGCGTCACGGGAAGGCCGCACCAGGCTGGGTGCTCCATCGGGCCAGTGGCCGCGGAGCGCCGCCGATCATGCAGCGTGATCCAGGCGTTCGAGATCCGGCCGTCCAAGCAACCTTCAAGAGAGATATCCAGGTTGGGGATGCTTATGCGCGATACAGCACAAGCCGCGTCGTCACCGAAGCAGGCTTCTCCCAGCTCGACCAGGCCCTCAAGAACTGAGCCGCAGAGGGCTCCGACAGCCTGTCCCTAGGCAGCGGACCGGATCATCGACAACCTCGGGCCGATGCTCGCCCTCCAGCCCCGCAAGCGGTTCGCCAAGGGCACCGTGCTCATCGTGGACGGCACCCTGGTGCCCACCCGCGACCACACGATCGCCGAGCGGTCGAAGAACTACCGGTACTCCACCAACCACCAAGTCGTCATCGACGCCGACACCCGCCTGGTCGTCGTGGTCGGCCGGCCACTCGCCGGGAACCGCAACGACTGCAAGGCATGCGAGGAATCCGGTGCCAAGGCCGCCGTCGGCAAGACCACCACGATCGCCGACGGCGGCTACCCAGGCACCGGACTCGTCATCCCGCACCGCAGAGAGCGCGGCCAGACCGAACTTCCAGCCTGGAAGGAGGAACACAACAAGTCCCACAAGCAGGTCCGGGCCCGTGTCGAGCACGTCTTCGCCCGGATGAAGACCTGGAAGATCCTCCGCGACTGCCGCCTCAAAGGAGACGGTGTCCACCACGCCATGCTCGGCATCGCACAGATGCACAACCTCGCCCTCGCCGGATAGGCCAGCGGGCCGCACGGCGGCCCACCACGCCCGAGGCGTCAGAGATCATTTACGGGACAGCCCTTAGGCTGCCGTTGCGGCGGCCCAGGATCGGGACGAGACGAGCCGAACCCTTACGCAGAGTATTCAGACACGTTTCACGCAAGGTCCGTCGGCCCGGCTCGTTTGTACTCCCAGTTCAGCTGACCGACGTACGCCACTCGATGCGGATACGGCTGCGTGGGGCGACCGCTCCGCCGCCTGCCGCGAGGACGTGCACCTTCGCGACCGTCAGCATGACCAGGCCCCGCTGGAGCGCCCGGGGAGCGGTGTTCCACCAGCCGACCACTTCACGAGGGTCGGACAGCGGAACACCGGTGATCTGCTCCAGGAACCGCAGGCGGGCCCGCGAAGCCGCCAAGTCATCCTTGGTGGCCTTCTCCGCTGCCTTGTACGCGTCCGGCACCATCTGCTGTCGGAACGCCTTGAGGGAGGCGAACCGGCTGTCGGCGTCCTTGATGTGGGCGGCCAGCCGCTCGGCTTCCTCCCCGGCGTCCCGCTGTAGGCGCAGCAGCTTCTCGTGCTGGCCAGGCCGGAGCAGGTCGGCAAGGACCTCCTCGGTCACCACCGGCTCTAGGCGATCGGCATCCATGCGGATCTTGCCGCAGCCCTGGCATCGGTAGTTCGGGCCCGCCTCGGCGTTGACCCGGCCGCCGGTCAGGTCGTGGCCGCACTCGTCGCAGTCGGCGATGCCCTTGGTCAGCAGGTAGTCATAGCACTCACGCCGTTGTACGGGCTCACCACGGATGGCGGCGCGTGCTTCGAGGAGGGCGCGCTGCTCGTCGGGAGTCAGCACGGTCTCCCCGAAGCCCTCGATCGGATTGCCGTCGTTGTCGAGGCCGGCCATCCGGGGGTGGGAGAGGGTCTTCATCAGGGTGTCTCCCCGCCAGGGACCGCCTAGGGGGGTGCGTCCGCCGGTCTGGTTGACCCACTCGGCCACAGCGTTCTGCGACACCGGCGGATCAACGATGGACAGCCGTGATGCTGCGCGCCGCAGGAACGCCGCTTCTGCGTGGACGAGCCCGCCCCCACCGTTGGCGTATCCGCACAGCCTCGCCATATCCCGCTGATCTCCGATCGGTCCCGCCCTGATCGACTGTCGATGAGGTGCTGATCTCTATCTAATAGGCCAACGCCTGTGATGCATAACTCGCAGCTCGCCTACAACCTTCCCGGTCGCGTATATCGGCAGGTGAGCGCGCTGCAAGGTTGCATGAATGTGGCGCAGGTCACAGATTGAAACTTGGGGGAACCGCGGCTTCCGTCGATCGTCGCGCCTGAAATGCCCGAAGGCTCGACCCTGGCCGGGTCGAGCCCTCCCGTATAGGTCATCAGGCATCTCAGTCCTTGACGCCAAGAGCGTCCCACAGTGAAGCCGTCGCAACGCGCGTCGTCGCACCCAGCCGGATGACCCGCGCCGGGAAGCGGTCCGCCTTGATCAGTGCGTACGCCTTGTCCTTGCCGATACCCAGCGCCTGCGCAGCCGTCGCCACACTCACCGCCGGAGGCAGCTCCAAAAGTTCGCCCATCGTCATCGAGCCGCCCTGCGAACCCCGCGTCGAACCTGCCGGAGCGGCAGGAATAGATGAGGACATAGGTGGTCACAACCCTCTTCCCCGCGCCACCTGACCAGAAGCCTACGGTGCCCAACGGGGCGTCCCGCTCGCTACAGAAAGATGAGGACACGTAAGGACAACCGAGTTCATTCGGGGGACACCCATGTTCAGCGGCAGCATCTACAAGCGGTGCAAGTGCACCGAACCCAAACTCGACGACTCCGGCCAACCTCTCCTCGACTCGAACGGAAACCCCAAGACCCGCGAACTGGGTACCCGCTGCCCTGACCTGAAGAAGCGCGACCATGGGAGTTGGTACTACTACGTGAACCTCCCCGACGGCCCACGCGGCGAACGCCGGCGGCCGCGCAAGGGAGGGTTCCTCACCCGCGCAGCAGCCCAGCACGCGGCCCAGATGCTCTGGAGCGAGGCAACCGACGGAATCAAGGTCGAATCACGCGAGACCGTAGAGCAGTTCCTCCGACGCTGGCTCAAAAACCGCGTCGACCTCAAGAGGAAGACCCGATGCGACTACACCGACTTCATCGAGCGCCTCTACATCCCCGCCCTCGGCCAACTGCCCATGCGTGAACTTCGGACCCGGCACATCCAGGCGATGTTCGAAGACATCTGGGCCTACAACAAGGTCAAGGAAGCGAACCGCATCGAGGCCGAGGAGGCACTCGCGAAATGCGAAACTGCGCGCCAGGCGTGGCGACAGGCTCCCCGGCCCCGGCCGCCGGAGCTGCGCCAGCACTGGGACGAAGCCAAGGCTGTCCTCAAAGCGGCCCGTGCCAAGCCCCGCCAGAATACGGGCCCCGGCACGCAGAAACGGATCCTCGACGCACTGTCCGCCGCCCTCAAGGCCGCCGTCATGGAGAAGCTCATCACCGAGAACTGGGCGGACGAGGTCGTGATCCCCAGGTACGAGAAGCCGCGTGCCATCGTTTGGACCGAAGAGCGAGTTGCGCGCTGGCGCGAAACTGGGGAGAAGCCGAGCTCCGTCATGGTCTGGACCCCCGAGCTCACCGGCCAATTCCTCGATGCCGCAGCAGGCCACCGTATGTACGTGATGTGGCACCTCCAGGTGTTCCGAGGGCCTCGCCGAGGTGAAGCCGCAGGGCTTACCTGGGCGGAGGTCGATATGACGAAGGGCACTGCCAACATCGTCCAGCAGCTTGTCTCCGACACCTCGCACAAACTCTTCGAGGAGACGCCCAAGAGCCGCAGCGGCCGGCGAACCATCGCCCTCGACTCCGCTACACACGCGCTCCTAGCGACATGGCGAGACGTGCAGAAGGCCAAGCGAGCCGAGTGGGAGAAGAAGCACAAGGAGGACCCTGAGAAGTACGCCCCGTACGTTGATAGCGGCTACGTCTTCACACAGGACAACGGGACACCTTGGCACCCCGACAACGTCTCCAAGGTCTTCGACCGGCTTCTCAGGCGCCTGGACATGCCGCCCATCCGCCTTCACGACCTTCGTCACTGCGCAGCATCGCTTAGCCTCGCCGCCGGCCTGTCCATGAAGGCCATCCAGGCGCTCCTGGGGCACGCGACGTTCGCGCTGACAGCGGACACGTACAGCAGCTTGATGCCGCAGTACGAGAAGGAGGCTGCGGACGCTCCCGTCGCCCTGGTTCCGAGGGCGCAGGCTCAGCCGGCCCCGTCGGCGGAAGCGCCCCAACAGGAGCCCAGCGCAGGGTTGGAGATGAGGCTCATCGAAGGAGGAGGGGGAGCGCAGCAGGGGAGTACCGCGGCCTAGCCTGCTGTCCCCCGAATGTCCCCCGGACAGACGGAAACGGCCTCCCGGAGCACCTTCCGGGAGGCCGTTTCAGCGTGTTTCTGCTGGTCAGGTGATATGTAGGTGATCGATGGTGAATCTGTCGACCGCAGTTCTCCTCGTAAGGCACCCACGTCCACACGATCTCGCCCGGATCCGGGTCGCCGTCGGGGTCGGGTGCGTACGACATCCGCACCGGGCCCGTCTCCAGCGGGTCCGCCTCGGTGGTCGCGTCGGCGCCCTGGCGCCCCGGCTCGTCCAGAGAACTGGTCATGCCGCCACGCTACCGCCCTGCCCGCGGCGCAGCGCCGCTCAGACCGGGGCGCGTCCCGCCGGGACCGCGCCCGGCGCCGGCCACCGCTCGAACCACCTCTGGTCCGCTTCCAGTTGCGCCGCGAGGGAGATCAGCAGCGGCTCGCCGTGGGCGGGCCCCAGCAGCTGCGCACCGAGCGGCAGCCCGTCGGGGGACAGCCCGGCCGGCACGTTGACCCCCGGCCAGCCCAGGACGTTCCACGCCCACGCGTACGGACAGACGGCGATCATCGCGCGGTCCGTCTCCAGGGCGCTCCCCAGCCCGGCCAGGGCCCCGATCCGCGGCGGGGGTGCGGCCGTGGTCGGCGTGAGGACCACGTCGAAGCGCCCGAAGATCTCCCCGACCCGGTGCTGCAGGAGGGCCTCCGACCGGCGCGCGAGCCGCAGCGGGGCCCCGTCCAGCACCCGGCCGGTCCGGGCCGCCTCCCGGGTACGGGGATCCAGCAGCGCGCGGTCCGGCACCCGCTGCGCCCACTCGCGGATCCCGCTGGTCGCCCTCGGCACGAACGCCAGCCCGATCTGGCCGTACCGCGGATCCGCGGGAACCACCTCGTGCCCCAGCGCCTCCAGCCGCCCCGCCAGCCGTTCCACCGCCGAACGCACCGCCGGGTCCAGGGACTTGGGAGTGGCCGTGAACGGCATCCGGAACGACAGGGCGATCCGCAGCCTGCGCGGCTCGGTGCGGGCCGCGGCCCGGGCGTCCACGGCCGGCGGCCGGTGCAGATCGCCCGGGTGCTGCCCGCTCGCCGCGTCCAGCAGCAGTGCCGCATCGGCGACCGTGCGCGCCAGCACGCCGTTGACCGTGATGCCGCGGAACGCCTCGGGCTCCGGCCAGGTGGAGATCCGGCCTCGCTGGGGCTTGATGCCGATCAGATGGGTCCATGCCGCGGGGATGCGCACCGAGCCCGCGCCGTCCGAGCCGAGGGCCGCCGGCACCAGCCCCGCCGCGACCGCGGCGGCCGAGCCGCCGGAGGAGCCGCCCGGTGTGTGCGCCGGGTGCCACGGGTTGCGCGTGGCACCGAAGGCCGGCCCCTCCGTCCACGGCCACTGGCCCAGCTCCGGCGTGTTGGTCTTCCCGACGATCACCGCCCCGGCCGCGCGCAGCCGCCGTACGGCCTCGCTGTCGGCGCTTTTGGCCGGGAACGCGCCCGGGCAGCCGAACGCCGTCGGCTCCCCGGCCACGTCCATGTCGTCCTTGACCGCGAGCGGTACGCCGAGCAGCGGCAGCCGCTCACCGGCCGCCAGCCGCCGGTCCTGCCCGGCGGCTTCGGCGAGGGCGGCCTCGTGGCGGACGATCCGGAAGGCGTTCAGCGCCGGCTGGGCGGCGTCGATGCGCTCCAGCGCCTGCCGGGTGAGCTCCGTCGCGGACACCTCCCCCCGGGCCAGCGCCCCTGCCGTCTCCACCAGTCCTGCAGCGCGTGCGGGCGCACTCGGCTCCGACACCGGACCTCCCCGTTACCGATCAGTAGTACCCACGGTAACGGCGAGGCGGGGGTGTGTCCTCAGATCCAGCCGTCCAGCGAGGCCGTGAAGCCGTCGAAGTCATCGGGAAGCTGGGGTCGGCCGGCTGGACAAGCGAGGGCACGACGGGCTCCGCGGGCAGCAGGTCGCTGCCGAGGAGCGGAGCCGGCGCCAGGGCCGTCGCCTCGTCCCAGAGGGCCGGCGTCCTGAGCTCGATGTCGACGTCCGTCTCCTCCCGGCGCGGGTTCGTCGCCGCGATCCGCTCCCTGGTGGCGGTGGACTCGAACTCGGCGAACATCTCCGGCCCGAAGCCCTCCTCGGAGCTCGCGAGGTGCCAGGCGGGGTCGGAGTGCACCGCGCGGGCGGGCCGGAGCCGGTCCACGGCGAGGGAGAGGGACAGGCCGCCGGGCGAGTGCCCGATCGCGAGGTCCGCCCCGGCGGGCAGGGTGTCGGCCAGGTCGTCGGCGAAGGCCTGCGGGCCGTACGCGCCGCGCCCGCCGGCGCCGTGGCCGCGCAGGTCGACGGCGATCACGCGGTAGCCGCGGCCGGCCAGCGCCGGGCCGACCCGCCGCCACGTGCGGTGGTCGGCCATGATGCCGTGGACGAGGAGGGCGCTGCGGTCCCCGTCGCCCCGGGTGTGGGTGTGCAGCTGCACGGTGGTGCCTCTCTGATCGGTGACGGCCAGGTCTGCCCGGCGGGCGGGTGCGCACGCATCGGCGGACCGACCGTGCGCAGAGGGAAGTCCGGGGGGCAGCGCACGGAGCGGATCGGCTTCACGGCGAGTGCGCCCGCGACGGAGAGGGCCGCGGCCGTGACGAACGGCGCATGGAGCAGCCGAAGCCGAGTCCGTTGACGACGGCGACGGCCGGCATCGCGGTCCAGCGCGTGGACAGCGCCGGTACCGGCACGCCCAGTGCCGAGAGCGGGGCAGGCGCCGACGAACAGCTTGCGCCGGTCGTGGCGGTCCGAGAGCCAGCCGCCGAGCACCCGTCGGGTCCGTGGATCCTGGGCGGCGTCCTGCTCGCCGTACCCGCGACGCTGCTGCTCGGACACGCGGACACCATCCTGCTGATCACGATCTCCCGGTGTCTCGGCCGGGCCGTCGTGAACGTCTACCCCGCGACGGGACTGAACACGGTCGCGAAGATCGCGGAGACCCCCGCTATCAGGCCGAAATTGGAAACCTTGTTCGTCGGTCGACGCCCTCGGCCTGGAGCGCCGGCAGCACGCCCGCTACGCCGGTGTGGAGCGCGTACATGGCCGTGTTGCCGACGCGCAGCAGGGGCAGCAGCCGGAGGCCGGGCCCGGAACGGGCGGTGGGGCAGGGGGCCACCGGTACCGCGTCCGGTACCGGGTGAGGAATGGACCACGTTGCCCTCCAGGGCAGGTGACGGGGTGACGGCGCCGTGGTGACAGCAGGGGTGCGGCTGTCGTGGCAGGGGTGGTCACCGCAGTGGTTACACGTGCCAGTGAAGCGTGTAACCACTGTGCGGCATCCGTTTCAGGCCATCCGCCAGACCCCGGCACCGACCGGTCTGGAAAGATGCGACGGCAATGTCGAAGTCACCGAAAACGCAGGCAGCCGAACGCGGAACAGCCGTCCCGACGAGCGCCGACGTGGCCCGCCTGGCCGGCGTCTCCCGCGCGACCGTCTCGTACGTGCTCAACAACGCGGAGGCCGTCCGGATCAGCGAGCCCACCCGCCGCAAGGTCCGCGAGGCCGCCGAGGAACTCGGCTACGTCCCGCACGCCGCCGCCCGCAGCCTGCGCGCCGGGCACACCCGGATCGTGCTGCTGCCCACCGCCCACGTCCCCGTCGGCCCGCTGTACAGCCGCTTCCTCAACGAGCTCCAGTGGGGGCTGCGCCGCCTCGACTACACGGTCGTCCAGTACGGCAGCCTCGGCCTGACCGGCGACCAGGCCGCCCGCGCCTGGGCCGAGCTCCGCCCGGTCGCGGTGATCTCCCTCGGCGAGATCACCCTCTCGGCGCGCAACATCGCCACGCTCAAGCGCGCCGGGGCCCGCGCCGTGATCACCCTGGGCCCCGGCCGGGTCGCCGGGGCGCACGCGCTGGTGATGGACCAGCGGGAGGTGGGCGCCCGGGCCGCCGGCCACCTCCTGGAGCGCGGCCGCCGCCGGATCGGGGTGGTCGTACCCGAAGAGGAGGGCTTCGAGATGTTCTCCGCCCCGCGCCTCGAGGGCGTGCGCGCCGTCGCCGGAGCGGCCGGAGCGCAGGTGGAGGCCCTCCCCATGAGCTACACCGAGGAGTCCGCGGCCGGCCTCGCCGCCCGCTGGCACGGGCTCGGCCTCGACGCCGTCTTCGCGTACAACGACGAGTACGCGATGCTGCTGATGCGGGCCCTCCAGGACGCCGGCATGGACGTCCCCGGTGACGCCGCCGTCATGGGTGCGGACGACCTGCTGCTCGGGAAGCTGCTGCGGCCGCGCCTGAGCACCGTGCAGATCGAGATGCCCACGGGCGACCGGCTGGCCGCCCTGGTGGACCGGGTGGTCCGCGAGCCCTCCGAGGCCCCCGAGCGGTACGACCTGATGGCGGCGCGCGCCCTGGCGCGCGAGTCGACCTGACCTGATCCCGGCGATCCCGGTCCGGCTGCCGGGCGGTCCTGCCGTCCGCGGCCGCCGCACCCGGCTGCCGCGGGTCGACCGACGGGACGGCCCACGAGACGACCGAATGTCCGGTCGGGCGTTGACACGGCACGCCGGGCGGACGGAGACTGCGGGCGCGTCGACCCGGACGCGCCGACCCGCACGGATCTGCCCTGGAGACCCCGATGAGCATCCGCGACGTGTACATCGTCGACGCCGTACGCACCCCGATCGGCAAGTTCGGCGGCGCCTACGCCGGGGTCCGGCCCGACGACCTGGCCGCGCACGTGGTCCGCGCGCTGGTCGACCGTACGCCCGCACTCGACCCGGCCCGGATCGACGACGTGGTCTTCGGCGACGCCAACGGCGCGGGCGAGGACAACCGCGACGTGGCCCGGATGGCCGTCCTGCTCGCCGGGCTGCCCGTGAGTGTCCCCGGCGTCACCGTCAACCGCCTGTGCGGCTCCGGGATGGAGGCCGTGATCCAGGCGGCCCGCGCCATCGCGCTCGGCGACGCCTCCGTCGCCGTCGCGGGCGGTGTCGAGTCGATGACCCGCGCCCCCTGGGTGGTGCAGAAGCCCGAACGGGCTTTCCCCGCCGCCCACCAGCAGATGTGGTCCACCACGCTCGGCTGGCGGATGACCAACCCGCGGATGCCCGAGGAGTGGACGGTCTCCCTCGGCGAGGGCGCCGAACTCGTCGCGGACAAGCACGGGATCACCCGCGAGGCCCAGGACGCCTTCGCCCTCGACAGCCACCGCAAGGCCGCCGCCGCCTGGTCCGCCGGCCTCTACGACGGCGAGGTCGTCCCCTACCCGGGTGCGGACCTGGTGCGCGACGAGTGCATCCGCGAGTCCTCCACCCCCGAGGCGATGGCGAAGCTCAAGCCCGTCTTCCGGCCCGGGGGCACGGTCACCGCCGGCAACGCCTCGCCGCTCAACGACGGGGCCGCCGCCCTGCTGCTGACGGACGAGGAGGGGCTGCGCGCCACCGGCCGCGAACCGCTCGCCCGGATCCGGACCTCGGCCGTCACCGGCATCGAACCGCAGATCTTCGGGCTCGGCCCGGTCGACGCCGTCCAGCGCGCCCTGACCAAGGCCGGTCGCGGCTTCGGCGACCTCGCCGCCTTCGAGCTCAACGAGGCCTTCGCGGCCCAGGCTCTGGGCTGCCTCGCCGAGTGGCCGGACCTCGACCCCGCCCTGGTCAACCAGCGCGGCGGCGCCATCGCCCTCGGCCACCCGCTCGGCGCCTCGGGCGCCCGGCTCGCCGGATCCGTGGCGCACCAGCTGGCCGCCGCGGGGTCCGGCACCGGGCTCGCCGCGCTCTGCATCGGCGTCGGCCAGGGCATCGCCCTGGTGCTCGAGCGCTGACCCGGCCCGGCGCTGTGGATCAATTCAGGTCACCAACTGCCCAATAACTGAACAGATTTGACGGACCGCTCTGGCTAGCATGGCGCGCGTGCCCGGGCCCCCGCCGGGCCCGCGAGGACCGGGAGACCGCCCCATGCCCCTGCTCGACCCCGCCACCTGGCAGGACGGCCGTACGCTCACCGGCGGCACGGCACCCGTGACCGAACCGGCGACGGGCGACACCCTCGCCACCGTCCGCCTCGCCTCGCCCGCGGACGTGACCGCGGCGGCCGTCCGGGCCGAGGCCGCCCAGCGGGACTGGGCACGCGCCGCGCACACCGAGCGCGCGGCCGTACTGCGCCGGGCCGGAGACCTGTTCACCCGGCACGCCCAGGAGCTCGCCACCTGGATCGTCCGGGAGTCCGGCTCCATACCCGGCAAGGCGGCCTTCGAGCTGCACGTGGCCGCGCAGGAGTGCTACGAGGCGGCTGCGCTGGCCTCCCGCCCGGTCGGCCAGGTCCTGCCGAGCGAGGCCCCGCGGCTGTCGTACACCCGCCGGGTCCCGGCCGGGACGGTCGGGGTGATCGCGCCCTTCAACGCCCCGCTGATCCTGTCGATCCGCTCGGTGGCGCCGGCGCTCGCCCTCGGGAACGCCGCGCTGCTGAAGCCCGATGCGCGTACGGCCGTCTGCGGCGGGATCGCCCTGGCGGCGGTGTTCGAGGCGGCCGGGCTGCCGGAGGGGCTGCTGCACGTGCTGCCCGGCGGGCCGGACACCGGACGGGCACTGGTGGCCGAACCGCGCGTTCGCGTGGTGTCGTTCACCGGGTCCACCGCCACCGGGCGGGCGGTCGGCGAGGCGGCCGGGCGCGCGCTCAAGCGGGCGCACCTCGAACTCGGCGGCAACTCGGCCCTGATCGTCCTGGAGGACGCCGACGTGGAGGCCGCGGTCGGCCAGGCCGCGTGGGGCTCCTTCTTCCACCAGGGCCAGATCTGCATGACCGCCGGCCGCCACCTCGTGCACGCCTCGCTCTACGACGAGTACGCCGAGCGGCTCGCCGCCCGCGCGGAGGCCCTCGCGGTCGGCGACCCGTACCGGGAGGAGGTGCACCTCGGCCCGCTGATCGACCGCGGCCAGCTCGACCGGGTGCACGCCCTCGTCGAGGCCAGCACGGCAGCCGGGGCGAAGCTCCTGGCGGGCGGCAGCCGCGTGGGGCCGTTTTACCGGCCGACGGTCCTCGCGGGGGTCGGGGACGACACCCCGGCCTACGCGGAGGAGGTCTTCGGGCCCGTCGCCCCGGTGCGGTCCTTCCGTACGGCCGACGAGGCGGCGGAACTGGCCGCGGCGGGACCGTATGGCCTGTCACTGGGGATCGTCACACGTGACATTGCACGCGGTCTGGCGCTCGCCGACTGCATCCCCACCGGCATCGCCCACATCAACGACCAGACCGTGAACGACGAGGCGGTGGCGCCCTTCGGCGGTGTCGGCGCCTCCGGGACCGGCGCCCGCTTCGGCGGGGAGGCCAACCTCGACGCCTTCACGGAACTGCGCTGGACCACGGTCCGCGGCGAGCCCGCCGGGTACCCGTTCTGAGACAGCCGCCCGGCCGGGGGCGGAATAGCAGGGGCCGTGCGGCGGTTGTCGCGGACGGCTGCGCCCGCAGACGACGAAAGAGGGACGACGCAATGGCCACCGTAGAACTCACCAAGGACAACTTCGACGACACGGTCAGCTCCAACGGCTTCGTGCTGATCGACTTCTGGGCGTCCTGGTGCGGTCCGTGCCGGCAGTTCGCCCCGGTCTACGAGAAGGCCTCCGAGACCCACCCCGACCTCGTCTTCGCGAAGGTGGACACCGAGGCCCAGCAGGAGCTCGCCGCCGCCTTCGAGATCCGCTCCATCCCGACCCTCATGGTCATCCGCGACCAGGTGGCCGTCTTCGCCCAGCCCGGGGCGCTCCCCGAGGCCCTGCTCGAAGACGTGATCAGCCAGGCCCGCGCCCTGGACATGGACGAGGTACGGGCCAAGATCGCCGAGGCGCAGGGCTCCGGCGCGGCGGACGCCTGACACCCGGCCGCCCCCGGAACCGCGTGAACGGCGCGAACCGCGCGAACCGCGTGCGCGGCCCGTCCGCTGCCCCGAGACTGTCCCCATGACGGAAGCAGTGGAGTACGACGTCGTGGTGCTCGGCGGGGGACCGGCCGGCGAGAACATCGTCGACCGCACCCGGGCGGCCGGGCTGAGCACCGCCGTGGTGGAGAGCGAGCTCGTCGGCGGCGAGTGCTCGTACTGGGCCTGCATCCCCAGCAAGGCCCTGCTCCGCCCGGCCCTCGCCCGCGCCGACGCCCGCCGGGTGCCGGGCCTCGCCCCCGCCGTCCAGGGCCCGCTGGACGTCTCCGCCGTGCTCGCGCACCGCGACTGGTGGACCGGCAACTGGAAGGACGGGGGCCAGCTCGGCTGGCTCGACTCCATCGGGGCCCACCTCTACCGCGGCCACGGCCGGCTCTACGGGGAGCGGAAGGTCAGCGTCACCAGCCCCGAGGGCGAACACCACATCCTGTCCGCCCGGCACGCCGTGGTCGTCTCCACGGGCAGCCGCGCCGTCCTGCCGGACCTGCCCGGCGTGGCCGGGGCACGTCCCTGGACCAGCCGCGAGGCCACCAGCTCCCAGCACGCGCCGGCGCGCCTGGCCATCGTCGGCGGTTCGGTCGTCGGCGTGGAGATGGCCACCGCCTGGCAGGCGCTCGGTTCGCAGGTGACCCTGCTCGTGCGCGGCCCGCGCCTGCTGCCCCGCATGGAGCCCTTCGCCGGGGAACTGGTCGCCGAGAGCCTGCGCGAGGCCGGTGTGGACGTCCGTACCGGCGTGTCCGTCGAGGCCGTGGTCCGCGACGGCTCGACCGGGCCCGTCACGGTCGTCCTGGAGGGCGGCGCGCTGGTCGAGGCCGACGAGCTGCTCTTCGCGACCGGACGGACCCCGCGCACCGAGGACGTCGGACTGGACACGGTCGGCCTCGAACCGGGCGGCTGGCTGCCGGTCGACGAGAGCTGCCGCGTGCTCGGCAAGGACTGGCTGTACGCCGTCGGGGACGTCAACCACCGTGCCCTGATGACGCACCAGGGCAAGTACCAGGCGCGGATCGCCGGGGCGGCGATCGCCGCCCGCGCGGCCGGCGGGGCGCACCCGGAGACGGAGGCGGACACCGGGCCCTGGGGCGCCCACGCCGCGACCGCCGACAAGGCCGCGCTCCCGCAGGTCGTCTTCGGCGATCCGGAGGCGGCGGCGGTCGGCCTGACGCTGGAGGCGGCCGAGCGGGCCGGGCACCGGGTCAGGGCCGTCGACTACGACCTCGGCAGCGTCTCCGGGGCGGGTCTGTACGCCCACGGGTACCGCGGCCGGGCCCGCATGGTCGTCGACCTGGACCGGGAAGTGATCCTCGGTGCGACCTTCGTCGGCCCGGGCGTGAGCGAGCTCCTGCACTCCGCCACCGTGGCCGTCGCGGGCGAGGTCCCCCTGGCCCGCCTCTGGCACGCCGTCCCGGCCTTCCCGACCATCAGCGAGGTGTGGCTCAGGCTGCTGGAGACCTACCGCGGGTAGCCGTCGTGCACGCCGTCCGTCACCGGCCGGGCGCGTTCAGGGCGTCTCGTCGAGCACTGACAGGACGTTGCCCGCGGGGTCCTTGAACCAGGCGATGGACGGCATGCCGCCCTCCTGGCGGACGATGCCCTTCTCGTCGGCGTCGAAGCCGTCGTACCGTTCGAAGCGCACACCGCGCGCGGTGAGGTCGTCGACGGCCTTCTCCAGGTCGGTCACGGGGAAGTTGAGGATGGTGAAGCCGGCCGGCTCGTGGTTCTCCTTGGGGTAGATCAGCACCGTCGCGTCACCCGTGAGGTGCAGGAACAGCATGCCGTTCTCCTCGGAGACGCGCAGGCCGAGCGTCTCGCCGTAGAACTCCCTGGCCTTGGCCAGGTCGTCGACCGAAAAGCCGCTGAATGCCTTGCTGTCAGCGAACATGGCGATCCTTCTGTCCGACTCTTCCCCGCTGCCCTTTCCCCTCCGCCGGGGATCTCCTTCCATCCTCGACCCCGGTGCGCGGGCCGTCGACCCGGGCTACTTCGCGAACACCTGCGACTCGTCCCGGAACGCCTTGAACTCCAGGGCGTTCCCGGCGGGATCGAGGAGGAACATGGTCCACTGCTCCGCGGGCCGGCCTTCGAAACGCACCGAGGGCTCGATCACGAACGCCGTACCGGACCCGCGCAGGCGCCCGGACAGCTCGTGGAAGCCGGGAACGGACAGGGCCAGGCCGAAGTGCGGTACCGGCACGCGGTGTCCGTCGACCTCGCCGTACGCCGGCCGGTCCGCCGGGCGACGGCCGTCGAGGTGGGTCACCAGCTGGTGCCCGTGGAAGTCCCAGTCGACCCAGGTGTCCGTGGAGCGGCCCTCGGGAAGTGCGAGCACACCGCCGTAGAACGCGCGCGCCGCGACCAGGTCGTCGACGGGGATGGCGAGGTGGAAGCCGGGGCGGTTCATCGGTGACTCCTTCCGTTCCTGCTCATGACTTTGACCTCTCGGCCGACTGATGTCAACATTCGAACTTATGGACATCATGGGGAGCGGGGCGGTGGCACCGGCCCAGCGGCGGGGGCTCGCGGACGAGGCCGCCGACCGGGTGCGCGAGGCGATCCTGCAGGGCCGGTTCCCGCCCGGGGCGCCACTCCGGGAGGTGGAGCTGGCCGCATCGCTGGACATCAGCCGCGGCTCGGTCCGCGAGGGCCTGGCCGTGCTCGCGCGCGAAGGACTCATCCGCAGCGCCTGGCACCGCGGTACGAAGGTCATCGACGTGACACCGCAGGAGGCGGAGGAGGTCTATGCCGTCCGCGCCGCCCTGGAACGCCTCGCCGCCCGCCTGGCCGCCGAGCGCGCCGCGCCGGAGGAGGTCGCCGCCCTGGACGCCGTCGTCGACACGATGGCGGCGGAACTCGCCCGCGGCGCGGACGGCCCCCGGCTGCTCGCCCTCGACCTGGACTTCCACGACCGGATCTACCGGCTCGCCCGCAACGCCCGTCTGTACGAGGCCTGGTCCGGAGTCCGCTCGCAGGTCCACCTCTTCCAGCTGACCCGGGTGCGGCTCGGGTACGAGAAGTACCGCGCCGCCGTGGTCGACGAGCACCGCGAGCTGGTGCGCCTGATCGGCGCCAAGGACCTCGCGGCGCTGGAGCGGGCGGCCGAGGAGCACGTGCTGTCGGCGTGCCGCGTGCTGTGCGCCCAGCTGGCCGGGGCTACCGGTCCGGGGGAGCCAGGTACCGGGTGAACCACTCCCGGGCCAGCGCGGCGACCTCGTCCAGGGTCCCCGGTTCCTCGAAGAGGTGCGTGGCACCCGGGACCACGTCGAGCCGGTTCTCGCAGGTCAGCTCCGCCTGGGCCGCCCGGTTGAGCTCGAGGACCGTCGTGTCGCGCCCGCCGACGATCAGCAGGGTCGGCGCCCGCACCCCGGGCAGCGCGTCCCCGGCCAGGTCGGGGCGCCCGCCGCGGGAGACCACGGCGCCGACGTCCGCGTCCGGCGCGGCGGCGGCCCGCAGCGCGGCCGCGGCGCCGGTGCTGGCTCCGAAGTAGCCGATCCGCAGGGCCCGGCCGGTTGCCTGTCCACCGGCCTGCCCGCCGGCGCGCCCTCCGGACTGCTCGCCGGCCCGTCCGCCCGCGTGGTCGCGCAGCCAGCGCGTGGCGTCCCCCAGCCGTCCGGCCAGGGCGGCGACGTCGAAGACGTTCGCCCGGTCGGCCTCCTCGGCCGGGGTGAGCAGGTCGAAGAGCAGCGTGCCCAGGCCCGCCGCGTTCAGCTCGGCCGCCACCGCACGGTTGCGCGGGCTGAGCCGGCTGCTGCCGGAGCCGTGGGCGAACATGACGACGGACCGGGCGCCGGGCGGCAGGACGAGGTCCCCGGCCAGCCGCAGCCCGCCCGCCGCCACCTCCACCTCCCGCACTTCCCGCCCGGCGGCCGCGGCGGTGCCGCCCGGGCCGTCCTCGCGCGCCGTGGCGGCCGCCGCCTGCGCCAGCAGCGCGACGACCTCCTCGTCGGGCGTCTGGGAGAAGTCCCCGTACCACTCGCCGACGGCCCGGAACCCCGGTGGCGTCGACAGGCAGACCACCTCGTCGGCCTCCGTCCGCAGCCACGCCACGGCGTCCGGCGGCGCGACGGGTACGGCCAGCACCACCCGGGCCGCACCCTGGGCCCGTACCACCTCGCACGCGGCCGCCGCGGTCGCGCCGGTCGCGATCCCGTCGTCCACGACGACCGCCGTGCGGCCGGCCGGCGACACCTGCTCCCTGCCCGCCCGGAACCGCTGCGCCTGAAGTGCGAGCGTCTCCTCGGCGGCGCGCTCGACGGCCGCCAGCTCCTCGGGGCGGGCCCGGCTGCTGCGCACGATGTCGTCGTTCACGATCCGTACGCCGCCCTCGCCGATGGCGCCGAACCCCAGCTCGCGGTGGGTGGGCACGCCGAGTTTGCGGACCACGATCACATCGAGGGGGGCGTGCAGTTCCCGGGCCACTTCGAAGGCCACCGGTACACCGCCCCGGGGCAGCCCGAGGACGACCGGGTCTTCCCCCGCCAGGTGCCGGAGCGCTGCGGCCAGCCGGCGCCCCGCATCGGTACGGTCGGTGAAGAACACGGTGCTCCGCCCCCATCCCGGGGTGAGACGGCATCCACTTCCCCGCCTCCTTCGACGCAACCGCGGTTGCGCCCGGTCCGCAACTCGGCGACGGTCGGACCTGTGGAAGCACAGCGGCCGGTCCCGCACCCCGCAGCGGTCCTGATCGACATCGACGGCGTCCTCACGGTGTCGTGGAAACCCCTCCCCGGCGCCGTCCGGGCCATGGAGCGGCTCCGCGCGGCCGGCATCCCGCTCGCGCTCGTCACGAACAACACCTCGCGGACCCGGGCGGCCATCGCCGCGAAACTCGCCGCCGCGGGCTTCCCGGTGGGCGTCGACGACGTCCTCACCGCCCCAGCCGCCACGGCCGTGTACCTCGGGGAGCACCATCCGGGCGCCCGCTGTCTGCTGCTGACCACCGGAGACGTCCGAGAGGACCTCGCGGGCATCACCCTCGTGGGGGACCCGGCCACGGACCCGGCGGACGTGGACGTGGACGTCGACGCGGACGTCGACGTGGTCGTGTTCGGCGGGGCGGGCGAAGGATTCGGCTACGCGGACCTCAACCGCGCCTTCCACCACCTGCAGCGGGGCGCCCGGCTCGTCGCCATGCACCGCAACCTGTACTGGCGCACCGACGCCGGGCTCGACCTCGACACCGGGGCCTTCCTCCTCGGCCTGGAACGCGCCGCCCGCGTCGAGGCGGAAGTGACCGGCAAGCCGTCGCCCGCCTTCTTCGCCGCCGCGCTCGCCCACCTCGGCGTCCCGCCGTCGCAGGCCCTGATGGTCGGCGACGACGTCGAGTCCGACGTACTGGCCGCCCAGCGCGCCGGGATCACCGGAGTGCTCGTCAGGACGGGCAAGTACCTCCCGGAGACGCACCGGTCGGCCTCCGGCACGCCCGACCACGTGCTCGACTCCTTCGCCGATGTGCCCGCATTGCTGGAATCCGGCCCCGGCCGGCGTGTGTGACCTGCGGCTCTCTCGCCGTCCCACGGCTAATTGGGTGTCGGACAGCCCCTCCCGCACGTGAGAATGACGCATCATCCACGGGAGGAACCCATGAGCCAGGCACCCCTGACTCTGCACGGCCTGCTGCCGCACCAGGAGCTGGCGGCGGCGCTCGACGCCGGGCACGTCACGCGCAAGCGGCACCCCGAGCTGCCGCTGTCGATCTACACGTACACGCGGGCGTGCCAGTACGAGCGGATCTGGAACGACGTCACCACGCGCTGCCGCGGCCTCGTCGCCGACGACACCACGGGCGAGATCGTCGCGCTGCCGCTGCCCAAGTTCTTCAACGTGGGTGAACACACCACGGGCCAGCCGTACGCGCCCGCCCTGCCGGACGAGCCGTTCGAGGTCTACGACAAGGTCGACGGCAGCCTCGCCGTCGTCTTCCACTACGCGGACCGGTGGCACGTCGCGTCCAAGGGCTCCTTCGGCAGCACGCAGGCGACCTGGGCGCAGCGCCGCCTCGACGGCAAGGACACCTCCGCGCTCGTGCCGGGCGTGACCTACCTCGCCGAGATCGTCTACCCGCAGAACCGCATCGTCGTGGACTACGGCGACCGCCGGGACCTCGTGCTCCTCGCGGCGTTCGGCAACGACGGCACCGAGGTCCCGCTGGCCGAGGCCGCCACCGCCTGGCAGGGCATCGGCTCCGTGGTCCGGGTCTGGCCGGCCATGCCGCTCGACGAACTCCTCAAGCTGACCGAGACCAGCACCCTGCCGGGCGGCGCCGCCGCCACCGGGACCGACGCCGAGGGCTACGTGCTCCGCTTCGCCTCCGGCGTGCGGGCGAAGGCCAAGATCGCCGAGTACGTCCGGCTGCACAAGGTGCTGACCGGTGTCACCGAGCGGGACATCTGGCGCAGCCACGGCATCCAGCGGTTCGCCGGGATGTCCGTCAAGCGGCTGGCGCAGGGCCTGGGTTGCCCGGTGGCCGAGCTCGGTGGCATCCGGTCCTCGGGCGGACGCCCGCTGGACGCGCTGCTGGAGCAGGTGCCCGACGAGTTCGACGCCTGGGTGCGTACGGTCATCGCGCGGCTCGAAGCCGAAGCGGCGGGCCGGGAGCGCGCCATCGACGAGGCCTTCGCGTCGCTGGCCCATCTGGCCGACGACCGGGGCGCTTTCGCCCGCGCCGCCCGGCAGCTGCCGGACCCGGACCTGCGCGCGGCCCTGTTCCTGCGCCTGGACGGCAAGCCGACGGACCTCTTCGTCTGGCGGGCCGTGCGGCCGGAGGCGTCCGACCCCTTCACGAACGATGAGGAGAACTGATCCGTGCCTTTCGTCCACGTCATGACGGGGCTGCCTGCCTCGGGTAAGACGACCGCCGCCCGGCAGCTGCAGGCGGAGTCCGAGGGCCGGATGCGCCGCGTCAACCTCGACGACCTGCGGAGCATGCTGGACGTCCCCGCACCCGAGCGGGGCCGCTCGCACGCGCACGAGCAGACGGTGCTGGCGATCCAGGACGCCGCGGTGCGCGCGGCCGTCGAGGACGGGTTCGACGTCGTCGTCGACAACACCCACCTGACGCCGCACATACCCAAGCGGCTCAAGGCGGCCGTGGCCGGCCAGGCGGACTTCGTGGTGCACGACTTCACCGGCGTGCCGGTGGAGGAGTGCGTACGCCGCGACGCCGCCCGGGAGCGGCCCGTGGGGGAGGAGATCATCCGGATCCTCGCCGACAAGCACCTCAAGGCCACGAAGGGCGGCTGGCGGCTGACCGGCGACTGGCTGAACGACGTACGGCCCGTCGCGCCGTACGTGCCGGACCCGGCGCTGCCGTCGGCGGTGATGTGCGACATCGACGGCACGCTCGCGCTGCGCGGGGACCGCGGGCCGTACGACTTCACGCGCTGCGACCGCGACCTGCTCAACACGTCGGTGCGGGACGCCCTGTACGCCTTCAAGCGGGCGGAGGGCGATGTGATCGTGCTGCTGTCGGGCCGCAGCGAGGACCACCGGGCGCTGACCGAGCAGTGGCTGCGGGACCACGCGGTCCCGTACGACGAGCTGTGGATGCGGGCGTCCGGCGACGGGCGCGGCGACGACATCGTGAAGGCCGAGCTCTTCGACCGGCACGTGCGCCGGCGGTACGCGGTCCGGGTGTCGCTCGACGACCGGGACCGCGTGGTCGCGGTGTGGCGCCGGATGGGCCTGCCCACCTGGCAGGTCAACTACGGCAACTTCTAGACCGTGTCCGCCCGCCGGTAGGCGCTGCCGTCCCGGGTCCGGGTCAGGTGGCCCGCGATCACCAGATAGCGGCGCAGCGCCGAGCAGTCGTCGTGGACCGTGCGCAGCGCGTCGTTCACCTCCGGCTCCGAGTACGAGCGCCCCGGCTCGAACAGGGTCCGGGCGAGGTGGGCGAGCAGCTGCTCGCGGCGGGCGGGCCGCCGGGGGACGGACTGGAGCCGCCCCTGCCGGAACAGGTCGGCGACTGCGGGGACATCGTGTGCGGTGCTGTGTGACATGGCGGGAAGCCTTGCGCAGTGGCACGGGTGCGGCAACGGAATTTCCTCCTCCCTGCGGACGCCGCAGGGAGGAGGGAACCGTGTTCACGCGTCCTTCTGGAAACGGGGCTTCTAGAAGAGGTCGGTGAAGAACCGGTACCCGGTGGGGTCGCCGGGCATCTGCCAGTGGAAGCCCTGGAGGAAGAAGCAGGCGATCAGGTTGCTGACCGCGAACAGGGCCAGCACGGCCAGGCTGACGGACGCGGCCCGCCGCAGGGCGGGCGAGGCCACCGAGGCGTCCAGGGGCTGGAGTTCGTGGGTGAAGGTCAGGTTGACCGCTGCGGCCAGCACGGCCAGGCCGAAGGTGATCGCGGCCCAGGTGTACAGGTGCAGGCCGAACAGGGCGCCGGCGTAGCCGGGGTCCGGGGGCACGATGTGCATGAGCACCTGCGCGCCGGAGACGGTGCTGCCGATCAGCGCGCAGACGATGGCCCAGCCCCAGCCGGAGGCGAATTCCCGGGTGGTCACGGCCCCCTTGCGGGACCGGGCGACGACGTAGGCGGGTCCGAGCGCGCTGAGCAGCATGAACATCCGCTGGAGCAGGCACATCGGGCAGGGGTACTCCCACAGCCCGAACTGGAAGACGTAGGCGCCGCCGATGGTGGCGCACATGCCGACGACGTACAGGTTGGCGAACCACAGTCCGAGACGGTTGCCGAGGCGGGCGGTGGGGACGAGTCCGGCGGCGGTCCGGGGGCCGGTGGCCCCGGGGGCGGTACGAGCGGTGGTGATGTCGGTCTTCATGGTGGATCTCCTCCTCGGAGCTCAGAAGGCGAGGCCGAAGGCGCGGTCGAGGTGGGGCAGGAAGGCGAGCGTGGTGGCGGCCAGCGAACCGGCCCACATCAGCAGTCGCGCCCGCCGCGGCCAGTCCCGCAGTACGGCCAGCACACACAGTGAGATGAGAAGGAAGAGGAGGGTGTACATCGTGTCCCTGCTTCATCGGAAGGATCTTGTCTTCACCTTCCGCCCGGCGGGACGCCCCCGGTAGCGGCACCGGTCCGATGCATCCACAGAACGGTTCTATGGGCTGGGGAAGGCGGCCGGCCCGCCGCCCAGGGAGCGGGCGATGGCCAGCAGGTCGCGGGCCGGGCCGATGGGCGTCTGGCCGGCCCGCCAGACCGCGCGCAGCCCGCGCCCCAGGTCGAGGTCCGGCACCCGCGGCGAGCGCAGGGTCCCGGCGGCCAGCTCCGCCGCGACCGCCAGCGAGCTCATGACGGCCGGCCCCACCCCGGCGGCCGCCGCCGTCTTGATGGCCGTCGTCGAGGACAGCTCCAGCAGCACCGCCGGCTCCCGGCCCGGCAGGCGGGCGGCGACGGCCCGCTCGAAGGCGGTACGGGTGCCCGAGCCGGCCTCGCGCTGGATCAGCGGCGTCCCGGCCAGCTCCTCGAGCGGGACGGCCGTGCGCCGGGCCCAGGGGTGCCCCGGAGCCACCACCAGGACGAGCCGGTCCCGGGCGACGAGCCTGCTCTGCAGTCCCTTCGGCGCCCGCGGGCCCTCCGTGAACCCGATCTCGGCGCGGCCTTCCAGCACGGCCCGGGCGACGTCGGCGGAATTCCCCGAGCGCAGGGCGATCGCCGTCTCCGGGGCGCGGGTGCGCAGCGCCACCAGCCAGCCCGGGAAGAGGTACTCGGCGACCGTCTGGCTCGCCGCGACGTGCAGCTGGGAGTCGCGCCGCTCGCGCAGGGTGTCGATCCCCGCGTCCAGCTGGTGCGCGGCGTCGACGACCGCCTTCGCCCATTCGGCGATCAGGGCCCCCGCCCCGGTGGGCCGCGATCCGAGCGGGGTCCGCTCCAGCACGGGCACCCCGACGAGCTTTTCCAGGTAGCGGATCCGGGAGCTCGCGGAGGGCTGGCTGATGCCGTGTGCGTCGGCGGCCCGGCCCATGCTGCCCAGCTCGATCACGCTGAGCAGCAGTTCGAGGGCGGTCAGGTCGGGTACGCGGGGGGACAGGGGCATAGAGCCATGCTATGACCGGGGCGGAGCGGTCCCGGCAGCCGCGGCCGCGCTCCGCTCCGGCGGTTCCGGCTCCGGCGCCCCGTGTGCGGGCGGGTCCTTCGCCGGGAGCAGCGTCCCGCGCACCAGGCCCCGTACGGTCAGCAGCCCGGTGACGGCCCACGCGAGCAGCAGCAGCACCCACAGGGCGACCGCCAGCCACTCGTACACGTGCAGCCCGGTGTGCCGGGCCAGGCCCTCCGCTCCGGTCACGCAGGTGCCGACGGGGAAGGTGAACGCCCACCAGGTCATGGCGAACCGCATCCCGCGCCGCCGGGCGCCGGCCACCGCGAGCCCCGCGAGCACGAGCCACAGCAGCGCGAAGCCCATGGTCGGCACGCCGTACAGCACCGCCAGCATGGCGAAGCCCTCCTCGTAGGGGGCGGCCACGGTGTGCGGTGCGACGTCGGCGAACTTGTTCGCGGCGGTGGTGGACTGGCCGAGCGGCCCGAGCACGAGGAACAGCGTCGGCGTGAGCGTCAGCGGCAGCGGCGGCCCGGTCAGGAGCCGGGAGAACACCACGGGCAGCAACGCCAGCGTTGCGAACAGGCTGAGCCCGAACAGGGCGTAGCAGCCCAGCAGCAGCGCCTCCCGCCACTGCCCGGCGGGCAGGTGGGGGACCAGCAGGGGGCCGAGGGCGGCCGAGACCATGGGCGCCACCACCGGCAGCAGCCACACGGGTGAGGCGCTGCCGGGTCTGAGGGTGCGCCGCGAGGCCATCAGGTAGGGCACCGCGACCGCCGCTGCCAGTCCCACGGCCGTACCGAGCGTGAAGAGGACCGCGTCCATCGCCACGGCCGCGTCCGTGCCGATCAGGTCCCGCCCGACCAGCAGGGCCCCGCCCCCGACCGAGAGCAGGGCCATGGACAGGCAGCCGTAGAACGGCGCCATGGCGGGGTCGAGCAGCTGGCGCCGGGCCTGGTCGCCGTGGAAGCGCCAGTGCGCGGCCCGTGCGCCCAGCAGGAGGAGCAGCAGCACGGCGGAGAGGACCCAGAAGGCCTGGGACAGGACGTACAGCCCGGGCAGGCGTACGGGCAGTGCGACCCCGGCGTTGGCGACGATCGCCGTGCCCATCACCGAGGCGTACCAGTTGGGCCCCAGATGACGCACCGCGGCGGCCCGTCCGGCGCCCTGCACAGCTGCTGCCATGCAGCCCACCCTCGGGCCCGGGCCGCACTCCCGCCACCGGTGGCCCGGGCAGGTGCTCCCGGTGACCGGGAACGATCTCCGGTCGTTAGGGCTCTGTCCGGACCGCCCCCCGTGCTCGACGAGCGGAGACACCCGTGCGCCGCATCCTGGCCGGCACCGCGCTGGCCCTCACCTCTGCCGGCAGTCTGATCGCCGGGGCCGCCCCCGCCCCGGCGGCGGACGGCCCCGCCACGACCGTCGGTACGGGCATCGGCGCGCCCGGCGGCGACGAGATCCGCCCGTCGGTCGGCCTGGCCCAGAACGTTCCCGGCCGGCTGCTCGGCGAACTGGGCACCACGCTCAAGGGCTGACGGACGGGTCGAGCAGCGCCAGGCACACCCGGCGCAGCTGCGCGTCCGTCCGGGCCGACCGGTGCGCCGCGATGCCGGTGCGGAAGAGCGCGGCGCCTTCGACGAGCATCACGAAGGTCTCCGCCCGGGCCCGGCAGTCGGCGGCGGGCGTCCCCGCGGGCGCCCGGCGCGCGATGAAGTCCGCCACGTGCCCCGTGTACGCGGTGTAGAAGGCCCGTACGGCCGCGGCGGCCGCCTCGTCGCGTGCCGCCAGCGCCCAGACCTCGGTGAACAGGCGCACCAGGCGCGGGTCGTCGTGGTCGGCCAGCAGCACGGCGTCGAGGAGCGCAGCGGGCTCGGCGGGCTCGGCCGCCTCCCGGCCCGTGTCGGTTGCCAGGGCTGCGACCCGCACCAGCGCGGAGTCGAGGACCTTGTCGAGCAGCGCGGCCAGCAGATCGGCGCGGGCGGGGAAGTAGTACTGGAGGTGGCCCAGGCGTACGCCCGCCTCGGCGGCCACGGCCCGCATGGTCAGCTCGGCGCCGCCGCCGTCGGCGAGGACCCGCTCGGCCGCGTCCAGCAGCTCGGCCCGGCGCCGGGTCCCCTTGGGCGTGGGCGCGGCGGCCTCCGGCGGGGTCACGCGGCGGCCCCGTCCACCGTCGGCTGCGTACCGGCGGCCGGTCCCGTACGGGCGACGGCGCTCGGACAGCTCACCGTCATCTCGGCGCCCGCGGCGGCCAGCGCGGCGGGCACGGCCCCGGGCAGCGGGGTCAGTTCGGGGAAGGACACGCCGGAGACGGGCGGTGCACCGTCGGTGCCCAGGACCCGGCGCAGTCCCAGCAGCGCGCCCACCGCGGTCAGGTGGCCCTGCCCCCGGGGGTCGGTGACGGTCGCGGTCAGGGTGCGGCCCGCGTGGGACACGTCGACGCGCAGCCGGGCCACGCCGCCTTCGCCGGGCGAGTACAGCAGGGCACGGCGGGCGGGCGCCCAGCGGTCCCCGGCGCCCCAGCGGAAGAAGCCGGTGCGCCGCACCGCCAGCAGCGCCGCGGTGGCCGCGGCCGAGCTGAAGCCGATCCGGGTGGCGGCCGTGGCCGTGCCGAGGGTCAGGGGGAGGGTGAACTGCTCGGGGGTGTCGATCCGGGCCACCCGGGTCCGGTCGCCGCCGACGGACACCGTGCGGGCGTCCCCGAGCGGCGCCGCGAGCCGCCGCCGGCCGCCCTCCACCACCTCGAACGCGATGCCGAGCCGGTCCATGAACTCCACCGAGTCCGCGCCCGCCCGGTCCGCGAGGTCCCAGCGCACGGCGGTCTCGACGGTGTCGGCGCCGCCCAGCCGTGCGGCGAGCGCCGCGGCGGCCAGGCTGGTCACCCCGCCCATCCAGGCGGAGGAGAGCAGGACGGGGGCGGCCGGGCGCAGGGTCGCAGCCAGGGCGGCCGCGCGCTGCAGCCGGGAGGTCCAGCGGGTGATGTCGACGTACGGGACGCAGCCGACGACGGCGGCGCGCAGCACGCGGTCGTCGGGGTCGTTGACGGCGCCGATCACGGCCCGGGCCTCCGCCCGGAACGACGCGGGGTCGGAGAGGTCCCAGCGCCGGGCCTCGCCCCCGAGCCGGTCCGCCAGTTCCGTGCCGCGCGCCGGGGTGCGGCCGGTGAGCAGGACGGGCAGGCCGTCCGCGGCCGCGAGGCGGGCGATCTCGGCACCGACCGTGCCGTACCCGCCCGTGATCAGTACCGGACCGGCGGGGTCGTGCCGCAGTTCGTCAGTCATGAGCCCGATCATAGGTCACATGACCGAGAAAAATATGTCGACCGACCAAGAAAGGGAAAAGGGGTGTGGGGAAAACGAGAACCTCCCGCGGCGCATCCGGCGCTGCGGGAGGTTCTCGGTAGGACGGCAGGGGCCCCGGGGTCAGCGGTTCTTCACGGCGCGGAGCACCACGAACTTGCGGTCTCCGGCGACGAGTTCGCAGTTGCCGAAGAGGCGGCGCAGCTTGAGGTGGTAGCCGAGGTGGCGGTTCCCGACCACCCACAGCTCGCCGCCCGTCCGCAGGGCCCGGCGGGACTGGGTGAACATCCGCCACGCGGTGGTGTCGGTCGTCGCCTGGTGGGAGTGGAACGGCGGATTGTTGAGCACGAGGTCGAGCGAGCCTTCGGGCAGGCCGGCCAATCCGTCCCCGACCATGAACTCCGCCGCCCCGACGGGGACGTTGGCGCGGTACGTCGCCTCGGCCGAGGCCACCGCCTGGTACGACTCGTCGGTGAAGACGAGGGAGGCGGCGGGGTTGGCCCGCGCGGCCGCCGTGCCCACGACGCCGTTGCCGCAGCCGAGGTCCGCGATGCGCTCGGCTCCGCGGCTGCGGGGGAGGTGGCCCAGGAAGAAGCGGGTGCCGATGTCGAGCCGGTCGGCGCAGAACACGCCGGCGTGGCTGGTGACGGAGAGTCCGGCCGCGGCGCCCTCGTCCTCGCCGAGCGCGTACGTGAGCGGCCACGGGCTGGGTGCGGGCTGCTCGCGGGGCTCGGGCGTGCAGAAGATCAGCCGGGCCTTCTTCACGGCGAGCGAGGTCCGGGTGGGCCCGAGGATCCGCTCGAACAGCTTCAGGGTGGAGGTGTGGATCTCCTTCACCATGCCCGTGCCGATGACCACCGTGTCCGCGTGCACGTGCGGTGCGAGCCGGTGCAGCTGATCCTCCAGCAGGGCCAGGCTCTTGGGTACGCGGACGAGCAGTACGTCGATCCGCTCCGGCGGCGCGTCCCGGGTGGTGAGGAGCCGTACGGCGTCGGGGGCCGCGCCCGCACGGGCGACGTTGGCCCGGCTGGCCTCGTGGGTGAGGTAGGAATCGGTGATCTGGGCGAGGTCGGCTGCGGTGCCCCGGGCGGCGAGCGCGGTGACCAGCGCACCCCACCTGTCACCGAACAATGTGACATTGCGCCCTGCCAGGTCCACCGGACCGGCTTCCCCGGTGCCCGCCTCCTCTCCCGCCTCACCGGCGAGATACCGGAGCAGGTACTCGTCGGCGGCGTCCCAGGCGCGCAGCCTGTCGCGGGGTTCCTCGGGGAATCGGGTGAGCTCGAACCCGCCCCATGACGTCGTGAAACGGTTCTCAGTGGTGCCTGTCATCGTGCAGCCAGGCTAGCCGAGGCCGGGCGGCGCGGAAGAACCGCACCGTCCGGCACCGCGGCTCACGCGTCGCCGAAGTCTCCGGCCATGGCCGCCGCGATCCGCAGGTGCGGGGCGGCTTCCGCCGCCCGCCCCTGGCGCTCCAGCGTGCGGCCCAGCATCAGCTGGGCGTAGTCCTCCACCGGCCACCGCTCCAGGATGCCGCGCAGCTCCGCCTCGGCCCGGCGCAGCTGGGCCGAGTGGAAGTAGGCGCGTGCCAGCAGCAGCCGCGGCGCCAGCTGCTCGGGCGCTTCCGCGGCCAGACCCGTCAGGACGCGCGCGGCCGTGGCGTACTCCCTCGCCTCGAAGAAGAGCTGGGCCCGCGCCCAGCGCTCGGCTGCCGTCCCGTGTTCGTAGTACGCCGTGCGCTCGCTCATCGGGTCCCTCCTGCCGGGCGGCCCGCCCGCTGCGGGCCGCTCGGACCCTTCAACCCGGCCAAGAAGTTGAAAATTCCACTAACTCTCCTGGCGCGGACACCGGCGGCCGGGGCCCCCGCGGGGCTAGGTTGTCGTCCATGAGCAATCTCGATCGCCAGGCCTCGCTCTCGGTGTGCGGCGGCCGCGGCTTCGTCGTCGCAGAGCCCGTGCGGGAGCTCCTCGCCCCGCGCCGCGTCCAGTTGGGCGAGTCCACAGAGGTCCGCCGCCTGCTGCCGAACCTCGGCCGCCGGATGGTCGGCGCCTGGTGCTTCGTCGACCACTACGGCCCCGACGACATCGCCGACGAGCCCGGCATGCAGGTACCGCCGCACCCGCACATGGGCCTGCAGACGGTCAGCTGGCTGCACGAGGGCGAAGTGCTGCACCGCGACAGCACCGGCAGCCTGCAGGCCGTACGCCCGCGGGAGCTGGGCCTGATGACTTCCGGACGGGCCATCAGCCACTCCGAGGAGAGCCCGGCGTCCCATGCCCGCTTCCTGCACGGCGCACAGCTGTGGGTCGCCCTCCCCGACGCGCACCGCGACGTCGACCCGCACTTCCAGCACCACGCCGAACTCCCGCACGTCACCGCGCCCGGCCTCGACGCGACCGTCATCCTCGGCGCGCTGGACGGCACCGCCTCGCCGGGTACGACGTACACCCCGCTGGTCGGTGCGGACCTCGCCCTCGCGGCGGGCGCCGAGGCGGACCTCCCGCTGGATCCGGACTTCGAGTACGCCGTCCTGTCCATGTCCGGCGAGGCCCGCGTCGACGGCGTCCCCGTCCTCCCCGGATCGATGCTCTACCTCGGCTGTGGCCGCACCTCCCTCCCGCTGCGGGCCGTCTCCGACGCGGGCCTGCTGCTCCTCGGCGGCGAGCCCTTCGAGGAGGAGATCGTCATGTGGTGGAACTTCATCGGCCGCACCAACGACGAGATCGCCCAGGCCCGTTCGGACTGGACCTCCGGAACCCGCTTCGGCGAGGTCAAGGGCTACGCCGGCGCGCCCCTCCCGGCCCCGGCCCTCCCCCCGGTCCCCCTCAAGCCCCGCGGCCGGGTCCGTTAGCCGGTCCGCGGGCCGATCCGGCTCCTGCTTCGTGCCCGGGGCCGCCCGGATGCCCCGGTGCACGTGCGGAGGGGCGACGGACGGTAGGCGTCCGAATACCGGTCGGCCGCCCGGGATGATCGCGGCGCTTCGGGGTATTTGTCCGGCATGCTGACCGTTGGGGTCGAGGAGGAGTACCTGCTGGTCGACCCGGCGACGCTGCTGCCCGCGCCGCTGGTGGACGCGGTGTGCGCCACGGCCGGGCTGACGCCGATCACGGACGAGCAGGAGGTCCAGGAGGAGCTGCTGCAGTCGCAGATCGAGGTGGCCACCCCCGTGTGCACGGCCCTGGAGGAGGTGGGAGGCCACCTCCTGCGGCTGCGCCACGCGGTCGCCGCCGCCGCACAGGCGAACGGCTGCAGCATCGCGCCCTCCGCCACCGCCCCGCTCCGGGACGCCGAACCCGTACCCGTCACCAGCAGGGCGAGGTACCTGAAGATGCGGGGCGAGGCCCGGCAGCTGGTCGACGAGCAGCTGATCTGCGGCATGCACGTGCACGTGGGGATCCCCGACCGGGAAACCGGCGTGCGCGTCCTCAACCGCCTGCGGGTCTGGCTCCCGACCCTGCTGGCCATGTCCGCGAACGGGCCCCTGTGGGACGGGCGGGACACCGGTTACGCCAGCTGGCGCACCATCATCTTCGGCCGCTGGCCGGTCAGCGGCCCGCCGCCGTACTTCGAGGACCTCGCGGACTACGAGGCGAGGGGCGAGGCGCTGACGGCATCGGGCGTGATCGCCGACCGGGGTCAGCTGTACTGGCAGGCCCGGCTCTCGGAGCGCTACCCCACCCTCGAAGTCCGCTGCTGCGACGTGCAGTTGGAGGCGGACGACTCGGTGATGCTCGCCGGCGTCATCCGCGCACTCGTCGCCACCGCGATCGCCGAGGAGCAGTCCGGAGCCGCTCCCGTGCGGTGCCCGCCCGAGATCCTCCAGGCCGCGACCTGGCACGCGGCCCGCTACGGCATGAGCAAGACCCTGCTGGACCCGGAAGGCCGGCCGAGCAGCAGCGGCGACGTGCTGTGCATGCTCATGACGTACGTCGGTACGGCCCTCGACGAGTCCGGCGACCGGCGCGAGGTGGGCGCGCTCGTGCACCGGCTCCTCCAGCAGGGCACACCGGCCGACCGGCAGCGCCGCGCCCTCGCCGAGGGCGGCGTCCCGGCCCTCGCGGCCCTGATCACCGCAGGGGTGACCACCGTGTGAGCCGTCTGCCGGGGGCTGCGGGTCAGGGCGCTTCCGCCACCAGCTTCTGGTGGTCGACGTCGGACGGGTCCGTCGCCTCCACGAAGACCTGGACACCGTCGAGGGTGTCCCGGAGCGTGCCGTAGCCGGCGGCGGACGCCGCCCGCTGCGCGGCGCTGACGCCCTCGGGGCACCAGCGGATCAGCGCGACCATGTTCTGACGGGCCCCGTCCGGCGTGGCGAAGGCCAGGTCGTAGACGACGAACCGGGGTTCGGCGGCCGGCAGCGCGGCCAGCAGCTCGTCGTGGGTGACGTTCCCCTGGAAGTCGAGGGTGATGCTGTCCATCGTGTCGCCGAGCCGGAAGATCACCGTGTTGACGTCCCGCCTGCCCTTCAGCTCCTGGAACGCGCTGATGCAGCTCTCCTCCACGGTGATGTCCTCGGCCACGGCAGTCCTTTCCGACACTTCGAGCGCAGGGGTCGACCGGCTCAACGAACCCTCGCCCGGGAGGTTGCTGCCCGGCAGGCGTCCGTGTCGTGCCGGTCCGCGGTGTCAGCGCTTGAAGATCCGGCCGAGGGTGAGGTCCAGGGCCGCCTTGACCGCCCTGCGGTGGGGGAGCGGGGCGGGCTCCTGATCGGCCGTCGGCCGGACGCCCCGGTCCGCGAGGAAGTAGAGCATGCGGAGCGTGCGCAGGCAGTTGGAGACGTGGGCCGGCACCGGAGTGGGGCTCCCGGCGAACCCGGCCGCGATCGGCTCCAGCCAGCCGACGGCCTCGCCCTCGGTGATGTCCGGGCGGGTGAGGATCCGGGCGACGGCGAGGGCGAGCCGGTCGTCTTCCAGCTGGTCGAGCACGTGTGCCGTGGGCATCAGCAGCCGGGCGGCGGCGAGTTCCAGCATCCGGGTGGGTGCCACCTCGGGCCGCCGTCCGAAGCGGCCGAGCAAGTCGGCCCCGTGGGCGACGGCATGGAGCCATCCGAGCTCCTCGTCGTGGCCGCGCAGGTCCGTTTCGGCGGTGTACCAGCGCTCGAAGGCGTCCACCCAGTCCGCTCTGAAGTCGCCCTTGGTCACGATCATGTCGAGCACCAGCGGCGCGAAGGTGCGCGCCTGGATCTCGGGGGTGGGCGAAGCGGGCGGCCATCTCGTCGCCCAGGGCCGACCGCCGTGGCGCGTCTATGACTCCGCGCTCGATCCACATGTCCAGCACGGCGTACGGCGCCCCGTCCCGGACCGACGGATCGGGGTCTGCCAGGGCGCGCGAGAGCGCTCGTACGAGCTCGTCCATCGGGTACCCGGCGGGTACGGGGAAGTCGGTGCGCGCGATGTGTTCCCAGTCGATCATGAGGGTCAACATACGTACACCACGCGCCCCGGGCACCGGGAATATCCGTCGGCCGGCCTCGAGCCCGGCTCCGGGGCGGATCACTCCAGACCGGAGACCTTGAAGACGGTACGGGCGGTCTGGCGGTCGACGTGCTCGGCGAGCCGGCGCATCGCGGTCGCCCCGCACAGCAGGGTGCCCTGCTCGATGGACGTACGCGTGTCACCGTCGAGCAGCCGCCACAGTCGAGGGTTGCGGATCAAGACGACCGGATCGATCTCCACCCGGTCGCCGTGCACGTCGCGCAGGATCAGGCGCTGGGCGACCCCGTCGTCCCGGCGGACGGAGACCAGGGCGTCGGTACGGACGGACCGCTCGGTGAACAGACCCCGCGAGGTGAGCCGGCCCGGCGTGGCCGAGACGCGCGGCGGGACCAGGATCACGAAAACGAGGGCGGCGAGCGCGATCCACAGGGCGGCCCGCCGGAGCGTGAGTTCCCCCGTCCCGCCGTCGAGGACGAGGAACGCCGCGAGGAAGAGGAGGGACACCCGGACGGCCGTGCGCCGCTCGCCCGCCCAGTCGGCGTCGAGGACGCAGGGCCCGGGCCGGCCGCCGGGCGAGGGCGGCCGTGCGTCCGGGGGATCGCCGGCGGCGGCGGGCTGTGCGAATCGTCGTCCCATGACGGCGACGCTAGGAGCAGCGGCCGACGGCCCGGCCCGGTTTGACGCAACGCTGATGGCTCCTTGACGACCCGCATAGGCCGGCCGTCGGGTCTGCGTCGGAATCCGGCCCCGGGGGGGGGGGGGGGGGGGAGGGACGGAGGGGGGGGGGGGGGGGGGGGGGGGGGGGGGGGGTAGGGGGGGGCGGGGGGGGGCGGGGCAAGC
>NZ_JBVJWO010000009.1:0-24935 GCF_055602345.1 Streptomyces sp. NPDC037401
ACGGGGTATCAACTTCTGGCGTTGATTTTTGGCACGCTGTTGAGTTCTCAAGGTGCGGACGCTTCCTTTGTACTTACCCTCGCGGGCTTTCCTCCGGGCGCTTCCTTCGTTCTTGCGTTTCCGACTCTATCAGATCCTTTCGGGCCTGACTCCCAGTCAGCGGGTTTGTCCTTTGCGGCTGTTGGGCCGCTCGGACTCCCGAACTCTATCGGATTTCCCCGGCGACTCATAATCGAGCCGTGGAATTGAATTCGGGCAAGCCGAATTCGCTCCCGGTGGGAGATCGTGCTGAGTTGGGTTGCCGCGATGAAGCGGCGGGATGGTTGTCCGCAGAACCATTCGGTCCCGGGACAACTCGAAGAACCTTACGGACCCGGAGGGGCCGTGTCAACCCCGGGTCATCCCCGGGACTGGAGGTCCTCCACACGGTCCAGGAGTCGGGTGAGCATGTCGCCCAGAGCGCCGCGCTCCTGCGTCGACAGGTCCTGGAGGAGCTCCTCCTCGAAGATCGTCGCCGCCCGCATCGCGTCGAGCCACTTGCTGCGGCCCTCGGCGGTCAGCTCCACGATCACGCGGACCCGGTTCGTCTCGTCACGCTCACGGGTGACGAGCCCCTCCGAGGTCATGCGGTCGATGCGGTGGGTCATCGCGGCCGGCGTCAGGCCCAGCTGCTTCGCCAGCTCGCTCGGGCCCATCCGGTACGGCGCCCCGGAGATGACGAGGGCCTTGAGGACCTCCCACTCCGCGTTGCTGATGCCCAGGGCCGCGGTCTGGCGGCCGTAAGCGACGTTCATCCGGCGGTTCAGGCGGCTCAGGGCCGAGACGACCTTCTCGACCTGGGGGTCGAGGTCCTGGAATTCGCGCTGGTAGACGGCGATCTGCTCGTCGAGGCTCGGCTCGCTCAGGCCGTCGGCAGCGGCGGTATCGGGGGAATCACCCATGCCGCGAAGTATGGCACGAGCTTGGTTGGCATCTAACTCCTTCGATGTGTACTCTTAAGGGTCGAACTTTAGGTCTGAAGTCTTGAACTTCAAGTTGGGGTAGGTGAAACGTGACCAGGGTGATGGGCGCAGCGATGCGTCGGATCCAGGCAGGCAACGCGCTGACCGCGTTCGGAATCGGCTTCACGGTTCCGTTCCTCTACATCTACGTGGCGCAGGTCCGCGATCTGGGTGCGTCGACCGCCACGTGCGCGTTCATCGCCTTCGCGCTGGGTGCCCTGGTCGCGCTCCCCTTCACGGGCCGGGTCATCGACCGCCGCGGTCCCGTACCGGTGGTCGTCGGCGCCGCGGTCACCGCCTCCCTGGGCGCGCTGGCCCTCGGGCTCTCCACCGGCGTCGTGCCGATCCTCGTCTCCGCGCTGGCGCTGGGCGCCGGCCAGGCGGTCATGCAGCCCGCGCTCGCCACGATGATCGTGTGGTGCTCCACCACGGCGACCCGTACCCGTGCCTTCGCCCTCCAGTTCTTCATGCAGAACCTGGGCCTGGGCATCGGCGGCCTGATCGGCGGCCAGATCGTCGACGAGAGCCGGCCGGGCAGCTTCACCCTGCTCTTCGGCATCGAAGCCGTGATGTTCCTGGTCCTCGCCGGTGTGATCGCCGGCGTGAAGATGCCGCACGCGCCGAGCATCAAGGACGCCCGTCCCACGGACCCCGCCCAGTCGGGCGGCGCCTGGCAGCGGCTGCTGCGGCACAAGGCGATGGTCCAGCTGTGCGTGCTGGGCTTCGTCCTCTTCTTCGCCTGCTACGGACAGTTCGAATCGGGTCTGGCCGCGTACGGCACCGAGGCCGCCGGGATATCCCCGTCCACCCTGGGCTTCGCGCTCGCCGCCAACACCGGTGCGATCGTCGTGGCGCAGTTCGTGGTCCTGAAGCTCGTCGAGAAGCGGCGCCGGTCCCGGGTCATCGCCCTGGTCGGGCTGATCTGGACGGTGGCCTGGGTCATCGCCGGGTTCGCGGGCCTCGGGCACGGCAGCGCAGTGATGGCCGCGGCGGCGTTCATCACGACGTACGCCCTCTTCGGGATCGGTGAGGCCATGCTGTCGCCGACCGTCGCGCCGCTGGTCGCCGACCTCGCCCCGGAGGGCTCGGTCGGTCAGTACAACTCGGCCTTCGCCCTGGTCAAGCAGATGGCGCTGGCCCTCGGGCCGCTGGGGGTGCCGGTGGGTGCCGGGCTGCCGACGGTCTACATCGTGGTCTTCGTCTTCGTCTCGCTCGGGATCGCGGTCCTCGCGCTGCGGCTCGGCCGCCGGCTGACCCCGGCGCAGGACAACCCGTCGCTGGTGAAGGCCGCACGGCCGGTGGCCGTGCAGCGCGCCGCGGAGCCCGTGGCGGCCTGAGCAGGGCTGTTCGGGCCTGCTCAGGCCCGCTCACCGTCGAGGGGTCAGGGCGCGTCGGGGCCGTCGGGGAGTGCGAACTCGCACCAGACGGCCTTGCCGCCGCCGGGCGTGCGGCGCGAGCCCCACGACGAGGCGATCGTCGCGATGATCGAGATCCCGCGGCCTGCCTCGTCCCCGGGCTCGGCGCGGCGCCGGCGCGGCAGGTGGTCGTCCCCGTCCGTGACCTCGACGATCAGGCGGCGGTCGGTGCGCCGCAGCCGCAGCCGCATCGGCGGGGTGCCGTGCTGGAGGGAGTTCGCGACGAGCTCGCTGGCGGCCAGGACGCCGAGGTCGCACAGTTCCACCGGGAAGCGCCAGGAGGCCAGGACCCCCTGGGCGAAGGCCCGGGCGCGCGGGGCGGCCTCGACGCCGCCGAGCAGTTCCAGGGCGGCGTTGTGGAACAGCTCGGCGTCGGGGCCGGTGCGGGTGGGGTGCTGGAGGACCAGGACGGCCACGTCGTCGTCGTGGTCGGCGCCGATGCCCAGGGCGCGCATCAGCCGGTCGCAGATGACCGCCGGGGTGCCCTTCGCGCCCGAGAGCGCGCGCTCCAGGGCGGCGACGCCCTCGTCGATGTCCTCGCGGCGCCGTTCGACCAGGCCGTCCGTATAGAGGACGGCGGTGGAGCCGGGGCCGAGCGGGATGGTGCCGGAGGAGTGCAGCCAGCCGCCGGTGCCCAGCGGGGGGCCGGTGGCTCCGTCGGCGCGGTGGACCGTGCCGTCCTCGTCGCGGACGAGGATCGGGAGGTGGCCGGCGGAGGCGTAGACGAGCCGTCCCTCGTTCGGGTCGTGGACGGCGTAGACGCAGGTGGCGATCTGGCTGGCGTCGATCTCGGCGGCGAGGCCGTCGAGGAGCTGGAGCACCTCGTGGGGCGGCAGGTCGAGGCGGGCGTAGGCGCGGACCGCGGTGCGGAGCTGGCCCATGACGGCTGCGGCGCGGACGCCGCGGCCCATGACGTCGCCGATGACGAGTGCGGTGCGGCCGGCGCCGAGGGTGATCACGTCGTACCAGTCGCCGCCGACGGCGGCCTCGGTGCCGCCGGGCTGGTAGGTGGCGGCGATGCGCAGGTCGTCGGGCTGTTCCAGCTCCTGCGGTAGCAGGGAGCGCTGGAGGGTGACGGCGGCTTCGCGCTGGCGGCGCTCGGCGGCGCGCAGCCGGTCGACGGCTTCGGCGTGGTCGGTGACGTCGGCGAGGTGGACGAGGACGCCGGTGCCCTTGGGGTCGGCGGCGGTGCCGATGCCGGTGACGGGGGTGCAGGTGACGGTGTACGAACTGCCGTCGGCGGCCCGGCGGTTCTTGGCGGTACGGGGCTTTCCGCTGCGCAGCACCTGGTCGAGCAGCGGGAGCAGGCCGAGTTCCTCGAGCTCGGGCAGGGCCTCGTGGGCCGGGGCGCCGAGGGGGCGGGGGCCGAATCCGGCTGTGTAGGCGTCGTTGACGTACGCCGTGCGGTGGTCGGGGCCGTGGACGAGGGCCACGAGCGCGGGGAGCCGGCCGAGCACCTCGCGGACGGAGAGCTCGTCGAGGGTGGGCACGGGGAGGGCGGGCGTGCCGCCGCTGCCGGCGTCCGCTCCGCCCCCGCTTCCCGTGCCGGAGACGGTGGGGTCGGCGGGGTCGGCGGGGCTGCCGTCGTGACCGGAAGCGGCCGCGTCGACGTGCTCACCGCGGGCTGCGGGGACGGAGCCCTCGCCGCGCTTGGCCTGGGCGGCCGCGTGTTCGGACCGGGCTGCGGCGCGGCGCTGCGTTCCGGGGAACCGGGCGCTCCAGCGCGTGAAGTTCACTGCGTTCAAGCCTCGTGGTGTCGCTCGTGGTCGCTTGTCTCCCCCGGCTGTGGCCGGGAGGTGCCCCCGGGGTGGCAGGGCTGGTCGGTCGCGGGCGGTGTCACTCTGTGCAGGGGTGAGCCCACCTATGGTCACACGCCCAGTGTGGCCGACCGGACTGACATCGTCAGCCCTGATCGCCTTTCCCGGGGTCCGGTGAAGGGTCCGCCGACTGGTCTGCGGGGTGGCCCGGTGCGGGCTCGGGCGGGGGTGGCTGGGAGGGCTGCTGGAGGTGGTGTCTGGGGCCCCCACCTGCGGCGAGTTCGAACTCGGCGCGGGGGTGTTCCAGGGATCCGAGCGACACGATCTCGCGCTTGAAGAGGCCGGAGAGGGTCCATTCGGCGAGTACGCGCATCTTGCGGTTGAAGGTGGGGACGCGGCTGAGGTGGTAAAAGCGGTGCATCAGCCAGGCGGGGTAGCCCTTGAGCTTGCGGCCGTAGACGTGGGCGACGCCCTTGTGGAGGCCGAGGGAGGCCACCGAGCCGGCGTACTTGTGGCGGTACTCCCGGAGCGGTTCGCCGCGCAGCGAGGCGACGAGGTTCTCGGCGAGGACCTTGGCCTGGCGTACGGCGTGCTGGGCGTTGGGGGCGCATTCGCGGCCGGGCTCCTCGGCCGTGACGTCGGGGACCGCGGCGGCGTCGCCGGCGGCCCAGGCGTGTTCGACGCCGTCGACGGTGAGACGGGCGGTGCATTGGAGCCTGCCGCGTTCGTTCTTGGGGAGGTCGGTGGCGGCGAGCAGGGGGTGCGGCTTGACGCCCGCGGTCCACACGACGGTACGGGTGGGGAAGCGCGCGCCGTCGCTCAGTACGGCGACGCGGTCGGCGCACGATTCGAGGCGGGTCTCCAGGCGGACGTCGATGCTGCGGCGGCGCAGTTCGCGGACGGTGTACTTGCCCATCTCGGGGCCGACTTCGGGGAGGATCCGGTCGCTGGCCTCGACCAGGACCCATTTCATGTCCTCGGCCTTGACGTTGTGGTAGTAGCGGGAGGCGTAGCGGGCCATGTCCTCCAGCTCGCCGAGTGCCTCGACGCCGGCGTAGCCGCCGCCGACGAAGACGAAGGTGAGCGCCGCGTCGCGGACGTGCGGGTCGCGGGTCGAGGAGGCGATGTCCATCTGCTCGATGACGTGGTTGCGCAGGCCGATGGCCTCTTCGACGGTCTTGAAGCCGATGGCGTAGTCGGCGAGGCCGGGGACGGGCAGGGCGCGGGAGATCGAGCCGGGTGCGAGGACCAGTTCGTCGTATTCGATCTCGAGGGCGCCGGTGCCCTCCTCCTCGGTCGCGAGGGTGGTGACGGTGGCGGTGCGCTTGGCGTGGTCGATGCTGCGGGCCTCGCCGA
This sequence comes from Streptomyces sp. NPDC037401, assembly GCF_055602345.1. Classification (NCBI taxonomy): domain Bacteria; kingdom Bacillati; phylum Actinomycetota; class Actinomycetes; order Kitasatosporales; family Streptomycetaceae; genus Streptomyces; species Streptomyces sp. NPDC037401. The sequence goes on from NZ_JBVJWO010000009.1 coordinate 5,530, forward strand.
TGACGATCCGGCACTTGCCGAGGAGGCGGCGCAGCGGCACGACGACGTGGCGCGGTGAGATCGATCCGGCCGCGGCCTCGGGGAGGAAGGGCTGGTACGTCATATAGGGCTCCGGGGTCACGACCGTGACCTCGGCTTCGTCCGCTCTGAGTCTGCGCTGGAGCAGCAGAGCGGTGTACATCCCGACGTAACCACCGCCGACGATGAGGATGCGTGCACGGGGCGGGGTGCCGGGGGCCGTTCCCCGGGAGTCTGCAGCCTTCACCATCCCATGACGCAACGTGGCCGGGACTTTGTCCACAGGCCCGACAGATTGTGTGACCGAAGGTCGCCCTCGGCGGGGTGTCGTGCGGAGGCGCGGGCGGGGCACAGGAGTGCAGGTCAGGCGGTGCGGAAGGGGTGATTCCGGGTGCCCGAACCGGAAAAGTGGGGGTGAATGCTCCGATCGGGCGGTGGTCCGTACGGAGCTGCCTCTTCTGAATTGACTCTGGCTCAACTATGTTCGTTACTCGCCGGGTGTGTCGGCCGGGGCTCAGTGACCGTGGCCCTCCTGGCGCGAAGGCGGGGATGTCTCCGGGGGGAGACAAAGATTACCGGGGGATACATATGCACATGTCGGATTTCCATGGCTCTGCCACGGCGCTCTCGACCGAGAGCGGTGGCCGGGTGGTTGCAGGCGGTGCGGGCATAGGCCGCTCGACTCCGCTGCGCGTGGACGCGCAGCGCAATCTCGAGCACGTGCTGCGCGCCGCGCGTGAGGTGTTCGGCGAGCTCGGATACGGCGCGCCGATGGAGGACGTGGCCCGGCGCGCCCGGGTGGGCGTAGGGACGGTGTACCGCCGCTTCCCCAGCAAGGACGTACTGGTCCGCAGGATCGCCGAGGAGGAGACCGCCCGGCTGACCGAGCAGGCCAGGGCGGCGCTGGGCCAGGAGGAGGAGCCGTGGCAGGCGCTGTCGCGCTTCCTGCGCACCTCCGTGGCCTCCGGCGCCGGGCGGCTGCTGCCGCCGCAGGTGCTGCGGGTCGGCGCCGACGAGACGGCCGAGGCCGCTGCCGCGGAGGACGAGGCGCGGGTTCCGCAGCAGCGTCAGTCCGCTCCGGTGGGCACGGGTACGGGCCAGCCCGACCTGCGCGTGGTCGGACAGCGTCCGGCGGCCCAGCCCGAGGCGGAGGACTCCAGCGCGAGCGCGCTGCTGGAGGTCGTCGGCCGGCTGGTGGACCGGGCGCGGGCCGCGGGCCAGCTGCGGACCGACGTCACCGTCGCCGACGTCCTGCTGGTGATAGCCACGGCGGCGCCCGCGCTGCCGGACCCGGCCCACCAGGCGGCGGCCTCGTCGCGACTGCTCGACATCCTGCTGGAGGGCCTCCGGTCCCGCTAGGAAGACCGCGCGGCGGCCGGTCGGCGGGCCAGAGGGTCCGCAGGCCGGCCGCTTCGAACACCACACCCCTCCAGGGGCTCGCCCTGGCACGGCATTTCGCGGAATTGTGCCCGGATGAGTGGATACCGGGTAGAGGGGTACGGTCGGCGTGCCCGCTGTGACACTCTTTTCCGGTGTACGGGTCTGAGCGTGTCGTGCGGGGGCTTCCGCTATGAGTGTTGACGGGCGGGACGAGTCGCTCGGTGGTGCCGGGGCGGAGGCGGGCGACCTGCCCGCCCGCCAGGTTCCTGCACAGCGGGAAGGCGGCAGCGGCGCGAGCCTCGCGGAACTGCCCCTCTCCGACGGCGACTTGATCGCCCGGATGCGCGCCGGGGACGACGGCGCGTACGAAGAGCTGTTCCGCAGGCACGCCGACGCCGTGCGCCGCTACGCCCGTACGTGCTGCCGGGACGCCCACACCGCCGAGGACCTGACGGCGGAGGTGTTCGCGCGGACCCTCCAGGCGGTGCGCGGCGGCGCCGGACCCGACCAGGCGGTGCGCGCGTACCTCCTCACCACCGTGCGGAGGGTCGCCGCGGCCTGGACGAAGACGGCCCGGCGGGAGCAGCTGGTCGAGGACTTCGCGCTGTTCGCCGAGCAGGCGGCGCGCCCGGGGGAGACGGCCGGCGGGTCGGACACCCTCGAACTGGGCGCCGACGTCAAGGCGATGGAGGAGGCCGACCAGTCGCTGGCGATGCAGGCGTTCCGGAGCCTTCCCGAGCGCTGGCAGGCCGTGCTGTGGCACACCACCGTCGAGGAGTCCTCGCCGAGTGCGATCGCCCCGCTGTTCGGTCTGACCGCCAATGCGACGGCCGTGCTGGCCAGCCGGGCCCGCGAAGGCCTCAAGCAGGCCTATCTCCAGGCCCATGTGAGCTCCGTGCACAGCGAGGGCGGCGACTGCGCGCGGTACGCGGACCGGCTGGGCGCGTACGCACGCGGGGGTCTGCGGATGCGGGCCGAGCGCGGGCTGCGCAAGCACCTGGAGGAGTGCGCGAAGTGCCGGCTGGTCGCCGGTGAACTCAAGGACGTCAATGCGGGCATTCCCGCGCTGCTTCCGGTCGCCGTCATCGGGTGGTTCGCTGCCGGGTACGCCGCCAAGGCGGCCGGGGTCGTGGCCGGCGGTGCGGTGGCCGCGGGCGGAGCGGGCGCCGCGGCGGCCGCCACGGGCGGCTCGGCTGCGGGAGGTTCGGCGGCAGGCGGTGCCACTGCGGGCGCTACGGGTGCTGCGGGCGGCGCGGGTGCTGCGGGCGGCGCGGCCGGCGGCACGGGCGCGGGAGCCGGGGCCGCCGCGGCTTCGGAGGGCATCGGACTCACCGCGAAGGCGGCGATCGCGGCGGGCCTGGCCGTGGCCACCGCCGCGGGCGTGGTCTTCGCCTTCGTCGGCGACGAGCAGGCCCCCCAGGCCAAGGCGAAGCCCGTGCCCAGTGCCGTCGCGCCAGTGGTCCCGGACGACCCTGCCCCGCCCGCGCCGCCGAGCTCCGCACCTCCGGTCAGACGGGCCCCGCCGCCGGCTCCCGTAGCTCCCCCGCCCGTCACGAGAGCACCCCGCCCCGCCCCCGCCGCTTCCTCCCCCGCGGCCCGGCCCCCGGCCGGGGCGAGGCCCGCGCCCAAGCCCTCGCCCACGCCGCCGCCGTCCGCGAAGCCCCGGCCGCCCAAGCCGCCGGTGGTCCCGGTGCCGCCCAAGCCCAAGCCCACGCCCGAGCCCGAGCCCAGTCCCACCCCGCCGCCGCGGACCGTGCGCGCCTTCCCGCTGGCGCGGCTCCAGCACTCGGCGTTCGGCGACCACACCGGCCCCGAGCTGCGGACCGCGCGCAGCAGCTGGGTCTGGCAGCGCTGGGGCCTGGTGATCGGCGGCAGCACGTACGGCCACGGCATCACCGTGCACGCGAAGTCCTCGGTCACCGTCGACCTGAACCGGCCCTGCACGGTCTTCTCCGCCCGGGTCGGCGTCGACGACATGTCCCTCGGCGCGCGGGGTGCGCTGCGGTTCTCGGTGTACGCCGACGGGGTGCGGCTGTGGCGGTCCCCCGCTCTGGGTGCCGGGGATCCGGCCGCAGCGGTGTCGGTGGGCATCGGCGGGCGGGACTCGCTGCGGCTGGTCGTCGAACGCGACGGGCCGCTCGGGCACCTGCTGCTCGCCGACTGGGCGAGCTCCGTCATCAGCTGCCGGTGATCGGCTGCCGCTCATCAGCTACGGGTGATCACCGTCGGCTGATCACCGGGCCGTCACTGCGGTCACGGCGGCCCGGAGCAGCTCCAGCGCGCCTGCGACGTCGACCGCCGTACCGGCCTCCCACGCCGCGGCGTAGCCCCCGGCGCCGAGGGCGGAGCGCGCCGCCTCCGGCAGTTCCCGCAGCCGCCGCTCCTCCGGCACCGACCGCGGATGGCCGCCCCGCCAGGCGGTGGCCGCGGCGAGCAGCCGTACGGCCCCGCCCCAGCGGCCGGCCTGGGACAGGAGCAGCGCGCCGGTCTCCGCGGCCGCCGCGAGTACCTGCTCCGCGCAGTGTGCCGCGGCCGCGCCGTCCAGGACGTCCGCGGTCCGGCGCAGACCCTCGGCGGGCCCCTGCTCCAGGGCCGCGAGCTCGGCGTCGACGAGGTCGAGCGCGGCCGTGAACTGCGGCGGCGGGGTGGTGCGGCAGCCTTCGGTACGGGCCGCCCGGGACAGGGTGCGGGCCCGGTCGTGCTCCCCCCGGTCCAGGGCGATCACCGCGGACAGGAACAGCGCGAAGGCGCGGGCGTCGAACGCCGTCTGCCCGCCCGCCTCGGCGTTCACCTGCTCGAGGAGCCGCTCGGCGTCCGCGGTGTCACCCGAGCGGTACGCGATGTCGGCGAGCCGGGCCACCAGGAACGGCGCCTCGGCGTGCGCGCCGACCTCACGGGCCAGCTCCAGGGCCTCCCCGTAGACCTCGGCCGCCCGGGTGTGCTGCCCGCGGGCCAGCGCGGCCTCCCCGGCGGCGCTCAGCACCTGGGCCCGCATCCAGCGGTCCCCGACCCGGGCACTCAGCGCGTACAGCTCCGCGAGGTCGCCGTCCACGCCCGACAGCCCGCCGGCGGTGTCGACGTCCACGTGGGCGCGGAACATGAGGACGACGCCGAGCTCCCACGCACCGCCGTGGCGGCGGCAGTTGGCGACCGTCTCGTCGAGGGCCCGGCGGAAGCCCGGCGGGCCGCCGGTGAGGTACGCGGTGAACGGCCAGAGCAGGCCGGGGAAGGGCACGGACTCGGGGCCGCCCCGGCTGAACCCCTCCTGGATCCGGCGGGCCAGGTCGACGTTGCGCGGGGCGCCGAAGTCCTCCAGGGTCTGGCTCTCGGCGTGCAGGAGGATGCGCAGCATCCACAGCCGCAGCCGGGGCCAGTACCGCGGGTCCTGCGGGCCGTCCGGGTCCGGGGCGACGTCCGGTTCCGGACGGTCGTCGAGGGCGAGGACCCGCTCGGCCCACCGGGCGCCCTCGGCGCGGTAGCTGCGCACCCACCAGAACCAGCCGAGGGCGAAGACGAGCCGCTGGGCGGTGGACTCGTCGTGGGCGACCGCGTACTGGAGCGCGGCGCGGATGTTGTCGAGTTCCGTCTCGATCCGCCGGATCCAGGGGAGTTGGGCGGCGGACCGGATCAGGGGTTCGGCCCGCTCGGCGAGCGCGACGTAGTGGGCGGCGTGCGCGCGGGCGGCGGAGGCCAGGTCCTCGGGGGTCTGCGCGGCGCGTTCGACGGCGTACTCGTGGATGGTCTCCAGCATCCGGTAGCGCATCTCGCCGTCGGCGGTGGGGGCGGCGATGACCAGGGACTTGTCGACGAGTGCGCCGAGCAGGCCGGGGGTGCTGCGGCCGACGGCCTCGGCGGCGGCGAGGTCCCAGCCGCCGTGGAAGACGGACAGGCGTCGCAGGAGGGTCCGCTCCTCCAGGTCGAGCAGCTCCCAGGACCAGTCGACGACCGCGCGCAGGGTCTGCTGGCGGGCCAGGACGGTGCGGCTGCCGCTGGTCAGGAGGTGGAAGCGGTCGTCGAGGCGTGCCGCGATCTGGGTGGGCGTGAGCAGCCGGAGGCGGGCGGCGGCCAGTTCGATGGCGAGCGGGAGCCCGTCGAGGCGGGTGCAGATCTCGGCGACGGCGGCGGCGTCGGCCGCCGGGTCGAAGTCGGGGCGTACGGCGGTGGCGCGCTCGGCGAAGAGGCGGTGCGCCGGGTCCGGGGGGAGGGGTTCCACGGGCCGGACGGTCTCGCCGGGCACGCCGAGGGGCTCCCGGCTGGTGGCGAGGATGCGGACGCCGGGACAGTGCACGAGGAGCCGCTCGGCGAGGTCCGCGGCGGCGTCGACGACGTGCTCGCAGTTGTCGAGGACGAGCAGGAGGGTGCGGTGGGCGCAGTGCTCGAGGATCTGCGCGGTGGGGTCGTCGGCGGCGGTCTTCTCGCGGCCGATCAGGGTGGTTTCGCGCAGGCCGAGGGCGTTGAGGACGGCGCCGGGGACGGCGGCCGGATGGTCGAGGGGGGCGAGTTCCGCGAGCCAGACGGCGTCGGCGGGGTGGGCGTGCGCGGCTTCCTCGGCCAGCCGGGTCTTCCCGGAGCCGCCGGGGCCGGTGAGGGTGACGAGGCGGGAGCGGGCGAGGTCGGCGCGGAGGGCGGCGAGTTCGGGTTCGCGGCCGACGAAGGAGGTGAGGCGCGGGCGCAGGTTCCCGGTCCGCGCGGGGGCGGGCGGGTGGAGCAGGGCGGAGTGCAGCGCGGCGAGTTCCGGCCCGGGGTCGGTGCCGAGTCCTTCGGCGAGGGTCCGGCGGGTGTCCTCGTAGGCGGCGAGGGCGTCCGCGGGGCGGCCGGCGGCGCGCAGGGCCCTGATGTGCTGGGCGCGCAGCGGCTCGTCGTACGGGCTGTACGCGATGAGCTGCGCGAGTTCGCCGACCAGCGGGGCGGGGTCGTGCCCGGCCCGGAGCTCGGCCTCGATGCGGTCGCGCAGGGCGGTGTCCCGCGCGGCCTCGGGGCGGGCGGCGTGGCCCTCGCGTCCGGGCAGGTCGGCGAGGGCGGGGCCGCGCCAGAGCGCGAGGGCGCTGCGGAGGGTGGCTGCGGCCTTCTCGTGGGCGCCGGAGGACAGTTCGGCGGCGCCCTCGCGGGCGAGGCGGGTGAACCGGTGCAGGTCGACGGCCTGCGGGTCGGTGGCGAGGCGGTAGCTGCCGGGCTCGGAGCGGACGGCCTCGCGGCCGAGGGTGCGGCGCAGGCGGCCGACGAGCGCTTGGAGGGCGGCGAGGGCGTCGGCGGGCGGGTCGCCGTCCCAGACCTCGTCGACGAGGTCGGATACGGGTACGGGCCGGTCGGCGCGGAGTGCGAGGGCGGCGACGAGCGCGCGGAGGCGGGCGCCGGGTATGGGGAGGGCGGTTCCGTCGTCTTCTCGCGCCTCGGTGACGCCCAGGATCAGGTACCGCACCGAGCCATGATGCAGGGTCCGTCCCCCCATCGCCCCCGAGTTTCCGGGCCGGTGCGCGGGCCTGGACGTCAGAGGGCGCGGCGTTGGGGGACGCCGGTGGGCACGGCGCGGCGGCGGGGGGTGGAGGTGCCGGTCCAGCAGGTGCCGCGGCGGGAGAGGAGCCGGCGGAGCCACAGTTCGACGGAGACCAGCTCCGCGATGCCGTCCAGCGGGACCGGGTGGCCCTCCGCCGCGTCGACCAGGGCCTGGCGTACGACGTGCGCCTCGATCAGGCCGGCGTCCGCGAGCAGCGGCGCCGCGAACAGGTCGAGGAGGTCGTCCAGGGCCGCCCGCAGGCCCGCGCGGACCGCGGAGACGGCCTCCGCCTGCGAGGTGGCGCCCCAGCCGGACGGCAGCTCCCGCACCCCCGTGGCCGACAGCACGCTGCGCAGGATCGCGGCCCGCGCGCCCGGCTGGACCCGCAGCGACTCCGGGAGTGCCCGGGCGGCCCGTACGACCTGGTTGTCGAGGAACGGCGCGTGCAGCCGCTGGCTGCGCACCTCCACCGCCTGCTCGAAGACGCGGTGGTCGGCCGCGTGCCGGGCCAGCGCGGCCCGCGCCCGGGCCTCGCCGGGGCGCAGCGACAGCGGGGGCCGGCCGGCGGCGGTTTCCAGCCGGATCGATACTTCCGCCAGTGCCTCGCCCGTCAGCCAGCGGGCCGCAGGCCCCGGCCGCGACCAGGTCAGGGCGGCGAGCGAGGCGGCCACCGGGCCCGGATCGGCGGAGGCCTCGAAGTCCGCGAAGCCGTGTGAGCGCAGCTGCGCGGCCGCGTCCTTGATGCCGGTCATGTACGAGGTGCGGGAGAGCTTGCGGGCGGCCAGGTAGACCGTGAACGGCACGGTCAGCGACTGCGCCTCCGAGCGGGCCAGGGCGGCGACCGGCCGGACGAGGTGTCTGCGGCGGCGGTCGAGCAGGAGGTCCGCGAGGCGGGCCGGGTGCGCGTCCAGGACCTGCCGGGCGCCGTGTCCGACGAAGTGGTCGGCGCTGCCTGCGGACAGCCGGCGCCGGTGGCGGGCGGCGACGACCAGGGAGGGGCCGGGTTCGTCCGTGAGCGGGCCGTCGAGGTCGACGTACGGCAGCGCCTCCTCGGCCGCGGCGACCACGACGTGGTGCAGCCGGGGGTTGGCGGCGATCACCCGGGCGCGTTCGAGCTCGTCCTCCCGGCCCTGCGGGGTGGCGAGGTCGTTGAAGGTGACGGCGAGGAGGCGCTCGCCGGCGCCCGTTCCGTGGCCCAGGACGGTGCCGGGGACGCCGGGCAGGCCGGCCGCGAGCAGCGCCAGGGTCGCGGAGGCGCTGCCGCCGGAGAGGTCGGCGCCGATGCCGGGGGCGGGGGCGCCCCGGGCGGCACGGCGCTCGGCCGGGCCCATGCCGGGCACCGGTCCGGGGTCGTAGGCGAGGGCATCGGGCGCATGGCGGGGAGCCGTGAGCCGGGCGCGCACCGCTTCGACGAGTGCTTCCCGTACGCCCTCCACCGCCCGGTCGGCGTCGGCCTGCGGGGCGGCCACGGCGAGCGAGGCGACGGGTTCGTAGCCGGTGATCTCGCGGGAGCCCTCGCGCAGGATGAGTGCGTGGCCGGGCGGGATGCGGCGGACGCCGGCGTACGGGGTGCCGTCGACCAGGGCCTCGGGGCTGTCGGGGCAGGCGAGCAGGGCGGCGAGGTGGCCTATGTCGAGCTGGGCCTCGATGAGGTCGGCGAGGGGGAGGGCGGCGGTGGCGTACGCGGTGCCGTTGGCCCACGGGGTGTAGAAGACGGGCCGGGCGCCGGCCAGGTCGCCGACGACGGTGATCCGGCGTCCTGCCTGGACGACGGCGGTGTAGCTGCCGGGCCACTGGGTGAGGTGGCGCAGCGCGCCGCCGCGGGCGGCGTAGAGGGCGCGGCGCAGTTCGGCGTCGGTGGCGCCGCAGCAGCCGAGGACGGCGAGGCGGCTGAAGGGGTCGGCCGGGTCGGCGGCGACGGTGCGGATCTCGTCGGGGCGCCAGTCGCCCACGGCCCACAGCGGGTCGGGGTCGCCCCACAGCAGCTGGGCGCCGACGGGGTGGACGGTGCGGGCGGCGTCCTCGGCGGCGTCGTCGGAGTCGGCCAGTCCGCCGGGGACGGTGCCGTTGGTGTCGGGGGTGTCGTAAATCCGCCCGGCCGTCCCGAAGCTTGCGGCGATACTGCTCCAGCCCACCAACCACCGCATCGCCGCTGCCTCCACAGACTGTGGACAAGTTGGGGTCCATGCTGCCACGAGACAGGCGTGCGAGAGGGGTTAAGGGGGCGCACATGCAAACGAACACGCCCCCGCCATGCGGTATTTGGCGTTCCGTTCCCAGCGCCCCATAGGTCGGATTCAGCCATTCTTTCCGGCGTCCGACGGCGCGGGGCGGGCGCGGTCCGGGAGGCGCGGCCCGCCTCCCGGACCGGTCCGCCACCCGCGGGGATTGAGGCGGCGGCGTCCCCCGGCCCGCCGGATCCATGCAGCGGGCCGACCCACGCACCCCGTATCGAATCGTCGCCCCCGGGGCCCGGCCAGAGCGCACGCGCAGGCGCACGGCCACACGGGCGGAGCACGCGGCCACGGATGCGCCCCGGCCACGGCCGTGCGTACGGACAACAATCTCGCCATACGGAAGGCGGGGCCTTAACGCTTGGGATGCGGCGAACTACGCTGGGTTTACGAATGCCGGGCGCCTATGCCGCCGCCCGGCGCACGTCTGTGTGCTGGGGAACTGCGTTCAGCGTGACGAGGGGTGGCGCATGTCCAGGGAGCTCCGCGAGCCGAACGAGAAACTCGGCACCGTCCTCACCCTCGCGGGTATCAGCAACGCCGGCCTGGCCCGGCGGGTGAACGACCTCGGCGCACAGCGCGGACTGACGCTTCGTTACGACAAGACCTCGGTGGCCCGCTGGGTCTCCAAGGGCATGGTGCCGCAGGGCGCGGCCCCCCACCTCATCGCGGCGGCGATCGGCGCCAAGCTCGGCCGCCCCGTTCCGCTGCACGAGATCGGCCTGGCGGACGCGGACCCGGCGCCCGAGGTCGGACTGAGCTTCCCGCGCGACGTGGCCGGGGCGGTACGGGCCGCGACGGACTTGTACCGGCTGGACCTGGCGGGGCGGCGCGGCGGTGGCGGGATCTGGCAGTCGCTGGCGGGCTCCTTCGCCGTCTCGGCGTACGCCACGCCCGCCTCCCGTTGGCTGATATCGCCCGCGGACAGTTCGGTGGCCCGGGAAGCTGCGCCCTTACGCCCTCCGGGGACGGGCACACCCGCCCCCGGCACACCCGCCCCCAGCGCTTCCGCCTCCGGCGCACCCGCGCCCAACTCCCCCTCTCCCGGAGCCCCCGCGGCCCCGGCCCCCGCAGAGCCGACCGCCGACGCCGCGGCGCAGCGCGTCGGCCACAGCGACGTGGCCAAGCTGCGCGAGGCGGCCGAGGACGCCCGCCGGTGGGACTCCAAGTACGGGGGCGGCGACTGGCGGTCCTCCATGGTCCCGGAATGCCTGCGGGTGGACGCGGCGCCGCTGCTGCTCGGTTCCTACTCCGACGAGGTGGGGCGGGCCCTCTTCGGCGCGACCGCCGAACTGACCCGGCTCGCCGGGTGGATGGCCTTCGACACCGGGCAGCAGGAGGCCGCGCAGCGGTACTACATCCAGGCGCTGAGACTGGCCCGCGCAGCAGCGGACGTGCCCCTCGGGGGCTACGTCCTCGCCTCGATGTCCCTCCAGGCCACCTACCGAGACTTCCCCGACGAGGGCGTCGACCTGGCGCAGGCGGCCGCGGAGCGCAACCGCGGCCTGGCCACCGCCCGCACCATGAGCTTCTTCCGGCTGGTCGAGGCCCGTGCGCACGCGAAGGCCGGCGACTGCCAGGCCGCCGGCGCCGCGCTGCGCGCCGCGGAGGGCTGGCTGGAGCGCTCACGGGACGGCGACGCCGACCCGAGCTGGCTGGGTTTCTACTCGTACGACCGCTTTGCGGCGGATGCTGCGGAATGCTACCGCGACCTCAAACTCCCCCGGCAGGTACGGCGCTTCACCGAGCAGGCCTTGTCCCGGCCGACCGAGGAGTACGTCCGCTCGCACGGACTGCGGCTCGTGGTGAGCGCGGTCGCCGAGCTGGAATCGGGCAACCTGGACGCAGCGTGCGCCCAGGGCACCCGGGCGGTGGAGGTGGCGGGCCGGATCTCCTCGGCGCGCACCACGGAGTACGTGCGCGACCTGCTGCACCGGCTGGAGCCGTACGGCGACGAGCCGCGTGTCGCGGAGCTGCGCGAGCGGGCCCGCCCGCTGCTGGTGACCCCCGCCTAGCGGGATTGTCAGTGCCGGGGTGCAGACTCGGACGTGGGAGGTGGCATGGACTGCGACGTACTGGTGATCGGCGGCGGGATCGTCGGCCTGTCGACCGCGTACGCACTGTCGCGCCTGGCTCCGGGGACGCGCGTGGTGGTCCTGGAGAAGGAGCAGGGCCCGGCCCGGCACCAGACGGGGCGCAACAGCGGAGTGATCCACAGCGGGATCTACTACCGCCCCGGCTCGCTGAAGGCCCGGTTCGCGGTGCAGGGCGCGGCCGAGATGGTCAAGTTCTGCGCCGAGCAGGACATCGCGCACGAGGTCACGGGCAAGCTGATCGTCGCGACCGAGCGCGCGGAGCTGCCGCGGCTGCACGCCCTCGTCCAGCGCGGCCGGGAGAACGGCATCCCCGTCCGCGAGCTGGGCCCGGCGCAGATCGCGGAGTACGAACCGGAAGTCGCCGGGCTCGCCGCGATCCACGTGGGCACGACCGGGATCGTGGACTACGGCCAGGTCGCGGCCCGGCTGGCCGGGTCCTCGGGGGCCGAGATCGTCTACGGCGCCGAGGTCACGCTGATCTCGCGGCGCCCCTCGGCGGTCGCGGTCCGCACGGCGTCCGGACAGGTCTTCCGGGCCAAGGCGCTGGTGAACTGCGCCGGGCTCCAGTGCGACCGGGTCGCGCGCCTGGCGGGCGACGACCCGGGCATGCGGATCATCCCCTTCCGCGGCGAGTACTACGACCTGGCGCGCCCCGAGCTGGTGCGCGGCCTGGTCTACCCGGTGCCGGACCCGGCGTTCCCGTTCCTGGGGGTCCACCTGACCCGCGGGATCGGCGGCGGCGTCCACGTCGGACCCAATGCCGTACCGGCCCTCGCCCGCGAGGGGTACGGCTGGGGCACGGTCCGCCCGCGGGACCTCGCGACCAGCCTGGCCTGGCCGGGGGCCTGGCGGGTCGCCTCACGGCACTGGCGGTACGGAGCGGGGGAGATCCACCGCTCCCTGTCGAAGGCGGCGTTCACTGCGGCGGTGCGGAGGCTGCTGCCGGCTGTGGCGGAGGGCGATCTGCGGGCTGCGTCCGCCGGCGTGCGGGCGCAGGCGGTGCTGCGTGACGGGACGCTGGTCGACGACTTCCTGATCCGCGAGGCGCCGCGGACGGTCCACGTGCTCAACGCGCCGTCTCCCGCGGCCACGGCCTCCCTCCCCATCGGCCGCGAGATCGCCACCCGAGCCCTGGCCTCCCTCCGCCCCTGACCCCGCGCCTCAAACGCCGGCGAGGCCGGACATTCCAGCCCGCGCGGCGTTCGAGCGCACCGGGCGCGGAACGCACGGTCCGGGGGCCGCAGGCTTGCCCCCGGTTTCCGGAAGGGGGGCGGGTAGCGGAAAGGCTCCGCCGGGCCCCGGGCAAGAGCGGGACGTAGAATCGGACGCACTGTGTCTGAGTCCATGAACCCGCATCCCCAGCCGGACGCCCCCTCCTACACCGCCCCCCGCTGGCGCACGGAGCCGCGTTTTCCCGACGGGCCCTCGCCCGACCCCGCCGGTTCGCACCACGAGCGCCGCATCCGCAGCTTCCAGCCGCGCCGCAGCCGGGTGACCACCGGCCAGGAAGACGCCCTCCGGCGGCTCTGGGGCACCTGGGGCCTCGACATCGACGGGCACGAGGTCCTCGACCTCGGCAAGCTCTTCGACGGCCGTCCCGTCGTCCTGGAGATCGGCTTCGGCATGGGCGAGGCCACCGCCCAGATGGCCGCCGACGACCCGGACACCGGTGTGCTGGCCGCCGACGTGCACACCCCCGGCCAGGGCAACCTCCTCGCCCTCGCCGAGCGCAACGGCCTCGACAACATCCGCGTCGCCAACGGCGACGCGATCATCCTGCTGCGCGAGATGCTCCCGCCGGCCTCACTCGCCGGGCTGCGCGTGTACTTCCCGGACCCGTGGCCCAAGAAGCGCCACCACAAGCGCCGCCTGATCCAGCCGGAGTTCCTCTCGCTGGCCGCCACCCGCCTCGCGCCCGGGGCCCTGCTGCACTGCGCCACGGACTGGGAGCCGTACGCCGAGCAGATGCTCGAAGTCCTCACCGCACACCCGGACTTCGAGAACACCCAGGCCGACGGCGGATACGCGCCCCGGCCGGACTTCCGCCCCTTCACCCGCTTCGAGGGCCAGGGCATCGACAAGGGCCACGTCGTACACGACCTGCTCTTCCTGCGTACCGGGAACTGAAAACCCCGTCTGCGCCGGCGGCCCGCTCGTTAGGGTCGGTGGGGTGTTTCGGGCGATCCCTCGTACATCGGCCCGGGCCCGCGGCGTCGTGGTGGTCTGCGCGCTCGCGGCCGCCGGAGTGCTGATCCTGGCCCTGGTGCGGGAACAGACCGGTACGCCGGGCTTCTTCGTGGGGCTCGGCCTCGCCGTCCTCCCCGTACCGCCGCTCGCGGCCGCGTTCCGTCGGCTGGGGCGGCCGCGGGCGGGACCGGCGGACCGGACGGAGCCGCCGGGCCGTCCCTGGGCCCCGCTGCTGTTCTCCTTCGGCTGGGGCGCCTGCGCGGCGGCGCTGATCGCCATACTGGCGAACAGTTTCGCGACCCGCTGGATAGCCGCGGCCACCGCCGACCCGTACGACGCCGACCAGCTCGGCTCGATCGCGATCGCGCCCGTCGTGGAGGAACTGGCGAAGGCCGCCGCCCTGCTGCTCGTGTTCGTGTTCCGGCGGCGGCACCTGACCGGGCTCACGGACGGCTTCGTGCTCGCGGCGTTCACCGCCACCGGCTTCGCGTTCACCGAGAACATCCTCTACCTCGGCAACGCCTTCGGCGAAGACCTCGGCAGCGGCACCTCGGTGCTGGCCTCGATGACCGCGGCGACCTTCTTCGTGCGGATCGTGATGTCGCCGTTCGCGCATCCGCTGTTCACCGCGCTCACCGGGCTCGGCTTCGGACTGGCCGCCCTGACCGGCGCCGGCACACGCACCGGCACCGGCACCCCTACCCGCACGCGGGCCCGCCGCGTGCTGTTCCCGCTCGCCGGGCTGCTGCTGGCGATGGGCGTGCACGCCCTGTGGAACAGCTCTCCGGAGTTCGGCGAGCACGGTTTCTACGTCGTCTACGGGACCGTGATGGTCCCGGCGTTCGCCCTGCTGACCTGGCTGGCCGTCAGACGTCGAGGCCCTTGCTCTGCAGCCACGCCATCGGATCCTGCGTCGCCCCTCCGGTCCGCACCTCCAGATGCAGATGGGGTCCGGTGACGTTGCCGGTGGCGCCGACGCGGCCGATGGTCTCGCCGGTGCTCACGGTGCCGGAAGTCACCGACATCGAGGACAGGTGGCAGTACCAGATCTCCGTACCGTCATCGAGCCGGAGCACGATCCGGTAGCCGTACGCACCGGAGTACCCGGCCGACACGATCGTGCCGTTGTGGACGGCCTTCACCGGGGTGCCGGTGGGCGCGGCCAGGTCCAGGCCCGTGTGGTACCCGGAGGACCACATGGAGCCGGGGACGCCGTAGTGCGAGGTCACGGTGTACGAGGAGGTGGGCAGCGCGTAGCTCTTGGCGAGCTTGGCCAGCCGCTCTTCCTCGGCCTTGGCCTCGGCGGCGGCCTTCGCCGCGGCCTCGGCGGCGGCTTCGGCGGCCTTCGCCTTGGCTTCGGCGGCCTTGCGGGCGGCCTCCCGCTGTGCGGCAGCCTCCTTCGCGGCGGCCTCTTCCGCCGCCCTGGAGGCGGCTTCCTTGGCCTCGGCGGCCGCGGCGTCCGACTGGGACTCGGCCTGCTGCAGGATGCGGTTGCGGAGCACCTCGCCGGCGTCGGTGCCCGCCTCGGCCTGCTGCGGGCTGACACCCGCGGTGGTGAGGGGCGCGGCCACCGGGACGGTGTCGGCGGAGACCTCTTCCTCACCCGCGTCGCCGGGGAGCAGCGAGGGTATGGATATGGAGATCTGCGGCCGGTCCTGGGCGGTGGCGATGCCGCCCGCGCCGACGGCGGCGATGACGCCGACGCCGAGGACCGTGGAACTGCGGGCGAGGCCGCCGCGCTGCTTGGCGACGCGGTGGCGGCCGCGGACGGGACGGACGGAGTCCTCGGTGGGGTTCCACTCGCCCCACGCACCGGCGTTGGGGCCGTCGAGCACCTCGGAGGCTTCAGGGACAGGCCTGTTCGACGCCACGGGGGCGCACTCCTTTCCTTCCTTCTCGCCTACCGGGTTAGCTGACGGGTTCGGAGCAGGAAGGTCTCCTACGGGCCCAATCGGACCCGATTCACCCCAAATTGGTGGTTCCCCGGTTCCCTTGCGGAATTCGGCGCGCACGCGCGCGGCGCCGTCTGGGGCGACGGCTGGGACAACCGCGCTGCGTTATCGAAC
The DNA here is from genome assembly GCF_055602345.1 of Streptomyces sp. NPDC037401. Lineage (NCBI taxonomy): Bacteria > Bacillati > Actinomycetota > Actinomycetes > Kitasatosporales > Streptomycetaceae > Streptomyces > Streptomyces sp. NPDC037401. Next base: position 21,005 of record NZ_JBVJWO010000009.1, read on the forward strand.
GGTAATAGACACAGGGGAGTGAATCCAAGCTGTTGCGATTGTTCCTTCGCGTGTATCAGCCACGCTCTGACCAGCTCTGGCCTGGACTTTTACTAACAAGAGTGGGCCAAAGCGGACGTTCTCCCGACCCCTTGGGTATCTCTCCAGCCACACCAGCCCCCTGACGGATCGTCAACTGCACTGCGGAGCGCGCCCTGTTGACTACCGTGCGTGAGCACGAAGTCTACCGGTTCCGGACCACCGGGACCGTACGCCGCCGGGCCGGCTCCCCCTCCAGCGGCCGCCCGACCGCCAGCAGCGCCATGTCGTCCGTCGCCCCGCCGCCGGTGTGCCGGCGCACGTCCGTGATCAGCGCGGTCAGCAGCGCGTCCGGCCCGGGGAAGATCCGCCCGCGCAGCCGCTGCGGAGGGTCGTAGAACTCCCCCGCCCGGTCCCGCGCCTCGGTCAGCCCGTCCGTGTACACCAGCAGCGTCGCCCCCGCCGGGAACGCCCACTCGTCCGCCAGGTCCGGGTGGCCGGCGGCGAGCTCGCCCATGCCCAGCGGCAGCGCGTGCTCGGCGGGCTCCAGCGCCCGCAGCCTGCCGTCCGCATGCAGCAGCAGCGGCTCGGGGTGCCCCCGGTTGACCACGCGCAGCACGTCCCCGCCGGGCGGGATCTCGGCCAGCACGCAGGTGGTGAACCCCTCCACGGCATCCAGGCTGTCGCGCCGCGTGCCCTCGCGGTCGAGCGCCCGCTCCAGCCGGCGGGCCACCCCGGTCAGGGTGGGCTCCAGCTCCGCGGCCTCCCGGAAGGCCCCCAGGACCACCGCGACGGCCTCCACCGCCCCCATCCCCTTGCCCCGTACGTCCCCCACGGCCAGCCGGACCCCGAACGGCGTCTCCTGGACCGCGTACAGGTCGCCGCCGATGAACGCGTCCGCCTCGGCGGCCTCGTACCGGGCGGAGACGTGCAGCCCGCCGATCCGCTCGGCGGGCGTGGGCAGCACGGCGCGCTGCGCCGCCTCCGCGATCTCGCGGGCCGAGGCGAGCCGCTCCCCGCTGCGCCGGACCACCCGGTTGATCAGCACGGCGAGCCCCGAGACGGTCAGCACGGTCACCAGCTCGGTGAGCGCCTCCACCTTCCAGGTCGTGCCGTGGTGGACGTGCAGCAGCAGGACGGTGCCCGAGGCGAGCGCGCCGGTGAGCAGGGTGGTGGCGAGCGCGAAGAGCGGAGCCGCGACCAGCGGAGCCGCGGAGAAGAAGGGCGAACCGGTGAAGCTCGGCGGGGTGAGCACGTCGAAGACGAGCCCCAGCAGCACCAGCAGCACGGGCAGCGCGCGCACGAACCTCCGGGCGATCGCGCTCCCACCAGCCTGCCCCTGCCCCACCACGGTGTTCTCCTGCCCGGTCCGCTCGCACGGGTGCGGACCGCTGCCGCCTCGCCCCACAAGGCTGCGGCCGCACCGCACGGCCGGCCACCGGGCCACGGCCGAAAGGGGTACGGAACGACGAAGGCCCGGATCCGTGAGGATCCGGGCCTTCGTACTGGAGTAGCGGGGACAGGATTTGAACCTGCGACCTCTGGGTTATGAGCCCAGCGAGCTACCGAGCTGCTCCACCCCGCGTCGGTAAACACCACTCTACGCTATGCCGGAGGCCCTCCGCGCCACCTTTTCCCGCAGGTCACAGCGAGCCGACGAATCCGGCGAGGTTCCGCCGGGTCCTCTCGATCTGCTCGTCCACCGTCAGCGACTCCTCGAAGCGGCCGCCGGGCTCCGGCAGCTTCTTCCCGCGCACGTACAGCGAGCAGGCCAGGTCGGTGCAGACGTAGAGGCCGACGGAGTTCCCCTCCCGGCCCTCGCGGCCCCGCTTGCGGGCCGTCATCAGCGAGACCCCGCCGCCCGGATGGGTGGTCAGGCACAGGGAGCACATGCTGCGGTGCAGGAACCCGCGCTTGACCTCGGGGAAGCGGAGCGTGATCCCGACGAGCCGGTCCTCGTGCTCGGTCACCAGATAGGTGCGGTCGGGCGCCGAGAGGTCCCGCCAGCCCAGGAAGTCGAGGTCCTCCCACGGCCGCTCCGCCAGGTCGCGCGGCAGCGGCAGCCGCTGGGCCTCCCCCTTCGAGCAGTTCACGAACGACGTGCGGATCTCGTGCTCCGTCAGTGCCTTCATGCCCTGGACGCTAATCTTCCCTAGGATCCCTAGGCAAACGATTAACCTACCTAGCCAGTGCGCAGCACGCAGCAGCCGGCAGCCGGCAGCCACAGAGAGGAGCCGTGACCGTGCCCCGAGCCGGACTCACGCCCGAGCGGATCGCCGGGGCGGCCGCCGACCTGGCCGACACCATCGGCCTCGACCAGGTGACCGTCTCCGCCCTGGCCCGCGGCTTCGGCGTCCGCGACGCGAGCCTGTACGCCCACATCCGCGGCCTCGACGACCTCCGCAGCCGGGTCGCTGTCCGCTCCGCCGCCGAGTTCGCCGACCGGATCACCACGGCCCTCGCCGGCCGCTCCGGCCGCGACGCCCTGGCCGCCTTCGCCCGGGCCTACCGGGACTTCGCCGTCCGCCACCCCGGCCGGTACGCCGCCACGCAGCTCCGGCTGCCCGCCGAGACCCTGGCCGGCTCCCCCGGCCACCAGCGCCTGGTCGAGCTCACCTACGCCCTGCTGCGCTCGTACGACCTCGCCGAACCCGACACCACGGACGCGGTCCGGCTGCTGCGCAGCACCTTCCACGGCTTCGCCGTACTGGAGGCTGCCGACGGCTTCGGCCACCCGCGCGAGCTGGACGCCTCCTGGGCCCGGATCCTCGACGGGCTGCACGCCCTGCTCACCCGGTGGCCGGCCGCGCCCCCGTCGGCGACGCTGGCCCCATGAGCTCTCGCATCCGGGTGCGCCGCGTCTACGACCCGCCCGCGCCGGAGGACGGCACCCGCGTCCTCGTCGACCGCCTCTGGCCGCGCGGCCTGTCCAAGGCATCGGCACGCATCGACGCCTGGCCGAAGGCCCTCACCCCGTCGACCGGGCTGCGCCGCTGGTTCCACGACGGCGGGGGCACGTACGAGGAGTTCGCCGCCCGCTACGAGGCCGAGCTCGCCGACCCCGAGGCCGCCGACGCCCTCGCGTCCCTGCGCGCCCTCGCCGCCGACGGCCCCCTCACCCTCCTGACGGCGGTGAAGGACCCGGACCGGAGCCACGTCTCGGTGCTCCTGCCGCACCTGCGGAAAACCTGAGACCGGGCGAACGACGAAGCGCCCCGGACCGGTTCTTCAACCGGTCCGGGGCGCTCCCGCTGCACGTAGGCCATGTCGGACTCGAACCGACAACCAATGGATTAAAAGTCCACTGCTCTGCCAATTGAGCTAATGGCCCTTGGCACGCTCACCCCAGAGCATAGCCGGACAGCGCCGGTGAGCCGATCGAGTATGCCGCACCGGCGCTGTCACGCGCCGCTCGGCCGGTCGCCCGGCAGCCCTCCGGCCGCTCGCAGCAACGGAGTTGTACGCGTTCCGGGCCGCGCCGGCCCGCAGTCGGGAACCCGTGCGAAGCCGTAGGGAAACGCCGAAGCCCCCCGGGCACCAGGGTGCCCGGGGGGCTTCGTCAGCTGTCGGTGTCAGCCGTCAGAGATCAGCCGTTGCGCTTCCAGCGCGGCTTGTCGTCGCGACGGCCGCCGAAGGAGCCCGAGCCGGAGCTCGACGGGCGGTGGTCGTCACGGCGGCCGTACGGGCGGTCGCCGGCGCCGCCGGCGCGGAAGCCGCCGGCCGGGCGGTCGTCGCGGCGGTCGCGGTTGAACGGACGGTCGCTGCCGCCGCGGTGGTCGCGGTTGAAGCCGCCACCGCGGTTGTCGTCACGACGCTCGAAGCCACGGCCACCGCGGTCGTCACGGTCGCGGTTGAAGCCGCCACCACGGTTGTCGTCGCGGCGGAAGCCGCCACCACGGTTGTCGTCACGGCG
>NZ_JBVJWO010000009.1:25032-268553 GCF_055602345.1 Streptomyces sp. NPDC037401
GTTGAAGCCACCGCCACGGTTGTCGTCGCGGCGGAAGCCGCCACCACGGTTGTCGTCACGACGGTCGTCGCGGCGGAAGCCGCCACCACGGTTGTCGTCACGGTTGAAGCCACCGCCACGGTTGTCGTCGCGGCGGAAGCCGCCACCACGGTTGTCGTCACGACGGTCGTCGCGGCGGAAGCCGCCACCACGGTTGTCATCGCGACGGTCGTTGCGGCGCTCGTAGTTGCCGCGGTCGTCGCGGCGCTCGAAGCCACCGCGCTCGGCGCGCTCCTCGACCGCCGGGGCGGCCGCGATCTCGGCGGCGACCTCGGCCTCGGCGGCCTCGGCAGCCTCGGCCACGGCGGCCTCCGGGTCCTCACCGCGCTCGCGGGCGGCACGGGCGACCAGGCGCTCGGCCTCCTCGCGCAGCTCCACGGCACGGCGCTGGATGCGCTCGAGCTGCTTCGTCAGGTCGGCGACCTCGCGCTCGGCCTGCTTGGCGGCGTTGTTCGCGGAGTCGGCCTGGACCTCGGTCAGCGACCGGGCACCGGTGATCTCGGCGACCTCGGGGTCGAAGGCGCCGGCGCCGCCGACGATGTGGCGCGTGGCGTCGACGCCCGCGTCCTCCATCAGGCGGAAGATCTGGCGGCGCTGGTGCGGGAGCGCCAGCGACACGACGACACCCGAGCGGCCGGCACGGGCGGTACGGCCCGAGCGGTGCAGGTAGTCCTTGTGGTCACCGGCCGGGTCCACGTTCAGGACCAGGTCGATGCCGTCGACGTGGATGCCGCGGGCGGCGACGTCGGTCGCGACGAGCGCGTTGACGTAGCCCTCCTTGAAGTCCGCGAGGGTGCGGGTACGCGCGCCCTGGGTCATGCCGCCGTGCAGCGCGTCGGCCTTCACACCGGCGTCGCGCAGCTGCTCGGCGATGCGGTCGGCGCCCAGCTGGGTACGGACGAAGATGATCGTGCGGCCCTTGCGGGCGGCGATCGCCGCGGTGACCGGGGCCTTGTCCTTCGGCTTCACGACCAGGACGTGGTGGGTCATGGTGGTGACGGCGCCGGCGGACGGGTCGACCTCGTGCGTGACCGGGTTCACCAGGTAGCGCTTGACCAGGCTGTCGATCTCGTTCTCCAGCGTGGCGGAGAACAGCAGGCGCTGGCCGCCGGCCGGGACCTGGTCGAGCAGCTCGGTGACCTCGGGCAGGAAGCCCAGGTCGGCCATCTGGTCGGCCTCGTCGAGGACCGCGATCTTGACCTGCTCCAGGGAGCACGCGCCGCGGTTGATGATGTCGCGCAGACGGCCCGGGGTGGCGACGAGGATGTCGACACCGCGCTCCAGGGCGTAGATCTGGTTGCCCATGGACGTACCGCCGCAGACGACCTTCATCTTGAGGCCGAGCACGTCGCCGTACGGCTGGAGGGCGTCCGCGACCTGCATCGCGAGCTCACGCGTCGGCGTGAGGATGATGCCGCGGGGCTTCTTCTTGTCGGTGTGGCCGCCGGCCAGCGTGGCCAGGAGCGGGAGACCGAAGGAGAGGGTCTTGCCGGAGCCGGTGCGGCCACGGCCGAGGATGTCCTTGCCGGCCAGGGCGTCCGGGATGGTCGCGGCCTGGATCGGGAAGGGGGTGGTGACGCCGTTCTGCGCGAGCTTGCGCACGACGCCCTCCGGCAGACCGAGGTCGCCGAAGGTGATCGTGGGCTCTGCGTCGATCTCGTCGGCCTCGTCGGCCTCGAGGGCGTCGATCTGGTCGTCGGTCGTCACGTCGGCAACATCGGCCTCGAGCGCCTCGAGAGTGGCGTCGACCTCAAGGGTCTCGACAGCCTCGATCGAGTCGTTCTCGGGCATGACGGAACGGTCAGAACTGGAAATGGACATGCGAATGCGAAAACCTTCCGGAGTCTCGGCACGCGCCCAAACTCCGTGAATCGCAAATGCGACCGCCTCAATGCGGTCAGCCACGGCAAGGGAGAGTACGCGCCACGCGGCGCTCTTCGGGTTCGGCGCCGGGCAATGGGATCAAACGATCTATAACCATACGCACCCTTCCCCCACCATGGCAAGTCGTTCCCTCCTAAACCGGTCCGACCTGCGGTGATGCCTGCGGCTCGATCACCGGTACGGACCGTTCCCCGGCCGCCTGGGGCTGCGGCTCGGGCGCCGAGCTGGGCTCCGGGGACGGGGGCTCCGGAGTCGGCTCGGGAGCGGGCGGCTCACTCACCGGGGGATCCACGGGCGGCGTCGGCTCACCGGCCCCTCCGGCGCCGCCAGGCCCCCCGGAACCGCCGGAGCCCCCCGCGGTCCCGCCGGCCCCGCCGCCCGGCTCGGGCTCCTGCGGCCCGGGTCCGGTGCCCCCGGCACCCGACCCGGCGCCCCCTGCGGACGCCGGGCCGCCGCCGGGTGCGCCGGCGGCGGCACCCGGCGAGTGCGACGCACCGGGCTCCCCGGCCTTGCCCTTCTCGCCCTCCTTGGCGTCCTCGCCCGCCGCGCCGTCCTTGCCGTCCTTGCCGTCCCTGCCGTCCTTCGTGCCGCGCCCGGTGCCGTGCCCCCGCACGCCCTGGTGGGACCCGCCGCCGTTCGTTTCGGCGGCGGCCTCGCGGCGGTCCGCGGAGGCGGAGGGCCCGGGCTTCCCGGCCTCGTCGGTGACGCTCATGCAGCCCGCGGACGCCACGACCGCGAGTGCGGTGACGGCCAGTCGGACGGAAGCGGGGATCTGGCGCACGGGCGGCACCTCCGGGGCAGACGCGGTCCGCGATGAGCGGGTCAATGTGCCCAACTCCCTTTGCCCCGTAAGAGACACGCGCCCGCGGACACGACCTGTCCGCGAACCCCCCGCGCACAACCGGCGCGCAGGCCGCGCCCCCCGGCCCGGAAGCCGTCCACCCGGCCTCAGGAGCCGAGCAGTTCCCCCGCGACCGCCATCCCCGCGTACGCGGCCCCCAGCCCGACCGGCACCGACATGGCCACGTTGGCCGCGGCGAGGAACGCCCGGCCCCGCTCGGCCAGTCGCAGCGTCTCGTACGAGAAGGTGGAGTACGTCGTCAGCGCCCCGCACAGCCCGGTCCCGAGCAGCGCCTGAAGCGGTGCGGAGCCGTCCCAGGCGAGCACGGCACCGGTCAGCACCCCGAGCACCAGGCACCCGGCGGCGTTCACCGTGAACGTCCCCCACGGGAACACCGAATCGTGCCGCGCCTGCACCGCACGGTCCGTCAGGTACCGCAGCGGCGCCCCGACCGCGGCGCCGAGCGCCACCAGCAGCCAGTTCACCGGCGCACCGCGCGCCGCGTCACCACGGCCGCGAGCCACACCGCGCCCAGCGCCCCGGCCACGGTCAGCCCGGCGTACGCCAGAGCGGTCCCGGGCTCCCCGCGGTCCAGCAGCCGGGAGAAGTCGACGGCGTACGTGGAGAAGGTGGTGAAGCCGCCCAGCACCCCGACCCCGAGGAACGGCCGCACCAGAGGATGCGCCGACCGGCCGCCCTCGCTGATCGAGGCCATCAGCACCCCGATCAGGGCGCACCCGGAGACGTTGACCCAGAAGGTCGCCCACGGGAAGGCCCCCGGGGCCGTCGGCCACTGCAGCGAGACGGCGTACCGCGCCAGGGCCCCGGCCACGCCGCCCGCCGCGACGGCGGCCAGCACCCGCCCCTGCGGCTCGGCCCGGTGGGCGGGCACGTGCAGGTCGACGTCCGGATCGATCGCCTCCGCCGCCGCGTCCTGCGCCGCCCCTTCGTGCGCCGCCTCGCCCTCCGCCCCCGGCCCGGGACGGGTCATCCGTATCCCAGGTCGTGCAGCCGCTCGTCGTCGATGCCGAAGTGGTGGGCGATCTCGTGCACCACGGTGATCTCGGTCTCGGCGACCACGTCCTCGCGGGACTCGCACATCCGCAGGGTGGGGTTCCGGTAGATGGTGATCCGGTCCGGGAGCACCCCGGCGTACCACTCCCCCCGGTCGGTCAGCGGTGTGCCCTCGTACAGCCCGAGCAGCTCCGGGTCGTCCGACGGCGGCTCGTCCTCGACGAACACGGCGACGTTGTCCATCAGCCGCGTCAGTTCGGGCGGGATCCGGTCCAGGGCTTCGGCGACAAGCTCCTCGAACTCCTCACGCGTCATCTCCAGCACCGGGCCATTGTCGCTCCGGGGGAATCCGTTTTGGCGATAGGCAGCCGCATCCCATATGCTTCTCACGTCCCCGACGCGCTGCGAAGCGCCCAGGCGGGCCTTTAGCCCTCATCGTCTAGTGGCCCAGGACGCCGCCCTTTCAAGGCGGTAGCACGGGTTCGAATCCCGTTGGGGGTACGCATTACCATGTGCGAGACTTTGTCTCGTACATAACCAGGTCCTGTGGAGCAGTTGGTTAGCTCGCCACCCTGTCAAGGTGGAGGTCGCGGGTTCAAGTCCCGTCAGGATCGCTGAAGGCCGCAAGGTCTTCGTGGCTGGGTAGCTCAGTTGGTACGAGCGATCGCCTGAAAAGCGATAGGTCGCCGGTTCGACCCCGGCCCCAGCCACCAGCGGAAGGCCCCCGTCCCTCGGACGGGGGCCTTCCTCGTTCCCGGAGACCGGAGAGCGGGTCCCCGGAGACCGGGTTCCCTGAGACCCGCCCGGCAGCCCCCGGCTCCCGGGCCCGCCCGCCTACGCCTCCTACGCCTCCTCGCCGCGCACCCGGCGCCGCCACTGCACCAGCCCGGCCGCGAGCGCGCCCACGGCCACCGCCCCGAGCAGCACCCGGTCCGGCACCGCGTCGGCGAAGCCCCGTACCCACTGCTCCACGGCGTACGAGTCGTCCACGTCGAGCAGCCCCGGCAGGGCGCTCGCCCCGTCGTACGCCAGGAACAGACCGCCCAGCGCGATGAAGAAGAGCCCGGACAGCAGCGACGTCGTGTGCAGCCGCAGGCGGCCCACCGCGAGCGACCGGCCGCGCAGCCAGGTCCGCCCGCCCAGCTCGAAGCGCTCCCACAGCAGCGCCAGCACGAACAGCGGTACGGCCATCCCCAGCGCGTACACGGCCAGCAGCAGCCCGCCGTAGACCGGGGAGCCGCTCACCGCGGCCACGGTCAGCACGCTGCCCAGGATCGGGCCGGCGCAGAACCCTGCGAGCCCGTAGACGGCGCCCAGCGCGTACACGGACAGCGCGGTGGTCGGGCGGATCTTCCCGGAGAGCTCCGCGATCCGCCGGGACGCGAAGCCGAGCCCGAGGATCTGCGCCAGGCCCAGCGCGATGATCAGCCAGCCGCCCGCCAGCACCAGCTGGTCCCGGTGGCCGTAGAAGAAGCGGCCCGCGAACGACCCGGCGGCCCCCAGCGGCACCAGGGTGGTGGCCAGTCCGGCGTAGAAGATCCCGGTCCGGGCGAGCAGCCGGGAGGCCGAGTCGATCGAGTACGCGAAGAACGCCGGGAGCAGCAGCGCGCTGCACGGGCTGAGCAGCGCGAGCAGCCCGCCGAGGAAGGCCGCCAGGTATCCGATCTGCATCTAGTTCGCCGCCCGGCCCTTCGCCGCCTGCGCCTTGGCCGTCTCGACGGCCCGGGAGAACTCCGACAGCGGCTGGGCGCCGGCGATCGGCTGCCCGTTGACGAGGAAGGACGGGGTGCTGCTGACCCCGATGCGGTAGCCCTCTTCCTGGTCCTTCTTCACGGCGGTCAGGGCGGCCTCGCTGCCCATGTCCTGCTTGAAGCGCGCGAGGTCGGGGACGCCGGCGGCCCCGGCCAGCTCGACGAGGCGGGCTTCGGCGAAGCCCTTCTCCTTCGAGCCCTCGGCGTAGGCGGCGTGGTGGAACTGCGTGAAGCGGCCCTGCTGCCCGGCGGCCCAGGCGGCCTTGGCGGCGGCCTCGGACTCGGCGCCGAAGATCGGGAAGTTGCGCCACTCGATGCGCAGGGTGCCCTCGTCGACGTACTTGCGGATGAGCTCCGGCTCGGTGTCGCGGGTGAACTTCCCGCAGTAGCCGCACTTGTAGTCGGCGTACTCGATCAGCACGACGGGGGCGTCGGCGCGGCCCACGGCCATCTTGTCGGCGGCGTCGCGGCGGGCGAGCCCGAGCAGTTCCGCAGCGGCACCGGACCCGGCCCGCGCGCCCGGGTCCCCGCCCGGCTCCGCGCCCGGCTCCGCCTTCCCGACGGCGGCCGCCGGGGCCGCCGGGCCCTCCTCCTGGGGTGCGGTGGCCTGCCAGGACGCCAGCCCGAGGGCGACGGCGGCGAGGGCGACCCCGGCGGAGAGGAGCAGCGGCTTCTTGGACGCGGGCGTCCGGGGGCGGGACATGACGGGCCTCTCACTCACACGGCGGGTCGTTTGGGGGATCTCGCCCGGAATGGTACGGGGTGGTCCCACAAATGCGTTCGCCACCCGGCACCCGCGGGTGAGATCCTCGATCAGGTATGTCTACTTCCTTCGCCGCCCTGCACACCCTCCTCGGTGAGATCTCGCTCCGAGACGCCCACCGGCTCGGCCGTCGTCTCGAAGGCGCCCGCCGCATCCGCAAGCCCGAGGCCCGGCAGGCCGTACTCGACGAGATCGCCGCGGAGGCCGCGAAGGCCGCCGAGCGGGTGACCGGGCGTGCCGCCAGGATGCCCGAGGTCACGTATCCCGAGGCGCTCCCCGTCAGCCAGAAGAAGGACGAGATCGCCGAGGCGATACGCGACCACCAGGTCGTGATCGTCGCGGGCGAGACCGGCTCCGGCAAGACCACGCAGATCCCCAAGATCTGCATGGAGCTGGGGCGCGGCGTCCGGGGCATGATCGGGCACACCCAGCCCCGCCGGATCGCGGCCCGCACGGTCGCCGAGCGGATCGCCGAGGAGCTGAAGTCCGAGATCGGGCAGACGGTCGGCTGGAAGGTCCGATTCACCGACCAGGTGGACCCGGACGCGACCTTCGTGAAGCTGATGACCGACGGCATCCTGCTCGCCGAGATCCAGACGGACCGCGAGCTGCGCGCCTACGACACGATCATCATCGACGAGGCCCACGAGCGGAGCCTCAACATCGACTTCCTGCTGGGCTACCTGGCCCAGCTGCTGCCGAAGCGCCCCGACCTCAAGGTCGTGATCACTTCGGCGACCATCGACCCGGAGCGCTTCTCGCGCCACTTCGGGGACGCCCCGATCGTCGAGGTCAGCGGTCGTACGTATCCGGTGGAGGTGCGTTACCGGCCCCTCCTGGAAGACGACTCCGAGGAGAGCGACCGCGACCAGATCACCGCGATCTGCGACGCCGTCGACGAGCTCCAGGCCGAGGGGCCGGGCGACGTCCTGGTCTTCCTCTCCGGCGAGCGCGAGATCCGCGACACGGCGGACGCCCTGGAGAAGCGCAAGCTCCGCTTCACCGAGGTGCTCCCCCTCTACGCGCGGCTGTCGCACGCCGAGCAGCACCGGGTCTTCCAGCAGCACACCGGGCGCCGGATCGTCCTCGCGACGAACGTCGCCGAGACCTCCCTCACCGTCCCGGGCATCAAGTACGTGATCGACCCGGGCAACGCCCGGATCTCCCGCTACAGCCACCGCACCAAGGTGCAGCGCCTGCCCATCGAGCGGATCAGCCAGGCCAGCGCCAACCAGCGCAAGGGCCGCTGCGGCCGTACGTCCGACGGCATCTGCATCCGGCTGTACTCCGAGGACGACTTCAACGCGCGCCCGGAGTTCACGGACGCCGAGATCCTGCGGACGAACCTCGCCTCCGTCATCCTCCAGATGACCGCGGCCGGCCTCGGCGAGATCGAGAAGTTCCCCTTCATCGACCCGCCGGACCACCGGAACATCCGCGACGGCGTGCAGCTCCTGCAGGAGCTCGGCGCGCTGGACCCCGCGGAGAAGGATCACAAGAAGCGGCTCACTCCGATGGGCCGCCAGCTGGCGCAGCTTCCGGTCGACCCACGCCTGGCGCGCATGGTCATCGAGGCGGACAAGAACAACTGCGTCCGCGAGGTCATGGTCATCGCGGCGGCGCTGTCCATCCAGGACCCGCGCGAGCGGCCCTCGGACAAGCAGCAGCAGGCGGACCAGAACCACGCCCGCTTCAAGGACGAGACCAGCGACTTCCTGGCCTACCTCAACCTGTGGCGGTACGTCCGCGAGCAGCAGAAGGAGCGCGGCTCGTCCTCCTTCCGCCGGATGTGCAAGCAGGAGTACCTGAACTTCCTGCGGATCCGCGAGTGGCAGGACATCTACTCGCAGCTGCGCACGGTCGCCAAGACGATGGGCATCCACCTCTCCGAGACGGACGCCCCCGAGCAGCACATCCACGTCTCGCTGCTGGCCGGCCTGCTCTCGCACATCGGCCTGAAGGACACGGACAAGAACGAGTACCTGGGCGCCCGGTCGGCGAAGTTCGCGGTCTTCCCGGGCTCGGCGCTGTTCAAGAAGCAGCCCAAGTTCGTGATGTCGGCCGAGCTGGTGGAGACCTCGCGGCTGTGGGCCCGGGTCAACGCGAAGGTCGAGCCGGAGTGGGTCGAGCCGCTCGCGCAGCACCTGATCAAGCGCACGTACAGCGAGCCGCACTGGGAGAAGGACCAGGCGGCCGTGATGGCGTACGAGAAGGTCACGCTGTACGGCGTGCCGATCGTGGCCCAGCGGAAGATCAACTACGGCCGGATCGATCCCGAGGTCTCGCGCGAGCTGTTCATCCGCAACGCCCTGGTCGAGGGCGACTGGCGGACGCACCACAAGTTCTACGCGGACAACAGGAAGCTGCTGACCGAGGTCGAGGAGCTGGAGCACCGGGCCCGGCGGCGGGACATCCTCGTCGACGACGAGACCCTGTTCGACTTCTACGACCAGCGGATCCCCGAGCACGTGGTGTCCGGGGCGCACTTCGACTCCTGGTGGAAGCACAAGAAGCGCGAGGAGCCGGAGCTCCTGGACTTCGAGCGGGAGATGCTCCTCACGGAGAAGGCCGCCGGGGTCACGAAGGACGACTACCCGGACTCCTGGCGCCAGGGACAGCTGAAGTTCAAGGTGACGTACCAGTTCGAGCCCGGTGCGGACGCGGACGGCGTGACCGTGCACGTCCCGCTCCAGGTGCTCAACCAGGTCACGGACGAGGGCTTCGACTGGCAGATCCCGGGCCTGCGGGAAGAGGTCGTGACCGAGCTGATCCGGTCGCTGCCCAAGCCCATCCGCCGGCACTACGTCCCCGCGCCGAACTTCGCGACCCGCTTCCTGGCGACGGCCGTCCCGCTCCAGGAGCCGCTGCCGGTCACACTGGCCCGCGAGCTCCACCGGATGGTCGGGGTCCCGGTCGCGCCGGAGGACTTCGACCTCGGCCGGATCCCGGACCACCTGAAGATCACCTTCCGGATCATCGACGAGCGGCGCCGCAAGATCGCCGAGGACAAGGACCTGGAGGCCCTGCGGCTCAAGCTGCGCCCCAAGGCCCGCCAGGCCCTCTCCAAGGCCGCTGCCGCCACCGCCGAGCGCTCGGGCGGGGAGTCCGTGGAGCGCACCGGTCTGACGGACTGGACCATGGGGACGCTGAGCCGGGTCTTCGAGACCCGGCGCGCGGGCCAGCCCGTGAAGGCGTACCCGGCGCTGGTGGACGAGGGCACGACGGTCTCCGTACGGCTCTTCGACACCGAAGCCGAGCAGCAGCAGGCCATGTGGCGGGGCACCCGCCGGCTGATCCTGCTGAACATCCCGGTGAACCCGGCGAAGTTCGCCTCGGACAAGCTGTCCAACCAGGCCAAGCTCGCGCTGTCGCGCAACCCGCACGGCTCCGTCCAGGCGCTGTTCGAGGACTGCGCGACGGCCGCCACGGACCGGCTGATCGCCGACCACGGCGGGCCCGCGTGGGACGAGCAGTCCTTCCGGAAGCTCTACGACGGCGTCCGGGCCGACCTCGTGGACACGACCGTGCGCACGGTCGGCCAGGTGCAGCAGATCCTGGCCGCCTGGCAGGCCTGTGAGCGGCGCCTGAAGGCCACGAACAGCCTTTCCCTGGTCGCCAACGTCCAGGACGTCAGGACGCAGCTCACGGCCCTCGTCCCGGCCGGTTTCGTGACGCTGACCGGCCTGCGGCGGCTGCCGGACCTGATGCGCTACCTGGTCGCGGTGGACCGGCGGCTCCAGCAGATGCCGACGGGCGCCCAGCGCGACACCACGCGCATGGCCAAGGTCCACGAGATGCAGGACGAGTACGCCTGGCTGCTGGAGCAGCTGCCCAAGGGCCGGCCCGTGCCGAGCGAGGTGACCGACGTCCGCTGGATGATCGAGGAGCTGCGCGTCAGCTACTTCGCGCACGCGCTGGGGACGGCCTATCCGATCTCCGACAAGCGCATCGTGAAGGCCATCGACGCGCTGGCCCCGTGATCGCTCGCGACCGGGTTCGACCGCACCCCCTGACCTGCTGTACAGTCTGATTCGCAGCCGGGCAATCGGCAGCAAATCGAGGACCTGTGGAGCAGTTGGTTAGCTCGCCACCCTGTCAAGGTGGAGGTCGCGGGTTCAAGTCCCGTCAGGTTCGCAAGACACTCAGGGCCCGTATCTCTTCGGAGATACGGGCCCTGAGTCGTTTCCGGATTCGGGTGCGGGGGGCAGGTTTGGGCACCCCCTCCGAGCGGAATGATTAATTCCGATTAGATGACCGCACTCCCCGGGGGCAAAGACTCCCGAAGTCCCCCGTCCGCATGACCGGTCTCGCACGGGGAGTCCCCTTACGGGTGCAATGCCGGATGTACAAGAGTGATCAGATGTGACGGGTGTCACCACATGAGTTTTTGGAACTCGCATATTTATCGCATGCATACGCGGGGTCAATTTAATATGTGCAATTGCACCCACCCCGCACGGCCTGCACGGGGCACAAAAAAATCGCGCTGGACCCGGCGGAGTCCAGCGCGATCGACGGCATGACGGACCTGTTGGGGCAGGTCCGGCCGCATGAAGCTAGGTGGGGTTATCGGATTGGGGGACCCGATAAACGCCCGGCAAAACGGGGTGCTGTGGTGCTCAGGCCTCGCTGCGCTGCTGCGGAATTCCCGCAAGCAGTGCGCGGACCTCAGCCTCGCGGTAACGGCGGTGCCCACCCAGCGTGCGGATGGACGTGAGCTTGCCGGCCTTGGCCCAGCGGGTAACCGTCTTCGGGTCCACGCGGAACATGGTGGCAACCTCAGCCGGGGTCAGCAGCGGCTCGGCATCAGGGGTGCGAGCGGTCATGAGCGGCCTCCTCGGGAGAACCGAACCATCTCGGTTCTTTCCTCTAAATTCTGCACCTTGGCCCGCGTTGCCCGAAATGGACATACGCGGGCCGAGTCGGTTATAGGACGAACGGCTTGTCCTCGGCACTACAACTACACCATCCGTCCAGCCTCGTCGGCCAAACCGATGGAATTGCCCTCTGAGGTGTTCATCCACGACGGAAGCCGATGGACCCGCCCATAACGGACAGTCACACCACAGTGACGATCAGTCACACAGCGATCGGGAGCCATCAGACCCCCCATAGAGTGCAATACCAAGCAATCCGCCCAAACTTGGGCGGATGGAACCCTCCCCGGACTCCTTGTCCTATTTTGGCACGAGGGTAGGGGAACGGCGCAAGGGTGTAGTTAGTGCGGTCCGTCACGCTTGGGCCTTAGGCCCGGATCGGGACGTAGGTCCCGGCACTAAGGCCCGAGTATTACCTGTGAGCGGAATGATCGCATCCATTCCGTTGGTGTCAGTTGGCGAACAACTTCTCCCTGACCGACCGCCAGCGCCCCGACAGCTTCTCGTACGCCTCGCCCGCGGCCTGCACGTCCCCCGCGCCCAGCGCCCGCATCCCGGCCGCCAGCTCCGCCGCCGAGCGGTCGCCCGCCAGCCCGTCGGCCGGCAGGACGTGCACCAGCCCGCCGTAGTCCAGCTCCACCAGCGAGCGCGGATGGAACTCCTCCAGCCAGCTGCCCACGTCCACCAGCCCCTCGGCCAGCGGCGCGTGCGTGGCGTCGGCCTCCCGAAGCACCCGCAGTGCCCGCGCCAGTCGCCGCCGCGCCTGCACCATCGGCGTCCGGTAGCGCAGCAGTTCGCCCGGCACGTACTCCCGCTCCTCGTCCGCCACCAGCACGAACCAGCGCAGCGGCACCTGCCAGACCGCGGTGCGGATCCACGGCCGGGCATCCGGGTTCCGCTCGCGCCACCGGTCGTAGTCGGCCTCCGCCTGCCGCCGCACCACCGGCGGCAGCGCCAGGTCCAGCACCGCGGCCGGGAACTCCGCCACCAGCTCCCGCAGCGCCAGCCAGCCGCGCAGCCGGGTCCGCCACGGGCACACCAGCAGCACCCCGTCCACGACGGCCGTGAACGCGTCCGCGCTCTCGTGCACCGGCACCCCCACCGGCGGCACCGGCACCAGGTCCGCCAGCGAGCGGCGCAGCTCGTCCTGGTAGGTCGGGGTGTCCCCGCGCCGGGCGTAATCCGACCAGTGGGTGCGCTCCGGCTCCTGAAAGGCCGCGAGGGGCTCGTACACGCGCAGGTAGGAGGCGTACGGAACGGTGAGGGATCGGGTCACCTCCCCCTCCTCCCCCACGGCCCGCCCGGCTACGCGTACTCCGGGAGGGGGTGATCCTCGGCACCCGGGCCCTACGGGCCCCCGACAGGTCTTACGCTGCTCCCACACGCCCTCCCCACCCGCAGGAGGGCCCCCCGCCGCTTCTCTTATGGGAGTCACCACCGTGACCGAAATGACCGACGGCGTCCTGCACACCCTGTTCCGCTCGGAGCAGGGAGGCCATGAGCAAGTCGTGCTGTGCCAGGACCGTGCCACCGGCCTGAAGGCCGTCATCGCCATCCACTCGACCGCCCTGGGCCCGGCCCTCGGCGGCACCCGGTTCCACGCGTACGCCAGCGACGAGGAGGCCGTGCTCGACGCGCTGAACCTCTCGCGCGGCATGTCGTACAAGAACGCGCTGGCCGGGCTCGACCACGGCGGCGGCAAGGCCGTGATCATCGGGGACCCGGACATCCTCAAGAGCGAGGAACTGCTCCTGGCGTACGGCCGGTTCGTGGAGTCGCTCGGCGGCCGCTACGTGACCGCCTGCGACGTCGGCACGTACGTCGCCGACATGGACGTCGTGGCCCGTGAGACCCGCTGGGCGACCGGCCGCTCCCCCGAGAACGGCGGCGCCGGCGACTCCTCCGTACTCACCGCCTTCGGCGTCTTCCAGGGCATGCGCGCGAGCGCCCAGCACCTGTGGGGCGACCCGACCCTGCGCGGCCGCAAGGTCGGCGTCGTGGGCGTCGGCAAGGTCGGCCACTACCTGGTCGAGCACCTGCTGGCAGACGGTGCCGAGGTCGTCATCACGGACGTCCGCCAGGAGTCCGTGCAGCGCATCCTCGACAAGCACCCGCAGGTCACCGCGGTGGCGGACACCGAGACGCTGATCCGCACGGAGGGCCTGGACATCTACGCCCCCTGCGCGCTCGGCGGCGCCCTCAACGACGACTCCGTGCCGGTGCTCACCGCGAAGATCGTCTGCGGTGCGGCCAACAACCAGCTCGCGCATCCGGGTGTCGAGAAGGACCTCGCGGACCGCGGGATCCTCTACGCCCCCGACTACGTCGTCAACGCCGGCGGTGTCATCCAGGTCGCGGACGAGCTCCACGGCTTCGACTTCGACCGGTGCAAGGTGAAGGCGACGAAGATCTTCGACACCACGCTGGAGATCTTTGCTCGCGCGAAGACGGATGGCATTCCGCCGGCCGCTGCGGCCGACCGGATCGCCGAGCAGCGCATGGCCGAGGCCCGCACCGCCCGTACGGCGTAAGGCAGGCCCGCAGAAGCCCGGGAGGGCCCGCCGGGCGCAGCGTGGTGAGACTCACTGCGCTTCGGCGGGTCGCCCGTCAATAAAGGGCTAAAATCGCAGCTGACCAGCGAGTACAGGGCGTCTCGCAGGCACTGCGTCGAGGCACGTCATGCGGGCGGCGTACCGTATGGCCGCGGAAGCAGGTACCGTTAAAGCCCTACGGACCGGTCTCTCTGCGGAGAGTCCGTTCCGAATCATGAACGCGTGTCAAGACTCTGGGGCCGTCGAGCCCCGTCACCGAGGGGGTCGAGCCATGGGGCGCGGCCGGGCAAAGGCCAAGCAGACGAAGGTCGCCCGCCAGCTGAAGTACAGCAGCGGCGGGACTGACTTGTCGCGTCTGGCCAACGAGCTGGGCGCATCGACTTCGCAGCCGGTTTCGAACCAGCCGCCGAATGGCGAGCCGTTCGAGGACGACGACGAAGAAGAAGACCCGTACGCCCGCTATGCGGAGCTGTACAACGAGGACGATGACGAGGACGAAGAGTCCGGCCCGTCCCAACAGCGTCGCGGCGCATGACCCCGAGCTGACTGCACAGCCGAACAACGCGTGAACCCGGTCCAGGAATCCACCCCGGACCGGGTTCAGTGCTGCTCGGGTTCTGCTCGGACGCTTTGCTGCCGGAAGCCCGTGGGCCCCGCCTGGGGGAGCGGGCCGGAGCCCGCTCCCGCGCAGGTCAGACGGCGTACGAACCGGTGAGGGCAGCGCCCTCGGCGTGCTCGCCGCGGTCCAGGACCTCGCCCGCGACCCAGGCGTCGACGCCGCGGTCGGCCAGCGTGGCCAGGGCGACCTCGACGGACTCCTGCGGGACGACGGCCATCATGCCGACGCCCATGTTCAGCGTCTTCTCCAGCTCCAGCTGCTCGACCCGGCCGGCCTTGCCGACGAGGTCGAACACCGCGCCCGGGGCCCAGGTCGAGCGGTCGACCGTGGCGTGCAGGTGGTCCGGGACGACGCGGGCCAGGTTGGCCGCGAGGCCGCCGCCGGTGATGTGCGAGAACGCGTGCACGTCGGTGGTCCGGGTGAGCGCCAGGCAGTCCAGCGAGTAGATCTTGGTGGGCTCCAGGAGCTCCTCGCCGAGGGTGCGGCCGAACTCCGGGACCTCCCGCTCCAGGGACAGCCCGGCCCGGTCGAAGAGCACGTGCCGGACGAGCGAGTACCCGTTCGAGTGAAGTCCGGAGGACGCCATCGCGATGACCGCGTCACCCGTACGGATGCGATCCGCACCGAGCAGGCGGTCGTACTCCACGACACCGGTGCCGGCGCCCGCGACGTCGAAGTCGTCGGGGCCGAGCAGGCCCGGGTGCTCGGCGGTCTCGCCGCCGACCAGCGCGGTGCCCGCGAGGACACAGCCCTCGGCGATGCCCTTGACGATCTGCGCGACCCGCTCCGGGTGGACCTTGCCCACGCAGATGTAGTCGGTCATGAAGAGCGGCTCGGCGCCGCAGACGACGATGTCGTCCATGACCATCGCGACCAGGTCGTGGCCGATGGTGTCGTAGACGCCCATCTGCCGGGCGATGTCGACCTTGGTGCCGACGCCGTCAGTGGCGGAGGCGAGCAGCGGCCGCTCGTAGCGCTTGAGGGCGGAGGCGTCGAAGAGGCCGGCGAAACCGCCGAGGCCGCCGAGGACCTCGGGGCGCTGCGTCTTCTTCACCCACTCCTTCATCAGCTCGACGGCGCGGTCGCCCGCCTCGATGTCGACGCCCGCGGACGCGTAGGAGGCACCGGTGGTCTCACTCATGGGGTTGAGAACTTTCGTGTCGTACTGCGTGAGGGGTTACGGGCGACGGAGCGCGTCGGCGGCGTCGGTACCGCCCAGCAGCTCGGTCTCCAGCAGCTGCTTGCCGAGGAGCTCCGGGTCGGGCAGCTCCATCGGGTACTCGCCGTCGAAGCAGGCCCGGCAGAGGTTCGGCTTCTGGATCGTGGTCGCCTCGATCATCGCGTCGAGCGAGATGTACGAGAGGGAGTCCGCGCCCAGGGACTTGCCGATCTCCTCGACCGACATGCCGTTGGCGATCAGCTCCGCGCGGGTGGCGAAGTCGATGCCGAAGAAGCACGGCCACTTGACGGGCGGGGAGGAGATCCGGATGTGGACCTCGGCCGCACCGGCCTCGCGGAGCATCCGGACCAGGGCGCGCTGGGTGTTGCCGCGGACGATCGAGTCGTCGACGACCACCAGGCGCTTGCCGCGGATGACTTCCTTGAGCGGGTTGAGCTTCAGACGGATGCCGAGCTGGCGGATCGTCTGCGAGGGCTGGATGAAGGTCCGGCCGACGTAGGCGTTCTTCACCAGGCCGGAGCCGTACGGGATCCCGCTCGCCTCGGCGTAGCCGACGGCCGCGGGCGTACCCGATTCCGGTGTCGCTATGACCAGATCGGCGTCGACCGGGGCTTCCTTGGCCAGCCGCCGGCCCATCTCGACACGCGAGAGGTAGACGTTCCGGCCGGCGATGTCGGTGTCGGGACGCGCGAGGTACACGTACTCGAAAACACAGCCCTTGGGCTTTGCTTCCGCGAAGCGCGAGGTCCGCAGGCCGTTCTCGTCGATCGCGATGAGCTCGCCCGGCTCGACCTCGCGGACGAAGCTGGCGCCGCAGATGTCGAGGGCGGCGGTCTCGCTCGCGACCACCCAGCCGCGCTCCAGGCGGCCGAGCACGAGCGGACGGATGCCCTGCGGGTCACGGGCGGTGTAGAGGGTGTTCTCGTCCATGAAGACGAGCGAGAACGCACCCTTGACCTGCGGGAGGACCTTGGCGGCCGACTCCTCTATGGTCAGCGGCTTGCCGTCGTCATCGGTCTGGCCGGCCAGCAGGGCCGTGACCAGGTCGGTGTCGTTGGTGGCCGCCACCTGGGTGGCACGGCCGTCCTGCCGGGGAAGGTCGGCGACCATCTCGGCGAGTTCGGCGGTGTTGACCAGGTTGCCGTTGTGACCCAGGGCGATCGAGCCGTGGGCAGTGGCACGGAAGGTGGGCTGCGCGTTCTCCCACACCGAGGCACCGGTGGTCGAGTAACGGGCGTGACCGACCGCGATATGTCCCTGGAGGGAGCCGAGGGAGGTTTCGTCGAAGACCTGGGACACGAGGCCCATGTCCTTGAAGACGAGGATCTGGGAACCGTTGCTCACAGCGATGCCCGCGGACTCTTGTCCGCGGTGCTGCAGTGCATACAGTCCGAAGTAGGTGAGCTTGGCGACCTCTTCACCCGGAGCCCAGACACCGAAGACGCCGCAAGCGTCCTGGGGGCCCTTCTCGCCGGGGAGCAGGTCGTGGTTGAGTCGTCCATCACCACGAGGCACGCTTCGAGTGTAGGCGAGATCGACCACTGGTCCGAATTGGGGACGGCCGGGAAATGTCACAGCACAGAGGGTGACCGAATACCCCCGTCTCGGTATGCGGATGGCCTTGTTGACATCTACAACCGAATTCGTACAGGCTCTCGCCCCATGCAGCCTCTCGGTGACCGGATCGTCACCCTCGTCGAGCGCCGCCACGTTGACCTGGTCCGTGTCGCGAGCGCCATCTGTCGCTGTTCTGCGTAGCCACAACTCCTTTCCCTTTTTCTGTTTTTGATCCGCCCCGCCCCTGTCCTGCCGTGCCGTGCGCCGTCCCGCGCGCCGCCCGGGGCCGGGCCGGCCGGCCACGCCTGGGAGCACCTGTGTCTTCGTACAACACCAAGCTGTCCCGACGCGCCTTCGGAGGCGCCGTCGGAGTGACCGCGGCGACCGCCGCAGCGGGGCTCGGGAGCACCGCTGCGGCCCGGGCCGCGACCCCCGGGGAGCGCCCTTTCCGGGCCTCCGCGGGGGGCCCGTCGCGGCGTCCGAACATCCTCTTCATCCTCGGCGACGACCTCGGCTGGGCGGACCTGTCGTCGTACGGATCCACCCATATCGAGACGCCGAACCTGGACCGGCTGGCCCGCCAGGGGGTGCGCTTCACCGACGCCTACTCCGGCTCCGCGACCTGCTCCCCCACCCGGTTCAGCCTGTACACGGGGCGGTTCCCCGGCCGTACGAAGGGCGGGCTCGCGGAGCCCATCGCGGACAGGTCCGCCGGCCTGGAGCCCACCCACCCGACGCTGGCCTCGCTGCTGCGCGACTCCGGCTACGACACCGCCCTGATCGGCAAGTGGCACTGCGGCTTCCTGCCCGACTACAGCCCGACCAGGTCTGGCTGGGACGAGTTCTTCGGCAACTTCGGCGGGGCCCTGGAGTACTACTCCAAGCTGGGCGGGGACGGCTCGTACGACCTCTACGAGGGCGATGCGCAGTACAAGGACCTGCGCTACTACACCCGGATCCTGACCGAGCGGGCGAGCGAGTACGTGCGGCGCGAGCACGACCGGCCCTGGCTCCTCAACCTCAACTTCACCACCCCGCACTGGCCGTGGATCGCGGACGGCGACACCGGGACCAGCGCGGAGATCGTCCGCCGGATCAAGGCCGGCGACCGGCGGGCCCTGTGGCACGACGACGGCGGCTCCCTCGGCAAGTACAAGGAGATGGTCGAGGACCTCGACCGCTCGGTCGGCGAGGTGCTGCGCGCCCTGAAGCGCTCCGGGCAGGAGCGCGACACCCTGGTGTTCTTCGCCAGCGACAACGGCGGCGAGCGCTTCTCCCACAACTGGCCGCTGGCCGGGAACAAGGGTTCGCTCCAGGAGGGCGGCATCCGGGTGCCCACCATCGTGCGCTGGCCCGCCCGGCTCGACGGCGGCCAGGTCAGCCACGTCCCGGTCTTCACCCCGGACTGGACGGCCACCCTGCTGGAGCTGGCCGGCGCCCGCCCGCACCCGGCTTTCCCGCTCGACGGCGCCAGCCTTGCGGGGTACCTGCTGCGCGGCGAACGGGTCCCGCAGCGCGACCTGTTCTGGCGGGTGCGCGGGGAGCGGGCGCTGCGCCGCGGCGACTGGAAGTACTACCGCGGCAAGGCGGGCCGGGACCAGCTGTTCAACCTGGCCGGGGACATCCGCGAGCAGGCCGACAAGGCGTCCGTCGAGCCGGAGCGGCTGGCGGAGCTGCGGGCGGCGTGGGAGAAGACCGCTTCCGGTCTTCTCCCGTACCCGGCCTGACGGCTACTGCTCAAGGGCTACTGCCGGCGGCCTACTGCTTGGCCTTGGCGCCCACGCCCTTGCCGCTCTCCGCGGTGAGGGTGAGGGTGCCGCCGTCGATCTTGTAGGTGAGCTTGCCGGCGGACAGCAGCTCGGTCAGCGCCTTCTCGGTCGCGCCCTCGGGGCCGGTGCAGGCCATCCGGGTCGCGGCGACCGGACCGAAGGTGACCGTGTCACCGGCGATCTTGGCCGTGCTGTTGAACTTGTTGCAGCCCAGGTTGCCCTGGACCTTGCCGTCCTGGCCGATGGTGAAGAAGGACTTGCCCTCGGGGACGTTGGAGACGCTGTCGAGCGGCGAGCTGCCGCCGATCACGGAGTCCACGGTCCACCGGGTTCCGGTGAGCTTGGCGGTCTTCGGGGGCGCGACGGCCTGCGAGGTCAGGCTGATCACGTCGCCCTTGGCGTTGGTCAGGGTCAGCTTGTCGCCCTCGGTCCTGGCCGTCAGCTTGCCCGTGAGGGCGCCGGCGTAGAGGGTCTCGAAGTCCATGTCGTCGCAGGCCATCGTGGTGGTGGCGCCGGGCTTCACGGTCAGGGTGGAGCCGTCGACGGTGGCGTCGGCGGTGAAGCTGTTGCAGCCGTAGTGACCGCTGGCCTCCTTGCCCTCGACGAGCAGGTCGGCTCCGGCGGGGGCAGCGGTCTTCTCACCTCCGACGGTCACGCTTTCGACGTTCCACTTGACGCCGGTCAGGGCCTCCTTGGGGGCCGTGCCGGCATCGGCGCCGGCGTCCGTACCGTTGCTGCTGCCGCAGCCGGTGAGGGCGAGGGCGGCGACGAGGGCCGCGGGGGCAAGGCGGAGGATTCGCATGCCGGTGTGACGTACGGTCCCGCGAACCGGTTCCGTGCCGCCGGGCGGATCCTCCGTCAGCCCATCACCGGGAGCAGGGGCGCCAGGTCTGCCCGCTCGCCGCTGGCGCTGACCTGCGCGTCGGCGAGCGCCTCGGCCCAACCGGTCCGCCCGGTGGCCAGCCGGACCCAGGTCAGCGGGTCGGTCTCGACGACGTTGGGCGGCGTACCGCGGGTGTGCCGGGGCCCTTCCACGCACTGGACGACGGCGAACGGCGGGATCCGCACCTCCACCGAGCCGCCGGGGGCCTTGGCCGCGAGGGCGTCGGCGAGGACCCGGGTGCAGGCGGCCAGCGCCTGCCGGTCGAAGGGGACCGCGAGGCCGGCCGCACGGTTCAGGTCGTCGGTGTGGACCACCAGTTCGACGGTCCGGGTGACCAGGAAGTCCCCGAGCGCCATGGCACCGATCCGCAGCTGGAGCGGCCGGTCGTCGGGCAGGGCGTCGAGCAGCTCGCGGAAACCCGCCTCGGTCGTCGCGTACAGCTCGCCGAGGTCCTCGCCCGCCGCCGTCTCCCGGGCCACCTCGGCGATCCGCCCGGCGAGCGCGGCGGTGGCGAACGGCCAGTCCAGTACGGTCACTTCCGCCCGCGCGGGGGCGGGCCGCCCGGCGGCGTCCACGAGCGAGCGGACGGTCCACGCGATGTGCGCGGCGAGGTCGCGTACGGTCCAGCCGTCCAGGTGCGTGGACCGGGCGAGCTGCTCGGCGGTGAGCCCCGCCACCCCCTCCCTGACCAGGGCGAACTGCGCGAGGACGGCCTCGCGGGTCCGGGCGGGGTCGTAGCGGCGGGCGCGGGTCTTCTTGGCCGGGGGCATGGCAGCGAGCGTAGCCGGGGGTCGGTCGCCGCGGCGGAGTCGTCGAGGCCGTCCAGGGCTTCCGGGCCGCAGTACGGGATCCCACCCGCCCCCGAGTACACCGGTGCCCCGCCCTCCGTTGTGGCGGGCGGGGCACCGGGACCGGCCGCCGGCGCCCGAGGGCGGGGCGGCCGGGACGATCAGGCGAGCAGCGCCGGGATGGTGGCCTCGTGGGCCTCGCGGAGCTCGGCCAGCGGGATGCTGAACTCGCCCTGGACCTCGATCTCCTCGCCGTCCACGACACCGATGCGCGTGACGGGCAGCCCGCGGGCGCCGCACATGTCGGTGAAGCGGAGCTCCTCGCTGCGCGGTACGGACACGATGGCCCGGCCCGCCGACTCGGAGAAGAGGAAGGTGAAGGCGTCCAGGCCCTCGGGGACGACCACGCGCGCGCCGTTGCCGCCGCGCAGGCAGGACTCGGTGAGCGCCTGGATCACGCCGCCGTCGGACAGGTCGTGCGCGGCGTCGATCATGCCGTCGCGCGAGGCCGAGATGAGGATGTCGCCGAGCAGCTTCTCGCGGCCCAGGTCGACCTGGGGCGGCAGGCCGCCGAGGTGGTCGTGGACGACCTGGGACCAGGCCGAGCCGCCGAACTCCTCGCGGGTGTCGCCGAGCAGGTAGAGCAGCTGGCCCTCTTCCGCGAACGCCATGGGCGTACGGCGGTTGACGTCGTCGATCACACCGAGGACCGCCACGACCGGGGTCGGGTGGATCGCCGTGTCGCCGGTCTGGTTGTAGAGGGAGACGTTGCCGCCGGTGACCGGGGTGCCGAGCTCCAGGCAGCCGTCGGCGAGACCCCGGCAGGCCTCGGCGAACTGCCACATGACGGCCGGGTCCTCGGGCGAGCCGAAGTTCAGGCAGTCGGAGATGGCGAGCGGCTTGGCGCCGGTCGCGGCGACGTTGCGGTACGCCTCGGCCAGCGCGAGCTGGGCACCGGTGTACGGGTCGAGCTTGGCGAAGCGGCCGTTGCCGTCGGTCGCCATGGCCACGCCGAGGTTGGACTCCTCGTCGATGCGGACCATGCCCGCGTCCTCGGGCTGCGACAGCACGGTGTTGCCCTGCACGAAGCGGTCGTACTGGTCGGTGACCCAGGACTTGGAGGCCTGGTTCGGGGAGGAGACCAGCGCGAGGACCTGCCTGCGCAGCTCCTCGGGGGACTGCGGGCGGGGCAGCTTGTTCGCGTCGTCGGCCTGGAGGGCGTCCTGCCAGGACGGGCGGGCGTACGGGCGGTGGTAGACCGGGCCCTCGTGGGCGACCGTGCCCGGGGGCACGTCCACGATCTGCTCGCCGTGCCAGAAGATCTCCAGGCGCTCGCCGTCGGTCACCTCACCGATGACGGTGGCGATGACGTCCCACTTCTCGCAGATCTCCATGAACCGCTCGACGTGCTGCGGCTCGACGATCGCGCACATGCGTTCCTGCGACTCGCTCATGAGGATTTCCTCGGGCGAGAGGGTCGCGTCGCGCAGCGGGACGGTGTCCAGCTCGACGCGCATGCCGCCGGAACCGGCGGAGGCCAGCTCGCTCGTGGCACAGGAGAGCCCGGCGCCGCCGAGGTCCTGGATGCCCGCGACGAGCTTCTCCTTGAAGATCTCCAGGGTGCACTCGATGAGGAGCTTCTCCTGGAAGGGGTCGCCGACCTGGACGGCGGGGCGCTTGGTGGGCTTGGTGTCGTCGAAGGTCTCGGACGCGAGGACCGAGACGCCGCCGATGCCGTCGCCGCCGGTGCGGGCGCCGTAGAGGATGACCTTGTTGCCGGGGCCGGAGGCCTTGGCGAGGTGGATGTCCTCGTGCTTCATGACGCCGATGCAGCCGGCGTTGACCAGCGGGTTGCCCTGGTAGCACTCGTCGAAGACGACCTCGCCGCCGATGTTCGGCAGGCCGAGGCAGTTGCCGTAGCCGCCGATGCCCGCGACGACGCCCGGCAGGACGCGCTTGGTGTCGGGGTGGTCGGCCGCGCCGAAGCGCAGCGGGTCGACCACGGCCACCGGGCGGGCGCCCATGGCGAGGATGTCGCGGACGATGCCGCCGATGCCGGTCGCCGCGCCCTGGTAGGGCTCGATGTACGAGGGGTGGTTGTGCGACTCGACCTTGAAGGTGACCGCGTAGCCCTGGCCGACGTCGACGACGCCGGCGTTCTCGCCGATGCCGACGAGCATCGCGGTGTTCTCGGGGGTCTTCTCGCCGAACTGCTTCAGGTGGACCTTGCTGCTCTTGTACGAGCAGTGCTCCGACCACATGACGGAGTACATGGCCAGCTCCGCACCCGTGGGGCGGCGGCCGAGGATCTCGCGGATCCGGTCGTACTCGTCTTCCTTGAGGCCGAGCTCCTTCCACGGCTGGGCCGCGTCCGGGGTCTCGGTGGCGTGCTTGACGGTGTCGAGGCTCATGCGGAGACCAGCTTCTTCAGGACCGACGTGAAGAACGGGAGGCCGTCGGTGGCGCCCGTCCCGATCAGCGGCTCGACCGCGTGCTCGGGGTGCGGCATGAGGCCGACGACGTTGCCCGCGGCGTTGGTGATGCCGGCGATGTCGCGCAGCGAGCCGTTCGGGTTCACGTCGAGGTAGCGGAAGGCCACGCGGCCCTCGGCTTCCAGTTCGTCGAGCGTGTGCTCGTCGGCGACGTAGCGGCCGTCCATGTTCTTGAGCGGGACGGAGATCTCCTGGCCCTGCTCGTAGTCGCCGGTCCAGGCGGTGTCCGCGTTCTCCACGCGGAGCTTCTGGTCCCGGCAGATGAAGTGCAGGTGGTTGTTGCGCAGCATCGCGCCGGGCAGCAGGTGGGCCTCGGTGAGGATCTGGAAGCCGTTGCAGATGCCGAGGACGGGCATGCCCGCCTTCGCCTGCTCGATGATCGTCTCCATCACCGGAGAGAAGCGGGAGATGGCACCCGCGCGCAGGTAGTCGCCGTACGAGAACCCGCCCGCGAGGACGACCGCGTCGACCTGGTGGAGGTCCTTGTCGCGGTGCCACAGCGAGACCGGCTCGGCGCCCGCGAGGCGGACGGCGCGCAGCGAGTCACGGTCGTCGAGCGTTCCGGGGAACGTGACGACTCCGATGCGAGTGGTCACCGTCAGGCCTCGACCTTCACGGTGAAGTCTTCGATGACGGTGTTGGCGAGGAACGTTTCGGCCATCTTGTGGATGCGGTCGAGGGCGGCCTGGTCGACCGGCCCTTCGACCTCGAGCTCGAAGCGCTTCCCCTGACGGACGTCCGCGATCCCCTCGAAGCCAAGGCGCGGCAGTGCACGCTGCACCGCCTGGCCCTGAGGGTCGAGGATCTCCGGCTTGAGCATGACGTCGACTACGACGCGTGCCACTGGCACTCCCGGTGTGGTGGTTGGTGCGAAGGCGGTGACATCAGCGTACCCGCCAGAAATTTCTACGCGGGTAGATATCTCGGGAGTACGCCGGCCCCGCGGTTTCGGCTTCACCAACACTCCGCAAAATCACCAGGAAAACCACGCGCACGGGATTGCGGCGGGACACGCGGGCGGGATTAATTGGGCTTCACAATGCGCCGGTAATCGCGGTACAAAGGAATCCACGGGGAATCCTGCCCAAAGGCGCATTGTTCCGAAACATCCATACAGTCGACATCGCAGCACGTCAGAGCAGCGAGGGTCGCACGAAGGGACCGATATCCGTGGCGCAGCGCGTAGTAGTCACGATCTCCGACGACATCGACGGCGGAGAAGCGGCGGAAACGGTGGTCTTCGGCCTGGACGGTAAGTCGTACGAGATCGACCTCAATCTCGCCAACGCAAAGCAACTGCGGAAGAGCCTCGCGCCTTACGTGGCTGCCGGGCGCCGCCAGGCTCGCTCCGGCAAGGCGTTCAAGCACACCTCGCTCGCACCCGACCCGGCGGTCGTGCGCGCGTGGGCCCGCTCCAACCAGCTCGACGTGCCGCCCCGCGGGCGCATCCCCAAGAAGGTCTACGAGGCGTACAACGAGGCCCACTGACCGCCGATTTGCCAACCACCCCACTGGATCCGCTAGTGTGTGGATCACGCCGAGGGGCGAGGCCGCAGGTCAAAGCCCCGAAGTCGTGCGGGTGTAGTTCAGTAGCAGAACATCCCCCTTCCAGGGGGAAGGCGCAGTGTGCGATTCCTGTCACCCGCTCTGCATCGCTTTGCCAACCACTCCGGTGGATACGGTAGAGTGATGCTCGCACCAAGCAGTGAAAGCTGTTTGGCGGCATGCGGACGTGGCTCAGTTGGTAGAGCATCACCTTGCCAAGGTGAGGGTCGCGAGTTCGAATCTCGTCGTCCGCTCAGATCAGAAGGCCCCGGTCATCAGACCGGGGCCTTCTGCGTTTCCCCGCGATTCGGCGGCCCGGCCCCGATGACAAATGTCATCGCCGCCGATGACAGCGCGCACTGCAACGGGCCCCGGCCCGCCGCGAAGCTGAAGTCATGACTGACACCGACCACAGCGTCATCGAGGTCGAGGAGCTGCGGCGCGGCTACTCGGGGGGCTTCGAGGCCGTCCGCGGCATCACCTTCTCCGTGGCCCGGGGCGAGATCTTCGCCCTCCTGGGCACCAACGGCGCGGGGAAGACCTCCACCGTGGAACTGCTCGAGGGCCTCGCCAAGCCCACGGCCGGTCGGATCCGCATCCTCGGCCACGACCCGTACACCGAGCGCGCCGCGGTCCGGCCGCGGACCGGCGTCATGCTCCAGGAAGGCGGATTCCCCGCCGACCTCACGGTCGCCGAGACCGTCCGGATGTGGCGCGGCTGCACCACCGGCGCCCGCCCCGGCGGCGAGGTGCTGGAGCTGGTCGGGCTGGGCGCCCGGTCGCGCGTACGGATCAAGCAGCTGTCCGGCGGGGAGCGGCGGCGGCTCGACCTGGCGCTCGCGCTGCTCGGCCGGCCCGAGGTGCTCTTCCTCGACGAGCCGACCACCGGCATGGACGCCGAGGGCCGGCGGGACACCTGGGAGCTGGTCCGCGCACTGCGGGCCGAGGGCACCACGGTGCTGCTGACCACTCACTACCTGGAAGAGGCCGAGGAGCTGGCGGACCGGCTGGCCATCCTGAACGCCGGGGAGATCGTCGCCGCGGGCACGCCCGCCGAGGTGACCGCCGCCCGCCCCGCCCGGATCCGCTTCGAGCTGCCGCAGGACGTCCCGGCGTCCCGGCTGCCGCTCTCGCTGAAGGCCGCGGCAGACGGCCCCAGGGTCGAGATCCGCACGGAGCGGCTCCAGGAGAGCCTCACCGAACTGCTGTGCTGGGCCCAGCAGTCCGACGTACGGCTGGAGGGGCTCGACGCCCGCTCCGCCTCCCTCGAAGAGGCGTTCCTGGAGATCGCCTCCCGCACTCCGGAAGGTGTCCGATGACCGCGCTCGTCTCTCCCGGAGCCGCAGGCCGGCTGGCCGCACTGAGCCGGGCCGAGGTGACCCTGCTCACCCGCAACAAGAACAACCTGTTCATCGCGCTGCTGATGCCGCTGCTGATGGTCTTCGTCCTCCAGTCCTCGCTGTCGGGCATCAGCAAGGACGACCTGCCGAACGGCACCGGCGCCGCCACCGTCATCGGCGGCACCGGGCTGATCCTGATCCTCGTCGTCTACATGGGCCTGGTCTCCGCGTACACCGCCCGCCGCGAGGAGCTGGTCCTCAAGCGGCTGCGCACCGGCGAGGCGACCGACCTGGAGATCCTGGCGGGGGCCGCGCTGCCCTCGACGGCCATCGGCCTCGCGCAGTGCCTGGTCCTCGCCGCGGGCGGGGTCGTGGCCCTGGACATCCCGGCGCCCGAGCGCCCCGAACTGCTGGTCCTCGGCATCCTGGCCGCGGTCGCGCTGCTGGTCGCCGCGGCCGCCGTGACCACCGTCATCACCCGCAACGTCGAAAGCGCGGGCATCACCACCCTGCCGTTCTTCCTCCTCTCGGCCCTCGGGTCCGGGATGATGCTGCCGCGCGAGGTCCTGCCGGACGTGGTCGCGTCGGTGTGCGAACTGCTGCCGCTGAGCGGTGCGATGGAGCTCGTACGGGCCGGCTGGCTCGGCGTGCAGCCCGACGGCGACCTGCTGACCGGCATGATCACCACGCTGGCCTGGATCGCGATCACCGTGTTTGCTGTCCAGCGTTGGTTCCGCTGGGAACCGCGACGCTGAGCCGGGCACGGGGACCGCACGGCCACGGGGACGCACGGGGACGAAGGACCAGGGGGACGGGGACATGTCGAAGCTGACCGGGTGGTGGAGCAACCGCGGGCAGGCGGCGAAGATCGAGCTCTACACCCGCTGGTCCTTCCACTTCTTCGTGCTGATCGAGATCTTCACGATCGCGCCCAACCCCTTCGCCAACGGCGTGTCACCGGCCCTGGCGACGACGCTGACCGTGCTCGGCTGCCTCCAGTCCGTGCTCTGCGGGGTCCTCTCCGCCAAGGCCCTGGACTGGGTGGTGGACCGGGGCGAGCGGCCGGTACGGCTGGCGGTGGCGGTCGCCGTCCTGACCGCGGCGGCCGCGGCGGGCGTGCTCGCCCTGCGCGCGACCGGTCACCTCGACCAGTCCGCCGTGGCGCCGACGATCACCGGGGCGCTGGTCTGCTTCGCCTGCGGATCGCTGGTGCTCACCCTGCGCCGGGTCCGCCACATGCTGTACGCGGCTCCGGCCGCGGCGCTCGGCACGGCGCTGGTGGTGGTGGCGCTCGGCCTGCCCGTGGCGGAGGCGGTCGGGTACGCCGTCGGGATCCTGGTCGGCGCCGGACTGCTGAGCTTCACCTGCGGGTTCTCGGCCTGGCTGCTGACGACGGTGTGGGAGCTGGACCGGTCGCGGGAACTGCAGGCGCAGCTCGCGGTCGCCGAGGAGCGGCTGCGGTTCGGCCGCGACCTGCACGACGTGATGGGCCGCAATCTCGCGGTGATCGCGCTCAAGAGCGAGCTGGCCGTACAGCTGGCGCGACGGGAACGGCCCGAGGCGGTGGAGCAGATGATCGAGGTGCAGCGCATCGCGCAGGAGTCCCAGCGGGAGGTGCGCGACGTGGTCCGGGGCTACCGGGAGGCGGATCTCGCGGTGGAGCTGGAAGGCGCCCGCGGGGTGCTCGCGGCGGCCGGGATCGACTGCCGGGTGTCGTTCACCGCCGTGCCCGGCCTGCCGGCCGAGGTGCAGTCGGCGCTGGGCTGGGTGGTGCGCGAGGCCACCACGAACGTCCTGCGGCACGGGGACGCGCGCAGCTGCACGATCGGGCTGTCGGGGGGCGCGGGGGTGCCCCTGACACTCGTCGTGGAGAACGACGGCGCGCCGTCCGAGCCGTCCGGCCGGCCCGGTTCGGGCCTGGTGGGACTACGGGAACGGCTCGCGGTGCTGGACGGCACGCTGGAGGCGGGGCCGGTCGCGGGGGGCCGGTTCCGCCTGCGCGCGGAGGTTCCCGGGCAGGTCCCGCGGGTGGGGAGCACCGGGTACGGGCTCGCCGGGCAGGAGGCGCAGGCATGAGCGTCGTACGCGTGCTGCTGGCCGACGACGAGCATCTGATCCGCGGGGCGCTGGCGGCGCTGCTCGCGCTGGAGGACGACCTGCTGGTGGTCGCGGAGGCCGCGTCGGGGCCCGAGGCGCTCGCGATGGCGCGGGCACACCGGCCGGACGTGGCGGTGCTGGACCTGGAGATGCCGGGCGCGGACGGTGTGAGTGTGGCCACATCGCTGCGGGCCGAACTCCCCGGCTGCAGGACCATGATCGTGACCAGTCACGGGCGGCCCGGGCACCTGAAGCGGGCACTGGCGGCGGGGGTGCGGGCGTTCGCCCCGAAGACCGTCTCGGCGCAGCGGCTGGCCGAGATCATCCGTACCGTGCACGCCGGAGGGCGTTACGTGGACCCGGAGTTGGCGGCCGACGCGATCAGTGCGGGGGACTCGCCGCTGACCCCGCGGGAGGCCCAGGTGCTGGAACTGGCCGCCGGCGGAGCACCCGTCGCGGAGATCGCGGAGCGGGCCGCGCTGTCGCCCGGAACGGTCCGGAACTACCTCTCCTCGGCCGCCTCGAAGCTGGGCGCCGAGAACCGGCACACGGCAGTGCGTCTCGCCCGGGAGCGAGGTTGGGTATAGTGGGCTTCGCGCTACGGCGCATGCGGACGTGGCTCAGTTGGTAGAGCATCACCTTGCCAAGGTGAGGGTCGCGAGTTCGAATCTCGTCGTCCGCTCAGATCAGAAGGCCCCGGTCATCAGACCGGGGCCTTCTGCGCGTCTCAGTGGCTCCAGGCCGTGCCGGTGAGCAGCTCGTACGCGTCGATGTACTTGGCGCGGGTCTGCTCGACGATCTCGGCGGGCAGCGGCGGCGGGGGCAGTTCGCTCTTCCTGTCCCAGCCGGAGGCGGGCGAGGTGAGCCAGTCACGGACGAACTGCTTGTCGTACGAGGGCTGCGCGCGGCCCGGCTGCCACTGGTCGGCGGGCCAGAAGCGCGAGGAGTCGGGGGTCAGCACCTCGTCGGCGAGGACGAGGGTGGTCCCGCCGTCGGCGTCGGCGGCGAAGCCGAACTCGAACTTCGTGTCCGCGAGGATGATGCCCCGCTCGCGCGCGACGTCCCGGGCGCGGCCGTAGACGGCGAGCGTGGTCTGGCGCAGCAGGGCGGCGGTCTCGGCGCCGGTGGTGCGGGCGACTTCCTCGTAGGTGACGTTCTCGTCGTGCTCGCCGACCTCGGCCTTGGCGGCCGGGGTGAAGATCGGCGCGGGCAGCTCGGAGCCGTCCACCAGGCCCTCGGGGAGGGCTAGTCCGCAGACCGTACGGGTCTGCTCGTACTCGGCGAGGCCGGAGCCGGTCAGGTAGCCGCGGGCCACGCACTCGACGGGGATCATGTCGAGGTTCTTGCAGACCAGGGTGCGGCCGGCCCAGTCGGCGGGGGCGCCGGCGGGCAGATCGGTGCTGATCACGTGGTTCGGGACCAGGTCGGCGAGCTGGTCGAACCACCAGAGGGAGAGCTGGGTGAGGACCCGGCCCTTGTCGGGGATCTCGGTGGGGAGCACCCAGTCGTAGGCCGACATGCGGTCGCTGGCGACCATCACGAGATCGCCGTCCTCGTTCCGGTAGAGCTCGCGCACCTTGCCGGTGTGGAGATGGACGAGGCCCGGAACCTGAACCGGCTCGGGCTTTTCTACGAATCCGGACACGGTGTCTCCCTGTGGTTCTGTCTGAGCACACCGATTCTCCCGCACCCGCGACCCCGGTGGGGCGCGGGGGTCGGGCGCGCGGGTCAGTCGCGCTTGCAGATCCGGTCGAGCAGATTGGCCGTGGCCCGCTGGATCCGCTCGTCGACGTGGCCGGGGCGGTCGAGGGCCGGGGACCAGGCGAAGGTGCCGGAGGCGAAGACGAGCGCGCCGCTGGGCGCCCGGTACAGCGAGGTCTCCTGGTGGCGGCGGACGCTGTCGCCGTCGCGGTACGGGGAGTGGGCGAGCAGGATGCGGCTGTGGTGCTCGGGGAGCTGGGTGCGGGGGAAGTAGCGGTCGGCCTCGCCCGCGACCAGGCCGTCGAGTTCGTCGCCCTCGCCCGCGCCGGTGGACTCCCACAGCCAGTGGCGGGCGTTGCGGACGACCAGCGGGGCGGGCTCGGGGACGCGGCCGGCGTACTGGATGCCCAGGAGCTGCTGCTCGGGGCGGTCGATCTCGCGCCAGAGGGCGGGGCGGCCGGGGCCGCGGCGTTTTCGGCAGGTGAGCAGCCGGTCGGGTACTCCGGAGGGCGAGGCGGACAGCTCGACCTGCCAGTACATGGTGTTGGCGGAGAGGAAGACGAGCGAGGTGCCGCCGTCGCGGGCGGCCTCGACGGCCCGGCGCATGGGAGCGGACCAGTATTCGTCGTGGCCGGGGAAGACCATGCCGCGGTAGCGGGCGGGCTCGATCCGGCCGGCGTGCAGGTCGCGGGCGTCGGCGTAGGCGAGGTCGTAGCCGTAGCGCTCGGCCCAGCGGATGAAGTCGTAGGCGTGGCCGACGTGCAGGGGCAGTCCGGCGCCGGCGTAGGGGCGGTCGAAGGAGACCGTGACGGCCGCGTCCCGCTCGCCGAGGAGCCGGCCGTCCTCGTCCCACGCGTGGTAGAGGCTGGCGCCGGTCCGGCCGTCCTCCGGGTAGAGGTTGTACGCCTGCCAGGTGATGTCGGGGAGGAGCAGCAGGAGGTCGGCCGGGCGGTCGTCGCGGACGGTGAAGGGGATGTGCGAGCGGAAGCCGTCGACGGTGGTCAGGACGGCGACGTACGCGCCGGAGCTCCAGTAGGACGGCACCTGGAGCCTCCAGGAGAGCCACCAGTGGTGGCAGGAGACCGTGCGGTCGGCGGTGAGCGGGGCGGGCTGGACGATGCCGGACAACCGCGGGCTGGAGTGGACCTTGGAGGCGCCGTCGCCGCCGTAGTGGCCGATGCGGTAGATGTCCACGGAGAACTGCTGGGGCGGGTCGACCGTGATGTGGAAGTCGACGGCCTCGCCGGGGGTGACCGCGCCGGTGGACGAGAAGCCCTTGATCTGGCGGTGGACGTCGTCGGCGGTACGGGGGCCGCCGGGGCGGCTCCGGGGGGCCGGGACCGCCCCGGCGGTGGCGGTCCGGCGGCCCTCGCCGCCCTCGCTCTGCTCGCCGTCCGCGACGGCGGCCACGGGATCGACGTACCAGGGGACGACCTGGCCGGTGTCGCCGAAGTACAGCTCGCTGCCGCGGAACCACGGGAGCGGGCCCTGGCCGAAGGGGTCCGTCACGGCGTGCGCGAGGGCACCTGATTCCCAACGCCGGATCTGGTCGGCACCCATTCCGCTCCCCTCCCTCGCTCCCCGGACGCGTGCTGCCGCCGTGGTGCGCGGTTGTCCGCGATCGGTCCCAGCACATCACATAACGCACGCACTCCGTCACCGTTCGTCGCGAATTGACGTGACCGGAACTTTGACATCCGTTTACCTGTGCGAGGGTCCATCCCTCCGGGTGGGGCGTCGCGGGGACTTCGGCGGGTGGCAGCAGGGCGTCGGGGGACGGGCGGAAGCCCGTCAGACCAGCCGGACCGGCTTCTCGGGACGTACGCCGGTCTCCGCGAGCCACGCCCGCAGCGGTTCCGGATCGCCGTCCTCGACCAGGGAGAGCACCCGCGGGGAGAGGTCCGCGCGGCGCTCGCCGCCGACCAGCAGGACCGGGCCGTCGAGCCAGTCCAGGCCCGGGGCCGCGCCCACCGAGTCCACCGCCGCGCAGCACACCATCGCGGTGACGTGGTCCGCGAGCAGGTCGCGGCCGCTGCGGGGCGGCTGGAGCGGGAAGAGCGGCACGGCGTCCGCGCCGCGCGCCTGCCCCGCGCCGGGTGCGGCGGCCTCGGCCCGCGCCACGTCGCCGCTGAGCCGTCCGGCCAGCACGTCGCCGCCCGCGGCATCGGGTCCCGTGAGGTACGCGATCACCCGCTCCAGGGTCGGGCCGCCGGGGCTCCCGGGGCCCCCGGCCGCCTGCGGGCCGGTACCGGCCCTGGCGGCAGGGCCGGGCGCGACGGCCGTCACGGCCGCCCCGGCGATCCCGGGGGCGGGCCGGGCCGCGTGGTGTCCGTCCGGCCCGGAGAGCGTGTCGAGGGCCTGGTGGAGGCGGGCCGCCTCCGTGCGCCACTTCCGGTCCACGACCTCCTCCGGGTACTCCTGCCAGTCCACCGGAGACCAGTCCGGGCCCGGCCGCGCCGGCCCGCCGTGGAACAGCCGGGCCGCCAGCAGCGACGCGGCCTCGTCCACCGCGCCCGGCTCCTCGAGCAGGTCGCAGGCCGGACGCTCGCCCAGCCGGGAGGTGAAGCCGTCGGCCAGCCGGTCGCGGCGGGAGAGCTCGGTGAGAGCCGAGACCACCCCGGCATCCAGCCGGGAGGGCCAGCGGCCCATCCGCCACGCGGGCAGCGCCACGCGGGTCAGCAGCCGGTCCCAGCCGGCGTACGCGAGCCCGACCTGCTCCTGCGCCACGATCCGCAGGCCGTAGTCCACGGCCTGTGCGCGCTCGGAGGCGGCCGCGGCCACCCCGCGCTCCATCTCGGCGGCGTCCGGGTGGCAGTGGCGCAGCAGCAGCTGCGCGAGCCGCCGCACCCAGCCGAGGCCGGGCCGCTCGCCCACCGCGGCGGCCGCGTCGAGTCCGCGGACGAAGCGGCGGGCGGCGGCTATGTCGGGATGCGCGGAGGGTCCGGTGCCGGCGACCACGGGGGCCAGCACGGCCCGCAGCTCGGCCACCCGCATCCACCACAGGAACGGCGAGCCGATGACGAGGACCGGTGCCGCGTCCCGGTCGGGCTCGGCCCCGGCGGATATGCCGCTCCGGCGCGCCCGGTGCGTGCGGTGCGTGCGGTCCTCCAGCCAGCTGTCGCAGTCCGGCGTCAGTGCTATCGCCGAGGGCGCCGGCACGTCCATCCGGTCCGCGAGGTCGCGCACGAGGCGGTAGAGGTCGGGTGCGGCCTCCTCCGAGAGCGGGACCGTGGGGGTCACCGCAGGGCTCGCGTGCCCCACCACCGCCGCGAACACCGCGGCGGGCAGCAGGACCACGGCCGCGAGCACGCAGACGGCGACGGTCACGGCACCCCAGGCATCGCCTGCGAGCCGGTCCGTCATCCGCGCGGCGACCAGCACGACCCCCAGGGCCGCGGGCAGCAGCGCCAGGGCCAGCGCCCGGCTGCGCAGGCGCAGCACGGCGAGAGCCCTGGAGCGCGCGCTCAACGCGCCCACTTCCATCCCCAGACCGGTTCCGGACACGGCCGGACGTCACCCCCTCGGTGCCCTGCGGCGGCTTTGCTCACTCCCCCACTGTGGCACCCGTCACCGACATCGCAATGCCGGTGGGCCAAGTGCCGGAATCCTTGCGCGGCACCCTAGTTGGGAGTTCAGCGGCCGTCAGCCGGTCGGCTCAGCGTCACCCGATGGAATGGCTTTGGGTAAAGGTGGATGCGCCCGCGGGCGGCTGGATGCAGTCGTACGAACGGGCCCGGGCGCAGGCTTCGCGCTCCGGGCCCGTGGGGCCGTACCGTCCGGTGTTCCCCGCAGTTCAGCGGGTTTCCGGGGGGATCAGCGTCCTTCGGCGGCCTTTTCGGCAATGTCCGTGCGGTACTGGGAGCCGTCCAGGCGGATCCGCGCGACGGCCTTATACGCGCGCTCGCGGGCCTGCGCCAGATCGGATCCGGTCGCGGTGACGGACAGCACCCGGCCGCCCGCGCTGACGACGGCGTCGCCCTCGTGCCGGGTCCCGGCGTGGAGCACGTACGCCTCCGGGCCGTCCTGGGCCGCGACCTCGTCGAGGCCCTGGATGGGGTCGCCGGTGCGCGGCGTGTCCGGGTAGTTGTGCGAGGCGACGACGACGGTGACGGCCGCGTCCTCGCGCCAGGTCAGCGGCGGCTGGGCGGCGAGGGTGCCGTTGGCCGAGCTGAGGAGGACGCCCGCGAGCGGGGTCTTGAGGCGGGCGAGCACCACCTGGGTCTCGGGGTCGCCGAAGCGGGCGTTGAACTCGATGACCCGGACGCCGCGGCTGGTGATCGCGAGGCCCGCGTACAGCAGTCCGGAGAAGGCGGTGCCCCGGCGGCGCAGTTCGTCGACGGTCGGCTGGAGGACGGTGTCCATGACCTCGTCGACCAGCTTGGGGTCGGCCCAGGGCAGCGGCGAGTACGCGCCCATGCCGCCGGTGTTGGGGCCCTCGTCGCCGTCGAGCGCACGCTTGAAGTCCTGCGCGGGCTGGAGCGGCAGCACGGTGGTGCCGTCGGTGATCGCGAACAGCGAGACCTCGGGGCCGTCGAGGTACTCCTCGATGACCACGCGGTCGCAGGCGAGGGCGTGGGCACGGGCCTCGGCGAGGTCCGAGGTGACGACGACGCCCTTGCCGGCCGCGAGGCCGTCGTCCTTCACGACGTAGGGAGCACCGAAGGCGTCGAGCGCCTGGTCGATCTCCTCGGGGGTCGTGCAGACGTAGGAGCGGGCCGTCGGCACGCCGGCCGCCGCCATCACGTCCTTGGCGAAGGCCTTGGAGCCCTCCAGCCGAGCGGCCTCGCCGCTCGGGCCGAAGCAGGGGATGCCGGCGGCGCGGACCGCGTCGGCGACCCCGGCGACCAGCGGGGCCTCCGGGCCGACGACGACCAGGCCGGCGCCGAGCTCGGTGGCCAGGCGGGTGACCGCCGCGCCGTCGAGGGCGTCGACCGGGTGCAGTGCTGCCACCTCGGCGATGCCTGCGTTGCCGGGCGCGCAGTGCAGCCCGGTGACGTCGGGGTCGAGGGACAGAGAGCGGCACAGGGCGTGTTCGCGGGCGCCGCCGCCGATGACGAGGACCTTCACGGGAAGCAGCCTAGCCCGCGCGGAGGGATGCGCTTTGTGCGGGCACCCCAATCCCCGCCCGCTACTCGTTCGTATATTCCTCCACGACCGTGGCCCCGAGCTCGCGCACGATCAGGTCGTGACCGGTCAGCGCGCTGTCGACGAGGTCCGGGTCGTCGTCCTCCGGTACGTCGTCCTCGGGGGCGACCGGGGGCGGCTCCGGGGCGGCGTGGGACGGCGGGGCCTGGGCGGGCATCGGCTGAGCCGCGGGCGCCGCGGGGGCGTGCTGCGCCGGGGCCGGAGCCGGCGGCGGGGTGTACGCGGGCGCCGCCGGGGAGGCGTACGGGGCCGGGGCGCCGCCGCCACCGCCGCCGACCACGGCGTCGATCTTCCAGTTCACCTGGAACTGCTCGGCGAGGACCTGCTTCAGCACGTCTTCGCTGCCACTGCTCGCGAAGTTGTCGCGGGCGCCGGCGTTGGGGAAGCCGAGCTGGAGCGTCGTGCCGTCGAAGCCGGTGACCTGGGCGTTCTGACTCAGCAGGATCCAGGTGAACCGGCGGCGGTTCTTCACGGCCTCCAGGACCCCGGGCCACATGGCCTGCACCTGGCCTGCGCCCTGTGAC
Source organism: Streptomyces sp. NPDC037401 (assembly GCF_055602345.1). Taxonomy (NCBI): domain Bacteria; kingdom Bacillati; phylum Actinomycetota; class Actinomycetes; order Kitasatosporales; family Streptomycetaceae; genus Streptomyces; species Streptomyces sp. NPDC037401. The sequence goes on from NZ_JBVJWO010000009.1 coordinate 60,394, forward strand.
ATGCCCGGTCCGCCGGGGGCAGGGGCGGCTGCGGGCGCGGGCGCCTGCGCGGCGGCCGGGGCGGGTGCGGACGCGGGAGGCGTCGCCGGCGTGCCGGTACCGGGCCAGGCACCGCGGGCCGGAGCACCGGTACCGGGCTGCGCGGCACCGGGCCAGGCACCGGGTGCGGGCTGGGCGGGCTGGGCCGGGGCGGCTGCGGGAGCCGGGGCGGGTGCGGGCGCGGGCGCGCCGGAACCGGGCTGCGCGGCGCCGGGCCAGGCGCCGGGAGCGGGCTGGGGCGGCTGGGCGGGCTGGACCGGGGCCGCAGCGGCCGGGGCCGGGACAGGGGTTGCGGCAACCGGTGCCGGGGCCGGGACAGGGGTTGCGGCAACCGGTGCCGGGGTCGGGGCGGCAGCGGGCTCCGCTGCGGGACCGCGTACCGCGGCGCGGGCGGCCGCCGCTCCGGTCCCGGGCGCCACCGGTGCCATGCCGTGGGCCTCGGGCCCGGGGACGTACCCCATGGCGGGGGCCGCGCCGCCCGCCACGAAGGCGCCGCCCGCGGCGGCTCCGCGCTCCAGCCGGTCGAGCCGGGCCTGCACGGACCGCTCGTCGTCGAAGGCCGCGGGCAGCAGCACCCGGGCGCAGATCAGCTCCAACTGCAGCCGCGGCGAGGTCGCCCCGCGCATCTCCGTCAGACCGGTGTTCACCAGGTCCGCGGCCCGGGACAGCTCGGCCGCCCCGAACACGGAGGCCTGGGCCTGCATGCGCTCCACGACGTCCACCGGGGCGTCGATGAGCCCCTTCTCGCCGGCGTCCGGCACGGCGGCCAGGATCACCAGGTCGCGCAGCCGCTCCAGGAGGTCGGCCACGAACCGGCGTGGGTCGTTGCCCCCCTCGATCACCCGGTCCACGACCTCGAAGGCCGCGGCGCCGTCCCCGGCCGCGAAGGCGTCGACCACGGAGTCGAGCAGCGAGCCGTCGGTGTAGCCGAGGAGCGACGTCGCCATGGCGTACGTCACACCGTCCGCGCCCGCACCGGCCAGCAGCTGGTCCATCACGGACATCGAGTCGCGCACGGACCCCGCACCGGCCCGCACGACCAGCGGCAGCACACCGTCCTCGACGGCCATGCCCTCCTGCCCGCAGACCTCGGCGAGGTACTCGCGCAGGGTGCCGGGGGGCACCAGCCGGAAGGGGTAGTGGTGCGTACGGGACCGGATGGTCCCGATGACCTTCTCGGGCTCGGTGGTCGCGAAGATGAACTTGAGGTGCTCCGGGGGCTCCTCGACCACCTTCAGCAGGGCGTTGAAGCCCGCCGAGGTGACCATGTGGGCCTCGTCGATGATGTAGATCTTGTACCGGCTGGCGGCGGGCCCGAAGAAGGCCTTTTCGCGCAGGTCACGGGCGTCGTCCACACCACCGTGGGAGGCGGCGTCGATCTCGATGACGTCGATGGACCCGGGGCCGTTGCGCGCCAGGTCGCGGCAGGACTGGCACTCGCCGCAGGGCGTCGGAGTGGGACCTTGCTCACAGTTGAGGCACCGGGCGAGGATGCGCGCGCTGGTCGTCTTTCCACAGCCGCGCGGCCCGCTGAACAGGTACGCGTGATTGACCCGGTTGTTGCGCAGGGCCTGCATCAGCGGGGCAGTGACATGCTCCTGACCGATGACCTCGGCGAACGACTCGGGGCGATAGCGGCGGTACAGCGCAAGGGACGACACGCTTACGAGGTTATCCGGGCCCACCGACAACGGCTGCCGCCAAACGCAAAGCGCCCCCCACGCACCCGCCAGAGCCCACTTACCCTTGCTGCCTTCCGGCCCTGGGGGAGTTGGGTGAGATAGCGCCACGTGAGGGGCTGGCCCCAGCGTAGCGGATGAAACCCCCGGGGATCGAGCCCGCCCCCTCGACGGGAGACGTGTTCGCGAGCACCCCTCAACGTCTTGTATTGTTTGCGGCGGAGGATTCGCCTAGTGGCCTAGGGCGCACGCTTGGAAAGCGTGTTGGGGGCAACCCCTCACGAGTTCGAATCTCGTATCCTCCGCCAGTGCCTCACCGGGCACTTGAAGACCCCGACCGGGAAACCGGCCGGGGTCTTCTGCGTATCGGGGGCGGCGGGTGCCCCCGCGGGGGTCAGGCGAGGAGTTTGGCCTTCGCGCGGTCGAACTCCTCCTGGGTCAGGTCGCCCTTGTCCTTGAGTGCCGAGAGCTTGTGCAGCTCGTCCGCCGGTCCGCCGGGCTCGTCGGCCGCCGCCTTGCGCACGTACTGGCGGAAGGCCGCTTCGTGCTCCTTGGCCTGCTTCACGTCGCGTTCGGTCATGCTCCGTCCGCGGACGATCAGGTAGACGAGGACTCCGATGTAGGGCAGCAGGAGCACCAGGACCAGCCAGCCCGCCTTGGCCCAGCCGTTCATGCTGTGGTCACGGAAGATGTCCGAGATCACCTTGAACAGCAGGAACAGCCACATCACCCACAGGAAGAACCACAGCATCGTCCAGAAGAGCTCGAGCAACGGGTAGTCGTCGTCCACGGTCCGCTCCGATCGTGATGATCGCCTTACTCCCTTGATACCGGCGCTCCGCCCGGCCCGCATCCGGAGCGGGGCGCCCGCCCCGGGGGGTTCAGGCCGCCAGGGCGTGCGTCAGACGGCGGCCGACGGCGTGGCGCAGGGCCATGAGGGCGGCGGCGCAGCCGAGGCCCGCGACGAGCGCCGTCCACCACAGGAACTCCGGGCCGGCGCCGGTGTAGACGGTCACGCCCAGCGTGAGGGCCGCGAAGCGGGCGACGCCCCAGGTCCAGCTGAAGGCGCCCTGGTAGCGGCCGCGGGCGTGCGCCGGGGCGAGGTTCGCGACCACCGCCGCGCCGATGCCGGCCACGACCACCTCGCCCACCGACCACACCACCACCGACAGCGCATACCCCGCGATGCCGTCCGCCAGGCCCGTCAGCGCCACGCCGACCGCGATCAGGACGCTGCCCGCGCCGTGCACCGGGAGCTGCGGCAGATGCGCGAGGCGGGCCGTGGCGAACGGCTGGACGACGACGACCAGGACGGCGTTGACCGCGGCCATGGCCCCGTACACGGCGGGCGACAGGCCGCTGTCGTGGACGGCCATCGGCAGGGCCACCTCGGTCAGCGAGTAGACGAAGAGCTGGATCCCGAAGAGCGGCAGCAGGGCGAGCATGAGCCGGTCGCGGAAGACCACGCCGTAGCCGGTGCCGGCGGCTTCGCCCGCCTCCGGCTCCGGACGCCCCGCGGGGCGCGGGTCGCGCAGCCGGGTGGCGACCACGGCCGCGTAGACCAGCATGCTCGCCGCGTCGACCGCGAAGAGCAGCCAGTACCCGTGCGCGGCCAGGAAGCCGCCCAGGACGCCCGCCACGGCCGTGCCGATGTTGACGCCCCAGCCGAGCAGGGCGTACGCGCGCTGCCGGCGCTCCGCGTCCACGGCGTCGGCCATAAGGGCGTACGCGGCCGGGTTGACCATCGCGCCCGCCGCGCTGATCAGCAGCGCCGCGGCGGCCATCGTGGCCACCCCCGGCGCCACGAACAGCGCGCCCTGCGCCGCGGCGGCCCCGGTCAGCCCGATCAGCATCGTCGGGCGGCGGCCGATCCGGTCGGCGAGCAGCCCGCCGAGCGCCGGTCCGAGGAGGTGGCCGGCGCCCAGGGCGCCGAGGACGTACGAGGTCTGGGTGCCCGTCACCCCGCGCGAGGCGAGGAAGAACACCAGGAAGGGCGTCACCAGATAGCCGAGCCGGTTGACGATCGTGCCGGCGAAGACGGTCCAGACGACGGACGGAAGGCCGCGGAAGGTGGCAGACGTGGGAGACATGCGAGGAGACTGCGGGCAGAGCCGCCCGGGTACCCATTGATTAAGCTCAGGCCGAATCCTCGGAACGGACACCTGGAGGCCGTGGATGGACGCGGGACTGAGCTTCACCGCGGCGGACCTGGCGCAGACGCGCTTCGCGGTCTCCCCGATGTGGGAGGTCGTGACCAGCTTCCGGCTGCTGCGCGACCCCGCCGAGTCGCCCCTGCACCGCCGGTGGGCCGCGCAGGTCCGCGCCCGGACGGCCGCCGCCGGGCTGGACGCGGGCTGGCTGGCGGTGCTGATCCCGCCCCACGGCTATCTCGCCGACTTCCTCAATCCGACGCCCGCGACGCCCTTCCCGGAGCTCGGGGCGGAGCTGGCGGCGATCCGCCGCAGCAGCCCCGGGCAGGTGCGGACCGACCTGGACATGCTCGCCGCCGACGTGCCGGGCCTCGGCCGGTCCGCCCGCTTCCGGCTGCTGTACGCGGCGCCCGAGGAGGCGCTGGTGAAGGTGACCGAGGAGATCGAGGCGTACTGGGAGCTCGCCCTCGCGCCCTACTGGGGGCGCATCCGGCAGCTGCTCGAGGCCGACGTCTTCCACCGGGCCCGGCAGGTGGCCGAGCACGGTTCCGCGCACGTCCTCAACGAGCTGCACGAGTCCGTCCGCTGGGACGACGGCACCCTGACGCTCGTACGCCGCCAGTGCGGGCTGCGCCGCGGCCAGCCGGGCTCCGGGATGCTGCTCGTCCCCTCGGCCTTCGTGTGGCCGCGGGTGCTGACCCGCTCGGTGTCCCCCGAGCCGCCGCAGCTCGCGTACCCGGCCCGCGGGACCGGCACCCTGTGGGAGCCGCGGACCACCGAGGCGGCGGAGGCGGTGGCGGCGGTCCTCGGCCGCTCCCGGGCACTGCTGCTGGCCGAACTGGACACGCCGGCCTCGACCACCCAGCTGGCCCGGCTCTGCGGCCTGTCCGCCGCCGGGGTCTCCCAGCACCTCACGGCGCTGCGCAACGCCGGCCTGGTCACCGCCCATCGCAGCGGCCGGTCGGTGCTCTACGCCCGTACGACCGTCGCGGACGCCCTGCTCGCCCCGGCGGCCGGCTGACCTGCGGGAAGGGGCGGCGGTCTGCGCGGTCTTCTCGGTCGGCGCCGTCACAGCACCGCGATGCCGAGCGGGCGGGCGCCCGCCGGAAGCCTGCGGGTGGCCCCCGAGTCCAGGTCGACGACGGTGATGCCGTTCCAGTGGCCGTCGCGGGTGTGGCCGCCGGTGACGTAGGCGGTGCGTCCGTCGGGCGAGACGGCGACGTCCTCGTGCGGGCCGCCGAGCGCGATGAGCCGCTCCCGCCCGTCGGGGCTGCGGACGGTGAGGGAGGCGCCGCGGTCCTCGGAGGGGTCGATGGGGCCCGTACCGACGACCAGGAGGCGGCCGTCCGCGGTGGCCACGGCGCCGTGCTGGTGGGTGTTCGCGGTCATCCGCTCGACCTGCGTACGGCCGGTGCGCGGGTCGACGACGGCGAGCCGCTCGCCCTCGAAGGGCAGGAGCAGGCGGCCGTCGGAGGGGCGCACGACGGCGTAGTGCGGCTTGAGCCAGGAGCCGAGACCGCCCTCGGTGCCGTACGGGGCGACCTCGATCCGGCGCGGCGCCTCCCCCACGGTCCGCGGCCCGGTTGCCGGGACCACGGTCACGTCGAAGGAGTCGTGGCCGGTCACGTACACCTCGGAGCCGTCCCGGGACACGTCCACGTCGAACGGGCGGCGGCCCACCGGGACGGTTCCGGTGACCTCTCGGCGGGCGGTGTCGACGACCTCCAGGACGCCGTTGCGGCCGGGGACGTTGACGCCCACGTACGCCCGGCTGCCGTCGGGCGCGAGCGCGATGCCCATGCCGCCGCCGCGGTACTCGCCGCTGGTCACGGGGCCGACGGCCAGTCCGTACGGCGCCGTGCCCACCTCGACGGAGGCGACGGTGCCGCGGGCCGGGTCGGCGAAGCTGACGGTGTCGGAGCCGAAGTCGGCGAGGAGCAGGGTGCCACCGGGCGTCTTCGCGGTGCGGGGGAGCCCGGGAGCGGCAGGGGCGGCGGAGGCCGCGCCGCGGTCGCGGTCGGCACCCCCGGCCGGGCCTTCTCCGGCGCAGCCGGTGACGAGCGCGGCCAGGGCGGCACAGCCGGCGAGCAGGCGCAGGGGCCTCGCGGTCCTCTTCACGTCTCCATCGTCGGGCGCCCCCGCCCCGGCGGGGTCATCCGATCGGCCGACCCGGCGGCACCACCCTGCCGGCTGCCGGCTGCCGCGGGGCATCCGCCGCCGCGTACGGCCTACGCGTCCGCCATCGACGGCATGTCGCCGACGGTGTTCGACAGGTCGATGACGGAGAAGTTCGCCCCCTGCGGGTCGGTCAGCGCGGCGAACCGGCCGAAGGGGCTGTCCATCGGGCCGAACTGCAGCTTCGCCCCGCGGTCCGTGGCCCGCTTCACCGCCGCGTCGCAGTCGTCGACGCCGAAGTACACGCTGATGTACGGCGGGATGTCCGGCGGGAAGTCCCGGTCCATCACCATCCGGCCGAGGACCATGTTGTCCTTGTCGCCGCCGACGCTGAAGACCTTGAAGTCCATCGAGTCGTCTTCCATCTTCTGCGCGCTCATCGGGAAGACCTTGGGCAGGAACGCGTCTACCTTGTCCGGATCGCGGGTGAAGACTTCGGCCCAGACGAACGCGCCCGTTTCGCCGATCTTCTCGAAGCCCCTGTGGTCACCGGCCTGCCAGACTCCGAAGACCGCGCCGCTCGGCTCCTTGCCGAGCATCATGGAGCCGAACGGACCGACCTGCATCGGCTCCATCAGCACCTCGCCGCCGGCCGCCTTCACCTTCTCCGCCGTCTTGGTGACGTCGGACGAGGAGAAGTACAGGCACCAGGCGGACTGGCCCTCCGCTCCCGGCATCGGGGGGACCACGGCGGCGACCGCCTTGCCCTCCGAGTAGGCCTGCGTGTAGTTGCCGTACTCGGTCGCGCTCTCGCCGAAGGTCCAGCCGAGCACGTCACCGTAGAAACCCTTCGCACCCTCGACGTCCGAGAACGCGGCGTCGATCCAGCACGGGGCGCCTTCCGGGAAATCAGGCATGATCATGACTCCGTCACTCCGTCACTCCGACTCGGTCGCTTCGATCTTTTCGATCGCTTCGTCCCGGTTTCACACGCTAGCCATCCCGCGCGCCCCCCGCGCGCGGAAGGCCCCGCGTCCCGACCATGGAGTCATGGAGCACACGAAGGGCACCGCCCTGCACCTGGCACAGCAGCCCGAGGCCGACGAGCTGCTCGGCCGCAGCCCGCTCGCCGCCCTGGTCGGGATGCTGCTCGACCAGCAGGTCCCCATGGAGTGGGCGTTCTCGGGCCCGTACACGATCGCCCGGCGGCTCGGGGCGGACGACCTCGACGCGCACGCCATCGCCGCGCACGACCCGGAGGCCTTCGCGGCGCTGCTGTCGGAGAAGCCGGCCGTGCACCGCTATCCGGGCTCGATGGCCAAACGGATCCAGCAACTCTGCGAGTACCTCGTGGAGCACTACGACGGGGACGCGAGCGCGGTGTGGACGGGCGTGACCACCGGCGCCGAGCTGCTCGCACGGCTGGAGGAGCTGCCGGGGTTCGGGAAGCAGAAGGCCCAGATCTTCCTGGCGCTGCTCGGAAAGCAGCTGGGCGTACGGCCGCGCGGCTGGCGGACCGCAGCCGGGGCGTACGGCGAGGACGGCAGCTACCGCTCGGCCGCCGACATCACCGGGCCCGAGTCGCTGGCGAAGGTACGGGCGTACAAACAGGAGGCGAAGCGGGCCGCGAAGGAAGTGAAGGCGAAGTAGCCGGAATCCCGACCCGAATGCGGGCAGGCCCCCCGCCCTGGGAGACTCGATCATCATGAAGACCGAACTCACGGACACGACGTCCAGCAAGGTCAACGCCGCCCTGCTCGAGGCCCGCCGCGCCATCGGAAGCCCCACGATGGGCATGGTCCTCACGCTGTTGGTGGTCACCGACGAGGAGAACGCCTACGACGCGGTCAAAGCCGCGTCCGAGGCCTCGCGCGAGCACCCGTGCCGCATCATCGCCGTGATCAAGCGGCACGCGCGGGCGCACCGCAGGCTCACCCAGACCCGCCTCGACGCCGAGCTGCGGGTCGGTTCGGACGCCGGCACCGGCGAGATCATCCTGCTGCGGCTGCACGGCGAGCTGACCTCGCAGGCCGGTCCCGTGGTCCTGCCGCTGCTGCTGCCCGACGCGCCCGTCGTGGCCTGGTGGCCCGCCGACTCCCCGGCCGACGTCGCCACGGACGCCCTGGGCGCCCTCGCGCAGCGGCGGATCACCGACGCGTACGCCTCCCTCGACCCGCTCGCGGAGCTGGACCACCGGACGGCTTCGTACGCGCCCGGCGACACCGACCTGGCCTGGACCCGGCTGACGCCGTGGCGTTCGCTGCTCGCGGCCGCGCTCGACCAGAAGGCGGTCGCGGTGACCGGGGCGGCCGTCGAGAGCGAGACCGACAACCCGAGCGCCGAGCTGCTGGCCTGCTGGCTGGAGGACCGGCTGGAGGTGCCCGTGGAGCGCGTGGTCACGGCCGGACCTGTGATCACGCGGGTACGGCTGCTCACCGCGGGCGGGGAGATAACGGTCGACCGGCCGTCGGGCGCGCTCGCCACCCTGGGCGTACCGGGGCAGCCGGACCGGCGGGTCGCGCTGAAGATCCGCTCCACGGCCGAGCTGATCGCCGAGGAACTGCGGCGGCTGACGGCCGACGAGATCTACGCGTCGGCGCTGCGCCGGCGGTCGCGCCAGGCGACGGCGGCGGGCTCGGCCGCGTCGAGGTAGTGGTTGTCGTACTGCTCGGAGGAGTCCCGGATGTCCTGGAACGTCGCGTCACCGGCGTTCACCCGGCCGAGCAGGCGGTAGTAGTCGAAGCGGTCCATGCCGGGGGTGAAGCCGACGAACACCTCGGCGCCGGTGCCCGGAGCCGGGGCGAAGGCGTGCGGGGTGCCCGGCGGCACGGCGAGGAAGTCGCCCTTCCCGAGGGTCAGGACCTCCTCGCCGACCAGCACGTCCAGGCGGCCGGCGGTGACGAAGAAGAACTCCGTCGCGCGGGTGTGGAAGTGGACGGGCGCCCCGGTCGCACCCTCCTCGAAGCACGCGGTGTTGCACGTCAGGGCGTTGCCGGTGGTGGGGGAATCGGCCAGCAGGGTGATCAGGCTGCCCGGGGCGTCGTACATGGCCTCGGCGGTGGCGGCGCGGGTGAGGTGGGGCTGCTGCGTCCGGGTGCTGTTCTTCTCGCTCATGAAGATCAATCTACGGGGTGCACTGACCTGCCACAGGGGCCATTCCGGCCCCTTGATCACCGGTCAATTGAAGCCGGTCAGCGTCTGCGCCGGGCCGTTCCGAAGATCGAACGGGAGATCTCGCGGCCCAGCTGGGTCCCGATCGAGCGCGCCAGCGAGCGGAAGATCCCGCTGCCCGCCACCTGCTGCGCCAGCGACTCGTCCCGGGGCGCGGCCTTCGCCGCCTTCGCCGCCTCCTTCGCGTCCTTCTCCGCCTGCTTCCCGGCTTCCGCGGCGGCGGCCGCGGCCTCGGCGGCGGCCTCCGCGGCCGCCTGCCCGGCGCTGATCTTCTCGTAGGCCGACTCCCGGTCCACCGCCTCCGCGTAACGGGAGTACAGCAGCGATCCCTTCACCGCCCGGTCCAGCGCGGCCGGCTCGATCGGCCCCATCAGGGACTGCGGCGCCCGCAGCCGGGTCGCGGCCACCGGGGTCGGGGCGCCCTTCTCGCTCAGCACGGTGACCACCGCCTCGCCGGTGCCCAGCTGGGTCAGCAGCTCCTCCAGGTCGTAGTCGGAGTGCGGGAAGGTCCGTACCGTCGCCTTGAGGGCCTTGGCGTCGTCGGGGGTGAAGGCCCGCAGCGCGTGCTGGACGCGGTTGCCGAGCTGCGCCAGCACGTCGGCCGGCACGTCCTTCGGGGTCTGGGTGACGAAGAAGACGCCGATGCCCTTGGAGCGGATCAGGCGGACGGTCTGCGTGACGGCGTCCAGGAAGGCCTTCGACGCGCCGTTGAAGAGCAGGTGCGCCTCGTCGAAGAAGAAGACCAGCTTGGGCCGGTCGAGGTCGCCCACCTCCGGCAGGTCGTTGAACAGGTCCGCCAGCAGCCACATCAGGAAGGTGGAGAAGAGCTGCGGCTTGTCCTGCACCGCGGGCAGCTCCAGGACCGAGACCAGACCGCGTCCGTCCGGCGCCGTCCGCAGCAATTCGCCCGTATCGAATTCCGGCTCGCCGAAGAATTCCGCCGCGCCCTGTTGTTCGAAGGCCGTCAGCGCCCGCAGGATCACCCCCGCGGTGACCGTGGAAAGGCCGCCGATTCCCTTCAGCTCCTGCTTTCCCCGGTCGGACACGAGAAAGGCGGCCACGGCCCGCAGGTCTTTGAGGTCGATCAGTTCCAGGCCCTTGGAGTCGGCGTAATGGAAGATCAGCCCGAGGGACTGCTCCTGGGTCTGGTTGAGCTGGAGCACCTTCGACATCAGCACCGGGCCGAAGCTCGTGACCGTGGCGCGCAGCGGGATGCCGGGGCCGATGCCGCCCAGCGAGTAGAACTCGGCCGGGCAGCCGGTGGCCTGCCACTCCTGCGCCACGTCCTGCGCCCGCGCGGTCACCTTGTCGTTGGCGGCGCCGGGCGCGGAGATGCCCGAGACGTCCCCTTTGATGTCGGCGAGGAAGACCGGGACGCCCTGCGCCGACAGCTGCTCCGCGATCAGCTGGAGCGTCTTCGTCTTGCCGGTGCCGGTGGCGCCGGCCACAAGTCCGTGACGATTGAGCATCGACAGCGGAATGCGCACCTGACGGTCCGACAGGCATACGCCGTCCCAGATAAGTGCACCCAGATCGAGTGCGGGGCCGGTGAAGGCGTAACCCGCCGCGATCTTGTCAACGGCGGGCTGCGCGGCTGAGGGGGTGGTTCCCGTCATGTATCACTCCCGAATTGGCGCTATTTCTCACCTTTGCACCCGCGCACCGAGGCTGCGCCCGCAGCCGCTGGCCCGGTAGGCTTTCCGTGTGATCTTCAAGCGCATCGGAAACGGGCGGCCCTATCCCGACCACGGCCGGGAAAGCGTCCGGGCTTGGGCGGATGTCGCGCCCCGCCCGGTCCGGCTCGACCAGCTCGTGACCACCAAGGGACAGCTGGACCTCGAAACGCTGCTCGCCGAGGACTCCACCTTCTACGGCGACCTCTTCGCGCACGTCGTGAAGTGGCAGGGCGACCTCTACCTGGAAGACGGGCTGCACCGCGCCGTGCGCGCGGCCCTGCAGCAGCGCCAGGTACTGCACGCGCGCGTTCTCGAACTGGGCTGATTGCGCCTTTCGGGTCGGCCCTGGGCTATTCATAGATCATTTAGTAGGCATCGCCACCGGGCCGCACTACGCTGCGCCCCATGAGCATGCTCACTCCCCCAGGCATGGGCGGAAAGTACCGCGTCACGGGGACCGCCTACCCCCGCATGCGCCGCCCCCGCCGCCGCCGGATCGTGCTCGCGGTACTCGGCTCGGTCCTCGCACTCGGCCTGCTCGGCTACGGGACGCTGCAGCTCATCGGCGTGTTCCGGGGCGGCAGCGAGAAGCGGACCACCGCCGGGCACAAAGCCGGCTGCGTCCAGGGCGCCAAGGGCAGACCCGCGGCCGCCGCGACTCCCGCTCCCCCGGTGCGCGCCCTCCCCAAACCGGGCCAGATCACGGTCAACGTCTACAACGCGACCCCGCGCAGCGGACTGGCCAAGTCGGTCGGCGACGAGCTCAAGAAGCGCGGCTTCCGCATCGGCAAGGTCGGCAACGCCCCGGTCACCTTCGACAAGAAGGTCGCCGGCACCGGGATACTGCTCGGCTCGCCCAGGACCGACACGGCGCTGTTCCAGGTGCTCGGCACCCAGCTGGCCGGCGTCACCCGGCAGACCGACGCGCGCGAGACCGCGGACGTCGACCTGATCCTGGGCACGGCCTTCAAGCAGCTCAACAGAAAGGAGGACGCGGACAAGGCCCTGGCCGCACTGGCCAAGCCCGCTCCCGCGCCCTCCCCGAAGTGCTGAGGCCGCGCCGCCCCGGACCACCGGGGCGCCGTGCGGCCGAGGATGACGGTGCCTACTCCGCCGAGCCGTACATGCGGTCGCCCGCGTCGCCGAGGCCCGGAACGATGTAGCCGTGCTCGTTGAGCCGCTCGTCGACGGCCGCCGTCACGACGGTCACCGGCGTGCCCGCGAGCTCGCGCTCCATGACCTCGACGCCCTCCGGTGCGGCCAGCAGCACCACGGCGGTCACATCGTCCGCGCCGCGCTTGATCAGCTCCTGGATCGCCGCGACGAGGGTGCCGCCGGTCGCCAGCATCGGGTCGACGACGTACACCTGGCGGCCGGAGAGGTCCTCCGGCATGCGGGTCGCGTACGTGGAGGCCTCGAGGGTTTCCTCGTTGCGGACCATGCCCAGGAAGCCCACCTCGGCGGTCGGCAGCAGCCGGACCATGCCGTCGAGCATGCCCAGGCCCGCGCGCAGGATCGGCACGACCAGCGGGCGCGGGTGCGACAGCTTCACGCCGGTGGTCGGGCCGACCGGGGTCTCGATGTCGGCCTGCTCGGTGCGCACGTCCCGGGTGGCCTCGTACGCGAGCAGGGTGACCAGCTCGTCGGCGAGCCGCCGGAAGGTCGGGGAGTCGGTGCGCTTGTCGCGCAGCGTGGTGAGTTTGTGCGCCACCAGCGGGTGGTCGACGACATGGATCCGCATGGACCCAACAGTAACCGGGGAAGCCCGGGCGGATGGCCCTCGGCACTGGCATCAACGGGCCTGTACGGGGGAAGGTGGGGACAGGGGTCTCCACGCGCCGCGGGGAGGACGACGGAACCAGCCTGGGGTGGTGGCGCCGATGCCCGACGACCGGCCGGGATTCACAAACGAAGATCCGGAACCACCGGCTGCACCGGAAGAGACGGCGGCGCAGCGCAGGCAGCGGCGCGCCCAGTTCCTGCGCGACCTGAACGAAGCGCGCGAGCTGCGGGAACGGGTCCAGCCGCGGCGCGCCCGGGCCGCCCGGATGCGCCAGCAGATGCGGATGCGCACCTTCCGTTGGTGAGCAGCGCTGCCCGCAGACCGCCCGGAGCCCCCCGGCGGCCCCCCTGCGACCCCCCGGAAACGCGCCGACGTGCACGGCACGGCACGACGCAAGCGCGGAAGACCTCTCGCAAAGCCGCTGTTTCTGCCACGATGCCGATGGGGCGGGGCACGAAACGGCTGGCAAGCCGTTCCACCTCCCCCAACCTCCGGCCGGGGGGACCCCCAACCGGCACGCCTATGACCAGTGGGAGAGTCACGGTGTACTTCGCCGCACTGCTCGCGCGCACCGAAGACGGGTGGGAAGCGAGCGACACGGATCTCGACGACGTCGAGACGCTGTCCGATCTGACCGAACTGGCCCGTGATGCCTCGGCCGACGAGGACACTGTTCTCGTCTTCATCGAGCAGGAGGACACCTGGTTCGGCATCGTCCGCGTGGACGGTGAGGAGGACCCCCGCATCTACCTGTCGGACGCCTCGGCCGCGGCCCGCAGTTCGTACGGGGAGATCCTGCTCACCGACGAACTGCTCGGCCGCGACCCGGGCTCCGACGACGACCTGGAGGAGCTCGTCGACCTCGACGGCACGGAGGACGGCGAACCCGAACCGGCCGCCGGCTTCGAGGACGACGAGGACGGGCTGGACTCCGACCCCGACACGGCGGCCGAGACCGTGCCGTCCGGGCCGATCGGGGACCTGCTGATCCTCGCCGACCTGGGTCTGTCGCAGCAGGACCTGCTGGCGCTGAGTTCGGACGCCCTCGGCGAGATCGCCGACGCGCTCGGCGCCTCCGAGGTCCTGGAGGCCGTCCGCTAGTGAGCACCCCGCACCACCCGGCGCAGGATCCCGTACGGGACCCGTGGCGGGCGCCCATGCGCCGGGCGCTGGACGAGGCCGCGCAGGCGGCACTGACCGGGGACGTACCGGTCGGTGCCGTCCTGCTGGCCGAGGACGGCACCGTGCTCGCCACCGGGCACAACGAACGCGAACTGACCGGCGACCCCACGGCGCACGCCGAGGTCCTGGCGATCCGCCGGGCCGCGGCGGCGCGCGGGGAGTGGCGGCTGACGGGGTGCACGCTCGTGGTGACCCTGGAGCCGTGCGTGATGTGCGCGGGCGCGCTCGTCCAGTCCCGGGTGGCCCGGGTGGTGTACGGGGCCGCGGACGAGAAGGCCGGGGCCGCGGGATCTCTCTGGGACCTCGTACGGGACCGGCGGCTCAACCACCGGCCCGAGGTGGTCCAGGGCGTGCTGGCGAACGAGTGCGCCGACCAGCTGACGGCGTTCTTCCGCACCTTGTGAAGGACGCGCCGGGGACCTTGTGAGCGAGCTCGCAGGGCGACCCGCACAACGGATTTCAGAGCACGGCCTCCCGTGGGCTAAGCTCTCTCTCGGTAGCGTGTCCGAGCGGCCTAAGGAGCACGCCTCGAAAGCGTGTGAGGGGGCAACTCCTCCGTGGGTTCAAATCCCACCGCTACCGCTCTTGACGAGAGCCCCGGTTCGTACGAACCGGGGCTCTCGTGCATGCCCGCCGTGACCGGCCGGGCGCTCGGCCGTTGTCACGGCATGACCAAGACCCAGCGCCTCCTCGCCGCCGTCGCCCTCGCCGGCGCTGCCGCGGGCTTCGCCGCCCCCGCCGCGTCCGCGGCCCCCGTCGCCCCGCTGCCGGTGGAGGACCTCCTCCCGGCCGCGGCGCCCGACATGCCGGCGGCCGCCCAGCCCGGCCTCAAGCAGCTCGAGGGGCTCAACAAGCTGAACGAACTGAACCAGCTGATGGCGCTGCCCGACCAGCTCGACCCCGTCCTCGCGCCCGTCGCCCCCGTGCTGGGCCTGGCCGGCGCCATCCAGTAGCCCGCCCCGGACGCGGCGAAGGCCCCGACCGGGGGTCGGGGCCTTCGCACGCGGGGACGGGGGAAACGGCATCGGGGGGACAAGCCGTTTCCCCCGATGAGAACGGACCTACCAGCCCGGGCCGCAGTCAGGGGGGAAGCTTGCGGCCCGGACCCCGCAGTGAGGTCCTGTCCCTCCGCCCTCCGGTTTCCTGCCAGAACCGGCGGGCTCATGGACAATCCTGCGCCCCCCACCCCCTCGGAAGGAGCGGCAAAGGGCCCGGACCACCGGGTCATTGGTCCTTAAAGGCCGGGTGAGGGTCTCCACCGGACCGGATAGACTCACGCGACGTGGCGTGGACCGGCAGGGGAGGCCGAAAACCGATCATGGACACCAAGAAGGTCGCTACGGGCGCGCTCGTCATCTTCGTGCTCTACACGATCATCACCCAGCCGGCCAAGGCGGCCGATTTCGTCCAGATAGGTTTCCAGGGCATCTCTGACGCGGCCCAGGGCATTGGCGAGTTCATGACCGAACTGGTGCGCTGACCCCGTACGCTGAAGCGGTTTCCGACCTTCCGGCCTCCCATCCGACGGATGGGGGGCCTTCTGTGTTTCCGGCCTTTTCATGTCCAACTTGCCCTCAACACGGCGATATACGGTGCTTGCACACAGTGCACATGTCTTGTGATGCTATGACCGCTTTTGATGGATGAGTTGACTGACCATGAAGGGGTGGCGTGACCGTGCCGGCCAGTACAGCGCCTCAGGTGCCGCCCCAGCAGGACGAACCTCCCGCAGCAAGCCTCCCGGCCCGCCCGCAGAGCAGGGGCGCGGACACCCGGGCCCTGACCCAGGTGCTCTTCGGCGAGCTGAAGGACCTCCAGCCGGGCACCAGCGAGCACAGCCGCGTGCGCGGGGCCCTCATCGAGGCGAACCTCCCGCTCGTGCGGTACGCGGCGGCCCGCTTCCGCAGCCGCAACGAGCCCATGGAGGACGTGGTCCAGGTCGGCACGATCGGGCTCATCAACGCCATCGACCGCTTCGACCCCGACCGCGGGGTGCAGTTCCCGACCTTCGCCATGCCGACCGTCGTGGGCGAGATCAAGCGGTACTTCCGCGACAACGTCCGCACGGTCCACGTGCCGCGCCGGCTGCACGAGCTGTGGGTCCAGGTCAACGCGGCCACCGAGGACCTCACCACGGCCCACGGAAGGACCCCCACGACCCCGGAGATCGCCGAGCGGCTGCGGATCTCCGAGGACGAGGTCCTGTCCTGCATCGAGGCCGGACGCTCGTACCACGCAACCTCGTTGGAGGCGGCCCAGGAGGGTGACGGGATGCCCGGCCTGCTGGACCGGCTGGGCTACGAGGACCCCGAGCTCGTCGGGGTCGAGCACCGGGACCTGGTACGCCATCTGCTCGTCCAGCTCCCCGAGCGCGAGCAGCGGATCCTGCTCCTGCGCTACTACAACAACCTGACGCAGTCCCAGATCAGCGCGGAGCTCGGGGTCTCGCAGATGCACGTCTCCCGGCTGCTCGCGCGGAGCTTCGCCAGGCTCCGATCCGCAAACAGGATCGAAGCGTAACGAGAAAGGGTGGAGATCACTCCGCCCGTTTCCCGACAGATCAGGCTCATTCCGCCCTGTCGCTGCACTGATATGTCGACTTGGCGCTACAGCGTGTTGCCGACATGTGACATTCTGCTGGAACCGCGTTTGCCGCAGCCCCGCCTCCGGTATTCAGGTGGAGGCTGCGTTCCTCCGACGGACGCGCCGACGCGACCGTCCGCGACCACAAGGGGGTGGCATGTCCGTAGAACAGGGCAGCTCCAAGGTGCTCACGCTCGTCAAGAGCGAGGCACCGGCAGTGCTCGACCGCTCGGAAGCCATCGACACCCGCACCCTCTCCCGCTCCCTGTTCCTCAGGCTCGCCGCCCTCGAGGCGGACAGTCCCGAACGGGCGTACGTACGCGACACCCTGATCGAGCTGAACCTCCCGCTCGTGCGGTACGCCGCGGCCCGCTTCCGCAGCCGCAACGAGCCCATGGAGGACATCGTCCAGGTCGGCACCATCGGCCTGATCAAGGCGATCGACCGGTTCGACTGCGAACGGGGCGTGGAGTTCCCGACGTTCGCGATGCCCACGGTCGTCGGAGAGATCAAGCGGTTCTTCCGGGACACGTCGTGGTCCGTGCGCGTCCCGCGCCGCCTCCAGGAGCTGCGCCTCGCCCTCACCAAGGCGAGCGACGAGCTGGCCCAGAAGCTGGACCGCTCGCCGACGGTCGCCGAACTGGCCGCGGTGCTCGGGGTGTCCGAGGAGGAGGTCGTCGACGGCCTCGCGGTCGGCAACGCCTACACCGCCTCCTCGCTCGACTCGCCCTCCCCGGAGGACGAGGGCGGCGAGGGTTCCCTCGCGGACCGGCTCGGGTACGAGGACACCGCGCTCGAGGGCGTCGAGTACCGCGAGTCCCTGAAGCCGCTCCTCGCCAAACTCCCGCCCCGGGAACGGCAGATCATCATGCTGCGCTTCTTCGCCAACATGACCCAGTCGCAGATCGGCGAGGAGGTCGGCATCTCGCAGATGCACGTCTCGCGCCTGCTGACCCGCACGCTGGCCCAGCTCCGGCAGGGCCTGATCGGCGACTGACGGGCGTACCGCGCTCGCCGTCTTCACAATTGACGGTGCGTCAGCAACACTGGCGCGATGCGAAGGGGACACCTGTACGCGGTGGCGGCCGCGCTGACTCTCGGCGCGGCCCTGACCGGGTGTGGCGGCGGCCCGGCGGGGTACGTCGCCGTGGGCGCGGCCGGTGCGGGCCCCGAGCGGGCGGCCGGCGAGCTCGCGGCGCCGCGCGGGAAGGTCGAAATCCAGCCGCTGCCGGGTCGGGGCACTCCGGGCACGGGCTCGGCTTCGGCCCCGGTGTCCCCGAGTCCCGAGAACCCGGCCGACCACGGCACAGCGACCGGCGCGGACGGCGCGAGCGGCTCCTCCGGCGGCACCGGAGGCGGCACGTCCGGCACCACCGGCTCGGGAGGTACGGGCTCCGGCGGCTCCGGGACAACGGGCGGCAGCACCTCCACGGGCACGTCCGGCGGCAGCACGGGCGGTACGGCGGGCACGGGAAGCACCGGCGGCTCCGGCAGTACCGGCAGCCCAGGCGGTTCCGGCACGACGGGGAGCACGGGCGGTACGGCGAGCGGCGGAAGCGCGGGTGGTACGGGCGGCACGGGCGGGAGCGCAGGCGGCAGCACGGGCGGTGGCGGCACGGCCGGTGCGGGTACCGGCGGGGCCGGCTCCTCGGGCGGCGGCAGCGTCCCCACGCCCACCCCGCGCCCGGCACCCGCGAAGCTCACCCTGGGCACCCCTGAGCGCTCCGCCGCCGACCGCCGCTGGTGCGAGAACGTGACCGTCCCCTTCCGCAACACCGGTGGCACCGCGGTGCGTTCGGGCACGGTGGACTTCGCGACGCACATCATCGGAGCGCTCGGCGTGGACTGGGCGACGATCCATTCGACCCAGCCGCTGCCCGCCCCGGTCGCCGCGCGCTCGGAGAAGAAGAAGACCTACCTCGTGTGCGTCGAAGCCTGGCGGGTGCCGCTGGGCATGCACATCGAGACCCGCGAGGTCACCGCCGACTGGAAGTGACCGGGGGCGACCCCGCGGGAGAGCTCACGCGAGCGCGAGCCAGGCGACGGCTCCGAGGACGGCGATGACCGCCACGATGCCGATGATGAGGCCGACACGGGGGCCGGACTGCTGTGCCGCCGCCGGGCGGCTCGGCTCGCCCTCGTCGACGAAGGCGCGGAACATCTGCGTGCTGCCCGCGGGGTCGTAGTTGCCCTCGGGGCCCGGGGTGTTGTGTGCCATGGCGGGACCCTAACGTTTTTTACCCGGCTTTACCGCCCCCCGGTCCAATTCGTTTGCCTGTAACAACCAACCGCTTCTATGGTTGCCCTAAGCAACAAGATGGGGGCGCCCGTGTACGAGGAACTGGCCCGTCAGCTCTCGGCCGTCGGTGTGGTCAAGCGCGAGCTGGGCCGCACGCTCCCGCCGGACTGCCCGCCCGGCCCGGCCGCCGTCCTGACCGTGCTCGACCGGTACGGGGAGATGCGGCTCAGCCGGCTCTCCGAGCTGCTCGCCGTCGACATGTCCGTGACCAGCCGGCACGTGGCGCACGTCGCCGAGCGCGGCTGGATCGAGCGCGCGGCCGACCCCGGCGACGGCCGCTGCCGCATCCTGCGGCTCACCCCGGCCGGCCGGGACCTGCTCGCCGGGCTCAGCGCCCGTTACTCGGCCGCGCTCGGACGGGCGCTTGCCGACTGGTCCGACGACGACGTCGGCACGCTCACCGCCCTGCTGGCCCGACTCCGATCGAGCTTCTGACCCACGCACCGAACGACCGAAGGACACCCATGGCCACATCCACACCCACCGGTGTGCGGGACGGCAGCCGCTCGCAGACCACGTCCGACAGCACGCCCATGACCCACCGGCAGATCATGGAGGCGCTCTCCGGGCTGATGCTCGGCATGTTCGTGGCGATCCTGTCCTCCACGATCGTCTCCAACGCGCTTCCGCAGATCATCAGCGATCTCGGCGGCACCCAGTCCTCCTACACCTGGGTGGTCACCGCCGCCCTGCTGTCGATGACCGCCGCCACCCCCCTGTGGGGCAAGCTCGCCGACCTCTTCAGCAAGAAGCTGCTCGTCCAGATCTCCCTGGTCATCTACGTCCTCGGCTCGGTCGTGGCCGGGCTCTCCCAGAACACCGGCACCCTCATCGCCTGCCGCGTGGTCCAGGGCATCGGCGTCGGCGGGCTCTCCGCCCTCGCCCAGATCGTCATGGCCGCGATGATCTCCCCGCGCGAGCGCGGCCGGTACAGCGGCTACCTCGGCGCCGTCTTCGCCGTCGCGACGGTCGGCGGCCCGCTGCTCGGCGGTGTCATCACCGACACCGACTGGCTGGGCTGGCGCTGGTGCTTCTACGTCGGCGTGCCCTTCGCCGTGATCGCACTGATCGTGCTCCAGCGGACCCTGAACCTGCCCGTGGTGCGGCGGGAGGTGAAGGTCGACTGGGCGGGCGCGTTCTTCATCTCCGCCGCCGTCTCGCTGCTGCTGGTCTGGGTCACGCAGGCAGGCGACTCGTACGGCTGGATCTCCTGGCAGACCTGGGCGATGACCGGCGGGGCGGTGCTGCTCGGCCTGGTCTTCGTCTACGTGGAGTCCCGGGCGAGCGACCCGATCATCCCGCTGCGGCTGTTCCGCAACCCGACCATCACCCTGGCGTCCGCGGCCTCGCTGTTCGTCGGCATCGCGATGTTCTCGGGGACGGTCTTCTTCAGCCAGTACTTCCAGCTGGCCCGCAACGAATCCCCGACGATGTCCGGCGTCCTGACCATCCCCATGATCGGTGGGCTCTTCGTCTCCTCGACCGTCTCCGGCCAGATCATCACGAAGACCGGCCGCTGGAAGGCCTGGCTGGTCTCCGGCGGTGTCCTGCTGACCGCGGGCCTGGGCCTGCTCGGCACGCTGCGCCACGACACGGAGTACTGGCACATCGCCGTCTTCATGGGCCTCACCGGGCTCGGCCTCGGCATGATGATGCAGAACCTCGTCCTCGCCACCCAGAACCAGGTGGACCCCGAGGACCTCGGCGCGGCCAGTTCCGTGGTGACCTTCTTCCGCTCCCTCGGCGGCGCGATGGGCGTCTCCGCGCTCGGTGCGGTGATGGCGAGCCGCGTCACCCACTACGTCGAGGACGGGCTGACCGCGCTCGGGCCCAAGGCCGCCGCACTGGGCCACGGCGGCACGGGCGGAGGCGGAATCCCCCACCTGGACGAGCTGCCCCCACCCTTCCGCGAGGTGGTCGAGTCCGCGTACGGGCACGGCGTCGGCGACGTCTTCCTCTACGCCGCTCCCACCGCGCTGCTCGCACTGGTGCTGGTCGTCTTCATCAAGGAGGTCGCCCTGAAGTCGAAGCCGGCCGCCGGGGCGCCCGCAGCGTCTGCGGCGTCCGCTAGCGACTGACGCCCGCGGCCTGGGCCTCGATGCCGGCGACCAGGACCCCCAGGGCGAAGTGGAAATCGCCCTCCGGGGCCTGGCGTCCGGTACCGCAGCCGTGCAGGAACTGGGAGACGGCGAGGTGCGCCCCGGTCCGGCAGGGGGCGGGCAGCCCGGTGGCGGCCAGCACCCCCTGCAGCGAGGCGTCGAAGGCCCGGCCGTGCGGCCCGATGTTGGGGTACTCCGCGGCCAGCGCGGACACCCACGGATGGGCGTCCAGCAGTCTGCGGTAGCCGCCGGCCAGGTCCCGGAGCCGGCCGGGCCAGCCGGCCGGGCCGGTGTCGGCGGGCAGCGGGCACTCGCCGAGGGCCGCGTCGAGGGCCAGCTCGAGCAGGTCGTCCTTGGTGGCGACGTACCAGTACAGGGACATCGCGGTGACGCCCAGCCCGGCGGCCAGGCGGCGCATCGAGAACCGGGCCAGCCCCTCGGCGTCGAGCAGCCGGACCGCGGCCGCCGTGATCTTCACCCGGTCGAGGCCGGCGGGCTGCTCGCTGCGGCGTCTCGTTCCGTGGGCCCGGGGCGCGAGCCACACGCTGGTGCGCGCGGAGCCGTCGGTCTTCGCGGGGTCGGCAGCAGTCACCATGAGGCACCCTCTGTCATCCGGCGGGGCGGACGGCCCGGAATGCCCGGTCCGCCCCCTTGATGCTAGAGGGTGCCTCAGATGTGCGGGGACGTTCAGGACTTCGGGGCCGTCAGGTCGTAGAGGGTGGTCCCGCCGGCCGTGGTCGCCGTGAAGTTCTCCTCGACCCAGGACGCGATGGCCGCGCTCGTACCGGCGCCCGAGCGGCCGCCGGGCATCCCGCTGCCGCCGATGTAGTAGTGGATGCGGCCGTCCGCGACGTACTGCCGGAACTGCGCGAGGGTCGGGGAGGGGTCGCTGCCGTTGAACCCGCCGATCGGCATCACCGGCTGCCCGGTGGCCAGCTGGTAACTCGCGGCGTTCTGGGCTCCGGTGGTGGCCGCGGCCCAGGTGTACGTCCCCGCATCGGCGGTCAGCAGCCGCTGCGCCTCGGCGCTGACCCGGGCGCCGTTGAGCAGCCCGCCCATGCCGCCGCGGCCGCCTTCGCCGCCGCCGGCACCGGCACCCTGGGGACCACCGGAGGTCTGGCCGGGCGCCGCGCCCTGGGGCGGAGTGCCGCCGCCCGGACCGGCACCCCGACCGCCGTCCTGGCCGCCGCCGGGGCCGCCGCCGGGGCCCGCGCCCTGGCCGCCGTCGGGGCCGCCGCGCGGGAAGCCCGTACCGTTCTGACCGGCGCCTCCGGGCAGTTCGGCGCCCGGCGCCATCCGCATGCCGCGGCCGCCACCGGGGCCGCCGCCCGCCACCGCGGGACCGGCGGTGACGATCGAGCCGGAGTGGCCCTCGCTCACGGTCGTCAGGCAGTACGCGAGCGGTCCGGCCAGCGCCATGGCGAGGCCCAGCCCCGCGGCCCAGCGGGCAGACCGCCGGACCGGCAGACCGGCCGCGGCCACGAGTCCGGCCGCGAGCACGGCCCAGCGCAGCCACGGCAGATAGCCGTCGGCCCGGCCGAGCAGCACGTACGACCACACGGCAGTCAGCGCCACCGTGCCGGACAGGGTCAGCGCGGCGGACCGGCTGCCGCGCTCCTCCCACAGCACTGCGGCTCCCATGCCGGTCAGGGCGGCGAGGAAGGGCGCCAGCGCGACGGTGTAGTACTCGTGGAAGATGCCCTGCATGAAGCTGAACACCGCCATGGTGATCAGCAGGGCGCCACCCCAGGCCAGGAAGGCCGCGCGGGCCATGGACTCCAGCGAGTCGGTCGCGCGCCGGGCCCGCCGGGTCGTGACCAGGCCCGCCGCCAGCAGGACCAGCGCCGCCGGCAGCAGCCAGGAGATCTGGCCGCCGATGTTCGAGGCGAAGAGCCGGTCGATGCCGGTCTCGCCCCAGCCGCCCCCGCCCCCGCCGCCGCGGCCTCCGCCGCCGACGCTGCCGGTCTCGTTGCCGTTGATCCGGCCCAGGCCGTTGTAGCCGAGGGTGAGCTCCAGGAAGGAGTTGGTCTGCGATCCGCCGATGTACGGGCGCGAGGACGCGGGCCACAGCTCGACCACCGCGACCCACCAGCCTCCCGCGACCACCATGGCCAGACCCGCCGCGAGCAGCTGGCCGAGCCTGCGGCGCAGCCGGGTCGGGGCGCACAACGCGTACAGCACGGTGAGCGGCGGCAGGATCAGGAAGGCCTGGAGGGTCTTGGTGAGGAAGGCGAAGCCGACCGCCACGCCCGCCCACACCAGCCACCGGGTGTGCGCGCCCTCCAGGGCCCGCAGCACGCAGTACACGGTGACCGTCAGCAGCAGGGTGAGCAGGGCGTCCGGGTTGTTGAAGCGGAACATCAGCGCCGCGACCGGCGTGAGGGCGAAGGCGGCGCCCGCGATCAGCCCGGCGGCGGCTCCGAACTGCCGCTTGACGGAGGCGTACAGCACGGCGGCCGTGCCCACGCCCATCAGCACCTGAGGCACGAGGATCTGCCAGGAGCCGAGCCCGAACAGCCGGACCGACAGGGCCATCGGCCACAGCGCGGCCGGCGGCTTGTCCACGGTGATGGAGTTCCCGGCGTCGGAGGAGCCGAAGAAGAAGGCCTTCCAGCTCTCGCTGCCGGCCTGGACGGCGGCGGAGTAGAAGGAGTTCGCGTAGCCGGAAGCGCTGAGGTTCCACAGGTAGAGGACGGCGGTCCCGAGCAGCAGGGCGGCCAGCGCGGGCCGTTCCCAGCGGGTCCGGTCGGGTGCGGCGCACGGCGGAGCGGCCGCCGCGGGAGTGGGGGCAGGGGCTGCCGTGGTCATCGGGGGTCCTTCGGTTCGGTCGCACGGGACGGGCGGCGCTCGGGGAAGACCCAGGCGCGCAGGAGCAGGAAGCGCAGGACCGTCGCGGCGAGGTTCGCGGTGATCAGGACGGCGAGTTCGGAGCTGTGGCCGGGCTGTTCGGCGGCCGCGCCGAGGGCGGCGAGGGAGCCGCTGGTCAGGGCGAGTCCGATGGCGAAGACCACCAGGCCCTGGGCCTGGTGGCGCAGGACCCGTTCGCGGCCGCGCACCCCGAACGTCAGCCGCCGGTTGGCCGCGGTATTGGCGAGGGCGGAGAGCAGCAGGGCGGCGGCGTTGGCGGCCTGGGCGCCGGTGCCCAGCCGGAAGAGGGAGTAGAGGGCGAGGTAGCACAGCGTGGACAGGATGCCGACGGCGCAGAAGCCGACGAGCTGGCGCGCCAGGCCGCGCGGCACACCGGACAGGGCCCGGTCCCGGGGGTCGTCCCCGAAGGGCCGCGCGAGCCGGTCGAGCGGCAGTGCGCCGACGGCCAGGGCCCGGCCCACCCGCCACACTCCCTTGAGGTCCTCGGTGGCGGTGCGGACCAGGTGGACGGTGGAGTCGGGGTCGTCCACCCAGTCGACCGGCACCTCGTGGATGCGCAGTCCGGCGCGCTCGGCGAGCACGAGCATCTCGGTGTCGAAGAACCAGCCGGTGTCCTCGACGAGCGGCAGCAGCCGCTCTGCCACCTCGCACCGGATCGCCTTGAACCCGCACTGGGCGTCGCTGAAGCGGGCCGCCAGCGACGAGCGCAGGATCAGGTTGTAGGCGCGGGAGATGAACTCCCGCTTGGGTCCGCGGACGACACGGGACGAGCGGGCCAGCCGGGTGCCGATGGCCAGGTCGGAATGGCCGGAGATCAGCGGGGCGACCAGCGGGAGCAGGGCGTTGAGGTCGGTGGACAGGTCCACGTCCATGTAGGCGAGCACCGGGGCCTCGGACTGCGACCAGACCGTGCGCAGCGCCCGGCCGCGGCCCTTGAGCTCCAGCCGGTGGACCCGTACGCCGTCGAGTCCGGCGGCGAGCTCCGCCGCCACCTCGGGGGTGCGGTCGGTGCTGGCGTTGTCGGCGACGGTGATCCGGAAGGGGTACGGGAACGTGCGCGCGAGGTGCTGGTGCAGGCGGCGCACGCACGGGCCGAGGTCCCTTTCCTCGTTGTAGACGGGGATGACCACGTCCAGTACGGGGTCACCGGGCGCGGTGGCCGTTAGCGGCGCGCGGGCCGGAAGGGTCCCGGGGGAGGTGTCGGTTGGCATGCACCGACCCTCGGCGGCCGCGCTGTCACACCGGTGTGGTGCGCCTGTGCTCCGACTGTGAGGGCGCGGCCGCTCCCTGTGCCGCGGCCGGGAGCCGTACGGCGAACCGCGTGCAGCCGGGCCTGCCGGTCACTTCGGCCACGCCGCCGTGCGCGTGCACGACCGCCTCGACGATGGCCAGTCCGAGGCCGGTGGACCCGGCCTGGCGGGACCGGGAGGCGTCGCCGCGGGCGAAGCGCTCGAAGACGTGGGGGAGCAGGTCCGGCGGGATTCCGGGCCCGTTGTCCTCGATCTCGATGAGCACCGATTTCGTTTCACGTGAAACACGCGCGGTGACCACCGTGCCGGGCGGCGTGTGCGTGCGGGCGTTGGCGAGCAGGTTGACCAGCACCTGCTGGATCCGCGCCGGGTCGGCGTGCACCACGGCGGGGGAGTCGGGGAGCTCCAGGCGCCAGCGGTGGTCCTGTCCGGCGGCCCGGGCGTCGCTTACGGCGTCCACCACCAGCGGCACCAGGTCGGTGCGCTCGCGGGAGAGCGGCCGCCCGGCATCGAGGCGGGCGAGCAGCAGCAGGTCCTCGACCAGGCCGGTCATCCGGGTCGCCTCGGACTCGATGCGCCCCAGCGCGTGCCGGGTGTCGGGCCCGGTCTCCTCGCGGCCGCGCCGGGTCAGCTCCGCGTATCCGCGGATCGAGGCGAGCGGAGTGCGCAGTTCGTGGCTGGCGTCCGCGACGAACTGGCGGACGCGGGTCTCGCTCTCCTGGCGGGCGGTGAGCGCCGACGCCACGTGCCCCAGCATGCGGTTGAGGGCCGCGCCGACCTGCCCGACCTCGGTGCGCGGGTCGGCCTCCGTCTCCGGGACCCGCTCGTGCAGCGCGACCTCCCCGCTGTGCAGGGGGAGTTCGGAGACCCGGGTCGCCGTGGCCGCCACCCGCCGCAGCGGCTGGAGGGCGACCCCGACCAGCGCCTGCCCGGCGAGCCCTGCGGCGATGAGTCCCGCCGCGGTGACGCAGACCTCGACCAGGATCAGGGTGTTGACGGTGGACCGGACCCCCTCCAGCGGGAAGCCGATGAGGTAGCTGCCGTCCGGCGCGGCCCGCACCAGATAGCTGCCGAGATCCGGCAGGACGGCCTCCACCACGCCTTCGGCGGCCTCGGGGGCGACGTTGGCGAGCGCTTTCTGCTGGGCGCCGGTCAGCGGTACGCGGTTGCCGAAGTCCGGCCCGTCGGCCCGATCGCTGCGGGCTCCCGCCGTCACCCGGCCGTCGGGGCCGAGCCGTACCCCGACCGTGCCGAGCGGGGACCCCGGGGCCATGACGAATCCGAGGTCCTCGGGCGCGGCGCCGCCCTTGCCTCGGCCGCCCGGCGCGCGGGCGGCCATGTCCACGGAGATGACCAGCTGCTCGTCGAGCCGGTTCACGAGGTACGAGCGCAGCGCGAGGGTGGTGACGGTGCCGATGGCGGTGCCCACGACGGCGATCAGCGACACCGCGGACACCACCAGGCGGGTGCGCAGCGACCACGGCCGCCGCCCGGTCCCGCGCCCCGTACGAAGCCGGAAGGGCACCTACTCCCCCGGCTTGATCAGGTATCCGGCACCGCGCCGGGTGTGGATCATCGGGGTGCGCCCCGGGCCGCTCTCCAGCTTGCGGCGCAGGTAGGAGATGTAGAGCTCGACCACATTGGCCTGGCCTCCGAAGTCGTACGACCACACGCGGTCCAGGATCTGCGCCTTGCTCAGTACCCGGCGCGGATTGCGCATGAGGTAGCGCAGCAGCTCGAACTCCGTTGCGGTCAGGTGGATCTCCTGACCGCCCCGGGTGACCTCGTGGCTGTCCTCGTCGAGGGTAAGGTCGCCGACCACCAGCACCGAATCGCCGCGGGCGGCCGCGGCGGCGCCGGAGCGCCTGATCAGCCCGCGCAGCCGGGCGACGACCTCCTCCAGGCTGAACGGCTTGGTGACGTAGTCGTCGCCACCGGCCGTCAGCCCGGCGATCCGGTCCTCGACGGAGTCCTTCGCGGTCAGGAACAGCACGGGGACGTGCGGCAGCTCCCGGCGGATCCGGCCGAGCACCGACAGGCCGTCCATGTCGGGCAGCATGATGTCGAGGACGACCGCGTCCGGCCGGAAGGCCCGCGCCGCCCTGATGGCGCCCGCGCCGTCCCCGGCGCTGCGCACTTCGCAGCCCTCGTAGCGCAGGGCCATGGAGAGCAGCTCGGACAGCGAGGCCTCGTCGTCGACGACGAGCACCCGGCAGGGCCCGCCGTCGGGACGGACCAGGGCGGTCGGTGCGCCGGTCGCGGGGGCGGGCGCAGTCGCGGTCGTGTGCGTGGAAGCAGTCGTCGCGGTCATGGCTCCCACGCTGGCCGGATCCGCTGAGAGGCCTCTTGCCCTTTCCTGTGAATCTCCTGAGAAAGCCCCGCGGCACTGTCAGCTGCCTGCTGCCGACTGCCCAGCCGCCCAGCTGCCCGGAGCGCCGCTCAGCCCGGCGGCAGTCCGAAGAGCCGGGCGCCGTTGTCGTGGCAGACGGCGCGCAGCCAGTCGTCGCCGAGCCCGAGCCGTTCGAGGGCGGCCAGCTGGTGCTCGTACGGGTAGGGGATGTTCGGGAAGTCCGTGCCGAGCAGGATCCGGTCGCCCAGGGCGGCCAGCCGCGGCAGCTCCGCGGGCGGGAAGCCCCCGAGGCGCTCCGCGAAGTCGGTGAAGGCCATCGTGGTGTCGAGCCTGACCTCGGGGTACCGCTCGGCCAGCCCGAGGAAGTCGCCGTACTCCGGCATCCCCATGTGGGCGATGACCAGCGGCAGCCGGGGGTGCCGGGCCAGCACCCGGGCGACCGGCTCGGGCCCGGTGTGCTTGCCGGGCGCCGGCCCGGAGCCGCAGTGGATCACCGTGGGGATCCCCGCCTCGGCGAGCAGCCCCCACACCGGGTCGAGCCGGTCGTCCCCTGGGTCGTACCCGCCGACCTGGACGTGCGCCTTGAAGACCCGCGCACCCGCCCCGACGGCCCGCCCGACGTAGCCCTCGGCCCCGTCCTCGGGGAAGAAGGTCGCGGTGTGCAGGCAGTCGGGGGTGCGGGCGGCGAACTCCGCTGCCCAGGAGTTGAGCCAGGCGGCCATCGCGGGCTTGTGCGGGTACAGCATCGCGGTGAAGGCGCGGACCCCGAACTGCCGCAGCAGCGCGACCCGTTCCTCTTCGTCGTGCCGGTAGGTGATGGGCCAGTCCGTGCCGGTGAGCGGGCCCGCCGCGTCGAAGTACTGCCAGACCTTGTCCAGTACCCGGCCGGGCATGAAGTGCGTGTGCACGTCGACCAGTCCGGGCAGGCCGAGCCGCTCGCGGAACGCCCGTACGGCCGCGGACGTCTCCGTGGTTGCCGCTGCGCCCGTTGCCTCAGTCGTTCCGGACAAAGGAGTGACTCCGCTCCACGGTGCCGATGTGCAGGGTGTAGCTCTCGTACCACTCGGCGCGGCCCTGCTTCTGGGCGGCCTGGTGCTCCTGGTCGCTGCGCCAGGCGGTGAGCGCCTCCTCGTCCCGGAAGTAGCCGACGGTGACGGACAGGCCGCCGGGGGTGTGGGCGTTCTCGTGTCCGAGGTAGCCGGGTATCTCCTTGACCAGGGTGTTCATGCGCCGGGACGTCTCCTGATAGCCGGCCTCCTCCTCGGTGCGCACGGAGGTGAAGACGGCCATCAGGTACGGCGGTTCGAATGCCGGAAGCGGCTGGATGCGCTGGATGCTCATGAGCTCACCCTCCGCGGCGGGCCCCGCCGTGTCCATCGGAAAAGGCCCCGCGCGGCCAAAGGGATCCAACTTTTTACGATCCGGCCTTCGCGCCCGTACGCCGCCGCCCCGGCCCTCAGAACAGGCCGGGCTGCTCCCCCTGCCCGCTCCGCAGCGGCCGTACGGGTACGGACGTGCCGGCCCCGGGCTCCGCCGCGGCCAGCACCCACCCGGACAGCAGCCGGGTGTCGACCACCAGCCCGTCCGCGAGGTGCAGGTCGGGACCCGCAGCCCCGGCGAGCACCCCGCTGACCGTGCCGCCGGGCACCAGGGCGTCGAGCACGGCCGTCGGCGGCGGCAGCCGCTCCAGCCCGAACACCTCGCTGTGGTCGACGACTTCGCAGGGCAGCGGCTCCAGCGCCTCGGCCCGCCCGGGCAGCGCCAGCGCCCGCGCGTGCACGTCCGCCACCTCCGCCCGCCCCGCCTCCCGGTCCGGCAGTGCGGCCCTGACCTCCCGCTTGCGCGCGTACGGGACCCGGTCCGGCACCCCGAGGGCGGCGCGCAGCACCTCCTCGGTCCGGCGCGCGGCCATCAGCGGGCCGCGCCCCAGCCAGCTCCAGGCCACGGCGCCCTGCTCCAGCAGCCGCGCGGACCCGCGGTGCTCGGCCGTGATCCCCGCCTTGACCAGTCCCGGCCCGAACCAGGCCAGGTAGACGCGGTAGGTGCGGGGGTCGGCGACGTTCGTGTCGGCCGCCACGGAGAACGCCCGGTCCAGCTGCGCGCACTCCGCGCACTGCGCGCTGCGCGCCCGCGCCCCCACCTCGGCGGCCGTGGGGCAGGGCGTCGTCCTGCCGCCCCGCCACACCCCGAGGCAGCGGCGGTCCCCCTCGGCGCGGAACGCCAGCGGCCGGCCGGGACCCAGGCGGCTGTCCCGCTCGCCGCGCCCCTGCCCGTCCCAGCGCAGGACGGGCCCTTCGGGCGTCCAGCGCAGGCCGATGCAGCGCCAGTCAGGCATCGGGCGAGACCGGCCGTTCGAAGAAGGTTTCCAGGGCCACGGTCGCGTGGGTCCCGCTCACGCCCTTGATCCCGTACAGCCGGCGCAGCACGTCCTGGAGCTGCTCGGTGCTCGCCGTGCGGACCTTGACCAGGACGGAGGCGGAGCCCGCGATCACGTGCGCCTCCTGGATCTCCGGGATGGCGGCGAACTCCGCGGCCGAATCCCCCATCCAGGCCGAGGAGTCGACCATCACGAAGGCGAGCACACCCCGGCCGAGCGCGGCCGGGTCCACCTCGACGGTGGTCCGGCGGATCACCCCGCGCTCGCGGAGCTTGCGGACCCGCTCGTGCGCGGCGCCGGCCGACAGACCGACGGCCTTGCCCAGCGCGGCGTACGCCAGCGTGGCGTCCTGCTGAAGCTGCGCCACCAGCGCCCGGTCGATGTCGTCCACGTACCCCGCCCGCCCTCTCCGTCCACTCAGGATCTTGCGATGACCGTACCCCATCCTGCAATGTTGACCATGAACCGAACACCATTCGGCAATCACGGCCATGGGGGTAACAATGTCTTCTCTTGCCGATCCGAACCTGTACGAGATCCTGGACGACCGCTTCCGGACCGGACGCTGCGCCAACGGCGACATGCGGCTGGAGCGCCTGTACGACGACTGCCGGTGGGCCGAGGGCCCGCTCTACCTCCCCGCCTGGCGCCAGCTCGTCTGGAGCGACATCCCCAACGACCGCATGCTGCGCTGGGACGAGGCCACCGGCGCGGTCGGCCTCTTCCGCGCCCCGGCCGGCCACAGCAACGGCAACACCCTCGACCGCGAGGGACGGCTGATCACCTGCGAGCAGGGCAACCGCCGGGTCACCCGCACCGAGCCGGACGGCACGGTCACCGTCATAGCCGACCGCTTCGAGGGCCGGCGCCTGAACAGCCCCAACGACGCCGTGGTCCGCTCCGACGGCTCGGTGTGGTTCTCCGACCCGGACTTCGGGATCACCAGCGACTACGAGGGCCACCGCGCGCCCGGCGAGATCGGCGCGTGCAACGTCTACCGGGCCGACCCGGCGACCGGCGGGGTCCGCCTCGTCGCCGACGGCTTCTCCGGCCCCAACGGCCTGGTCTTCTCCCCCGACGAGCGGCAGTTGTACGTGTCCGACACCCGGGCCGGCCACATCCGGGCCCTCACCGTCCGGGAGGACGGCGGCCTCACCGGGGACCGGGTGTTCGCCAAGGCCCCCGACGACGGCGTGAGCCGCTTCGACAACATCCGCTTCGACGACGAGGGCCGGCTGTGGGCGGCGGCGTTGGAGGGCGGCGTGCAGTGCTACGCCGGCGACGGCACCCTGATCGGCCGGATCCGGGTCCCGGAGCCCGTCTCGAACATCGCCTTCGGCGGCCCGAAGAACAACCGGCTCTTCATCACGGCGACGACGTCGCTGTACTCCCTGGTGACGTCGGTGACGGGCCTGCCCCGGGTCCGCACGGCATGAAGCGGGCCGCTACGGGTCCGCCCCGCGTGAAGCCGCGGGCAGCCGCCCGCCGCTACGGGCTCGCCTCGGACGCGTCAGTGCCCGGCAGCGTCATGTCGGTGAACCACTGCTCCCCGAAGGGGTGTTCCGTGCCGCCGTTGTAGGTGTACCGGCCCGCGAGGGGCAGCTTCTCGCCCGGCGCGGACGACTGGAGGACGTCACAGACCTCCGCCATCGACGTGACCGGGGTGTCCTTGATGTGCGTGATGACGTCGCCCTCCACGAAACCGGCCTTCCCGGCCGCGGAGTTGGTGGCGGCGCTGATGACGAACACCCCGCCGTCGACGCCGTTCGTGGCGAGCTTCTTCAGCACCGAGGACCCTTCGGCCGGGTCGGCGAAGTACGCCGGGAAGTCGGGGTCGGTGAGCGCGACCAGGTCCCAGCCCGCGTCGTTCTGGCTCTTTCCGGCCTCCAGGCCGTCGAGCAGCGGCCGGGCGTGATCGCTGCTGATCGCGTAGAACTGCCCCTCCACATTGCCGTCCCCGGCCTGCTTGAGGCTGTTGATCCCGACGACTTCGGCGTTGCCGTTCAGCAGGGGACCGCCGGAGTTGCCGGGATTGACCGTCGCGGAGTGCTGGATGGTCGACGGCAGCCGGGGCAGCGACAGGCTGGGCGCTGCCGCCACGTCGGGCGACTGGACCACGCCGCTGGTGAAGACGACCTCCTGGGTGCCCGTGTCCGCGAAGGACGCCGGATAGCCGAGGGCCGTCACGACGTCGCCGCGCTCGACCTTCGCGCTCTCGCCGAACTTCAGGTCCTTCAGGTCGTCCTGCGGGGTGGAAAGGGCGAGGACCGCGAGGTCCTCGCAGGGGTCGCTGCCGAGCAGCCGCGCGGCGACCGGCGCCCCGTCGCCGATACGGACCTTGAGGGCGCCCGAGCCCTGGACCACGTGGGCGTTGGTGAGGATGTAGCCCTGCCCGGCGTCGTAGACGACCCCGCTGCCGCTGTTCTCGCCCTGGCCGGTGGTGACCAGGACCTGCACGGTCGAGGGGGCGCCGCGCTCGAAGATCTCCTTGGGCGACAGGTCGTCCGCACGGGCGGAACCGCAGGTGGCCAGTACGACGGCCGTCGCCGCGGGGATGACGATCCCGGCTCTGGCTCGCATGGGGGTGACCCCCTCTCAGCCCGGACCGGCCCCCTCCCCACCCCGCCCAGCCCAGAAACGATCATTGGCACTATCAGCGTAGACCCGGCCCAGCCCGCTGTCCTGGCGGAGTCCTCACCCCGCCGGGGCCCGCCCGCGGCGCAGCCCGACGCCGATCGAGACGGCCCCGGCGACAGCCGTGACGACCGCCGCGGCCGAGGTGAGCGCGTCCGCGGAGTCCTCGGCATCGACCGCCACTAACGCCGTGGCGGTCCGGAGTGGTCACCCGCATTCGGATCGGTCACACCCTCACCGTGACCCTTCGTACCGTTCACGGCAACGCAAAGACCCCCCGGAGTGATCCGGGGGGTCTTTGCTCTATGTGCACTCGGCAGGATTCGAACCTGCAACCTTCTGATCCGTAGTCAGATGCTCTATCCGTTAAGCTACGAGTGCTTGTGCTTCCCGGGGTTTTGCGCCCCGTTGGCCTTGCGAGAACAACAATACATGGACCTCGCCGTCAGGCGAAATCCATTACCCAAACCCAGCCCGACCTGCGGAAACACCCTCGCGGGGGTGTCCTGAGGACACATCGTCGGGAGTCCGCCGGGCCGGTCGGCCGTGGCCGGGAACGACCGAAGCCCCGGTCCACAGGGACCGGGGCTTCGGTGACAGCGCGGAGGCGGAGGGATTTGAACCCTCGATGGGCTTTAAGACCCAAACCGCATTAGCAGTGCGGCGCCATAGACCGGACTAGGCGACGCCTCCAGCACACCCCCGCGTACGTGGGGTGCGTGCAGATGATGACACAGGGCGGTGGCCCGTCACCAATCCACCCCCACGGTACTAGCCACGAGGTGGCCGGGGCAAAGCCTTAATGGCGCGAATCGACCACCCGGCCCCCACCCGTGTGACCCGTCCGGCAGCCCGCTCGTTGGACACGGCATGCTGCGCCGTCTCGTCCTCGCCTCGGTCGCGTCCGCCGCCTTCGCGGCGGGGCCCCTGCCGCCGCTCCCGCCCGGACTGCTCCACGAGCCCGCGCCCGGGCCCGACCGGCTCACCGTGGCGGCGTCCAGGACCGGCGACCCGGGCGCCGACGGCTCGTACGGACTCACGTGCGATCCGGTCGGCGGCAGCCACCCCGACGCGCAGCGCGCGTGCGCCCGGCTCGCCGCCCTCGCCGAGGAGGGCACCGACCCCTTCACCCCCGTCTCCGCCCGCTCCCTGTGCACCCAGCAGTACGGAGGGCAGGCGCAGGCACGGATCACCGGAACGTGGCTCGGCAAGCGGGTCGATGCCGTGTTCGACCGCAAGAACGGCTGCGAGATCAGCCGGTGGAAGGATTTGGAACCTGTGCTTCCAAGTGTGCGGCCCTGACCAGCAAGGATGGAAAAGGTCCCGCCCATCCGCCGCCGGGCCGCGGGGCCGTGCGCTTAGACTCCTCCCGTGACATGCCGGTAGTCAGGGAGGAAGCGTCGTCGTGAGCAGCAGGCCATCCCGAGGCGCTGCTCGCCTCGCAGCAATACTCGACGCGCTTCCCGACGCGCTCCTCCTCGTCAATGCCAACGGCACCGTGGTGAACGCCAACTCGATCGCGCTGGACGTGTTCGAGTCCCCCGGCACCGGACTGGTCGGACGCGGTCTGCTGTCGCTGCTCCCCGAGTTCGACTCCAAGCTCATCCCCGGCTCGATGCGCCGGCCCGGCGACGAACCCGAGGGACGTACCCGGCCGAAGCGGATGACCGCGCACCGCACGGACGGCAGCGAGTTCCCCGTCGAGGTGACCAGCGCCGCCCTGGAGGACGGCCGCGAGGCCTACGCCGACGCCCACCGCTACACCGGCGACGAGCTGCTGATGCTCGTCGTGCGGGACCTCTCCGGCACCGTGGACACCGAGGCCGAGCTGGCCCGGTCCCAGCGCCAGACCGAGATGATCCTGCGCGCCGCCGCCGAGGGCGTGGTCGGCACCGACACCGACGGCCGGGTGGTCCTGGTCAACCCGGCCGCCGCCCAGATCCTCGGCTACCGCGCCACCGAGCTCGGCAACCGCGAGCTGCACGGGCTCGTCGGCCACTCCCGCGCCGACGGCTCGCCCTTCCCCTTCGAGGAGTCCCCGCTCGCCGACACCCTGCGCTCCGGGCGCAAGCACCGGGTGCGCGGGCAGGTGCTGTGGAACAAGGCCGGCAAGCCCGTCTCCGTCGACCTCACCACCTCGCCCGTACGGGACGGGGAGCAGCTGGTCGGCGCCGTGATGACCTTCACCGACCGACGCCCGTACGACGCCCTCGCCGCGCGCCACGCCCAGCTGCTCGCGCTCGCCGACGAGGCCCTGCGCGGGCCGCTGGAGGAACTGCGCGGGGAGCTCTCCACGCTGGCCGCGGACGACGCGGGCCAGCTGTGGCCCGAGGCGAACCAGCTGCTGCACCACCTGGCCGCCGGGTACTCCCGGATGACGGTGCTCCTCGACAACGTGCTCGGCTTCCAGCGGCTCGACGCGGGCAAGGACCGGCTCGCCAAGGAGAAGGTGCTGCTCGACGGGGTCGTGGCGGCCGGAGTCGACGGCGCGGTCGAGCTGATCGGGCCGGGCCGGGCGCAGTTCGCCGTGCACGCCCCGACGATCGAGGCCGAAGTGGACGCCAAGCGGCTGTCGACGGCCCTCGCCCACCTGATCGCCGACGTGGCCGGGGTCGACGCCACCGGCAAGGCGCCCGTCGCGGCGGTCGGCGGCTACATGGACTCCACGATCGTGGTGGCCGCGGCACAGCGCGGGGACGTCGTGCGCATCGAGGTCCGCGGCCCGTACGCCGGGGGCAACCCGGTGCACGAGCCCATCGTGCGGGGCATCGTGGCCGCGCACGGCGGTGTGCTCCAGACCCACGAGGTGCCCGGGAACACCGGCAGCGCGTACGTGCTGGAAGTGCCGCTGGGGTCGGGCGCGGGAACCGTCGTGCTGCCCGAACCGGAAGCCGAACCGGAACCGGAACCGGCTGCAGGACCGGCGGCGGAAGCGGCCGCGGGCGCGCAGGCAGAGCCCGCGCCGGGCGGACCCGCGGCCGGGCCGGGCGGGCGGCGGGCCCGCCGCGGTGTGGACGCCTTCCTGGACGACGAGGCTCCGGCCGCGCCCCCCGCCGGCGGCGGGGGCGGCGCGCTGGCGCTGCCGTCGGGCCGCCGACGCGCTCCGGGCGCCGACCTGGCGCAGTCCCCGGTGAACCCGGCCGGGCTCGCCGGGGCACCCGTACCGCCGATGCCGGCCGTACCCCCGATGCCCCAGGTGCCGCCCGCGTCGGACGGCACCGGCCGCCGCCGGGGCCGGGCGCTGGAGGAGGCGGCTCCCGCGCAGCCCGTGGCCCCGCCGGGGCTGCCCGCGCTGCCGCCGACCGCCGGGCCGGTGCCCCCGCAGGGCCAGGGCCCGGTGCCGCAGCTGCCCGGGCAGCTGCCGGAACGGGCACCGCTTCAAGGACAGGCCCAGGGACAGCCGCAGGGACCGGGGCAGGGCAGGCGCCGCGCACTGGCCGTGGCCGCTCCCGAGCAGCCCGCCGGCGCTCCGGCGGGCGCCCCCGTGGCCACCGCCCCCGGCACCGCCCCTGCCGAAGGACCTGCGCAGCCGCCGTCGGCCGAGCCCGCGCCCGGCGGCGGCCGTCGCCGCGCCCTGGGCACCCCCGCGGTGCCCGGCGCCCGCGCCGAGACCGCCCCGCCCGCCGACCCGTACGTGACCGACGCCCCGGGCGCCGAACCGTCCGCCGACGCACAGGGCCGCCGCGCCCGGCGCGTCCTGGCCGGACCGATCGCCCTGCCCGCCGGGGAGGACACCGCGCCCGCCGGCGAGGGCGAGGACCACACGCCCGCGGCAGGTACCCCCGCCGAGGCGCCGACCGGGCGGCGGCGCGCGCTGCAGCCCGCCCAGGCGTGGCCCGTTCCGGGTGCCCGTACCGCGCCCGAGGAAGGCTCCGCGGCCGCGGGGCCGGTCGCGCTGCCCGGTGCCCGCCAGGCCCAGGACGGCCCGGCCGGGCCGATCTCCGTACGCGCCCTCGGCACCCTGGGCCAGGGCGCCGTGCTCGCTCCGCAGCCGGGGACCCCCGCGCCGCAGCCCGCCGCCCAGCCGGGCACCGCCCAGCCCGTGCCCGCCCCGACAGACCCGTCGGCCACCGACGGGGGCTCCGGCCGGCGCCGCCGGCTCACCGAGCCCGCCGCCGACGACGGCAGCACCCCCGGGCGGGCCTTCGCCATAGGGGCACCCGCGGCCGGTGCCGCCGAGGGCCCGGAGCCGCTCGACGGTCCCGGTGGCGCGGTCGAGGTGGTCAACCGGCCCGTCCCGCGGCCCGTGGACGACGAACTGCCCCCGGAGCCGCTGGACAACCCGCGCCGGCTGCTGGTGTGGCCCGCGCCCGACGTGACCACGCAGCAGGCGCTGAGCGCACGCGGCTACCGCCCGGTGATCGTGCACTCCCGCGAGGAGGTGGACGCGCAGATCGCGGCGTACCCCGCCGCGCTGTTCGTCGACCCGCTCACCGGGCCGATCACCCGGACCGCCCTCCAGTCGCTGCGGCAGGCCGCGGTGGCCGCCGAGGTGCCCGTCCTGGTGACGGCCGGACTCGGACAGGCCACCCGCGAGGCGGCGTACGGGGCCGACCCCGCGGTCCTGCTCAAGGCGCTCGCGCCGCGCGACAGCGAGCAGCACCCCTCCCGGGTCCTGCTGATCGAGCAGCACGACGAGATCGCGCAGGCGCTGACCGCCGCCCTGGAGCGCCGCGGGATGCAGGTCGCCCGCGCGGACGCCGACACCGACGCCGTCGAGCTCGCGACCCGGATGCGGCCGAACCTGGTCGTCATGGACCTGATGCAGGTCCGCAGGCGGCGCGCCGGGATCGTGGACTGGCTGCGTGCCAACGGGCAGCTGAACCGGACCCCGCTGGTCGTCTACACGTCCGTGGACATCGACAAGTCCGACCTGACGGGCCTGGGTTCCGGCGAGACCGTGCTGTTCCTCGCCGAACGCGCCACGACCACCGAGGTGCAGGGCCGGATCGTGGACCTGCTGGCCAAGATCGGCACCAATTAGCCACCCTGTGCGGATGGCCATCACCGACACAACCGAGAAGAGCGTCCCCGCCGACGACGGCGAGGTGACGCTGCTGATCGCCCGGCAGGTGGAGCCGGGCTACGAGGCGTCGTTCGAGACGTGGGCGCGCGGGATCCTGGAGACCGCCGCCGGCTTCCCCGGCCACCTCGGGTACGGGCTGTTCCGGCCGGCCGCCGAGGGCGCGCCGTGGTTCCTGGTCCACCGGTTCGAGGACAACGCCGCCTTCCTGGCCTGGCAGGACTCGCCCGAGCGGGCGTCGTGGTTCGCCAACTGCGAGGGCCACCACCACACCGAGATAGCCCGGCGGGAACTGACCGGCATGGAGACCTGGTTCGCCAAACCGGGTACGACCCGGCCCGCGCCGCCCCGCTGGAAGATGGCGATCAGCTCGGGGCTGGCCATCTTCCCGATCTCGCTGGCGGGCAACGCGCTGCTCGGGCCGTACCTGGTGGACCTGAACTCCGTCCTGCGCACGGCGGCGTTCGCCGTGGTGTTCAGCACCCTGATGACCTACGTGGCGATGCCCGCGGTCAGCCGGCTGCTGCGGGGCTGGCTCAGTCCCTCGTGACCTCCAGCTTCGTCACCTCGAGCTCGCCGTCCGCGTACTGCCTGCGGATCACCTTCTTGTCGAACTTGCCGACGCTGGTCTTCGGGACGGCCGGGACGATCGCCCAGCGCTCAGGGAGCTGCCAGCGCGCGATCGTCTGCCCGAGGAAGGACCGCAGCGACTCGTAGTCGGCGGTCGAGCCGTCCGTGAGGACGACGGTGGCGAGCGGGCGCTCGCCCCACTTCTCGTCCGGGACGGCGACCACGGCTGCCTCGGCCACCTCGGGGTGCGCCATCAGCGCGTTCTCCAGCTCGACGCTGGAGATCCACTCGCCGCCGGACTTGATGACGTCCTTCGCCCGGTCGGTCAGGGTCAGGTAGCCGTCCGGGCTGATCACGCCGACGTCGCCGGTCTTGAGCCAGCCGTCCGCGCTGAACTTGTCCTCGGGGCGGAACGGCTCACCGGACGCGCCGCCGTAGTACGCGGCCGCGATCCAGTTGCCGCGCACCTCCAGCTCCCCGGCCGACGCGCCGTCCCACGGGAGCACGTCCCCGCCGGGACCGACCAGCCGGGCCTCGACGCCGGCCGGCAGCCGGCCCTGCGTCAGGCGGTACGGCCACTCTTCCTCGGCGGTCAGACCGGCCGGCGGGTGGGCCATCGTGCCGAGCGGCGAGGTCTCGGTCATGCCCCAGGCGTGGACGACCCGGACGCCCAGCTTGTCGTACGCCTCCATCAGGGAGGGCGGACAGGCCGAGCCGCCGATGGTGACGTGCTTCATCGAGGAGATGTCGCGGGGACGGACGGCCAGTTCGGCCAGCAGGCCCTGCCAGATGGTGGGGACGGCCGCGGCGTACGAGGGCTTCTCGCGCTCTATCATCTCCGCGAGCGGGCCCGGCTGGAGGAAGCGGTCGGGCATCAGCATGTTGATGCCGGTCATGAAGACGGCGTGCGGCAGGCCCCAGGCGTTCACGTGGAACTGCGGGACCACGATCAGCCCGGTGTCCGCGCCGGTCAGGCCCATCGACTCGGCCATGTTGACCTGCATCGAGTGCAGGTAGATGGAGCGGTGCGAGTAGACGACGCCCTTGGGGTCGCCGGTGGTGCCGGAGGTGTAGCACATGGCCGCGGCCTGGCGCTCGTCCAGCTCGGGCCAGGGGTAGGCGCTGTCGCGGTCCGCGAGCAGTTCCTCGTAGTCGTGCACCCGGACGTCCAGGCCGTCGAGGGCCGACCGGTCGCCGGTGCCCGCGACGACGACGTGCTCGATCGTCGGCATGTGCGGCAGCAGCGGGGCCAGCAGCGGCAGCAGGGTGCCGTTGGCGATGACGACCTTGTCGGCGGCGTGGTTCACGATGAACGCCAGCTGCTCCGGGGGGAGCCGCAGGTTCAGGGTGTGCAGGACCGCGCCCATGCTGGGGATCGCGAAGTACGCCTCGACGTGCTCGGCGTTGTTCCACATCAGCGTGGCCACGCGATCGTCCTGCCGGACTCCCAGCTCGTCGCGCAGAGCGTGCGCGAGGCGGCCGGCGCGGGCGCCGATCTCGGCGAAGCTGCGGCGGTGCGGCTCGGGCTCCCCGGTCCAGGTGGTGACCTGGGACCGGCCGTGGATCGTCATCCCGTGCTGGAGGATGCGGGTCACGGTCAGCGGTACGTCCTGCATGGTGCTCAGCAAAGCGTCCTCCCGGTGGGCGCTGCGCGGCGGCAAAGGATGCTGCGATTCTGCGCAGGCCGGGCAGGTCGTGTCACTACCCAGGAGTACAAACGACGGCCGGAAACCATGTGTGGCTCTGTGCACAGGAGCGGGGCGCCCGGGGCGGGCGCGGCGCACAAACCCGCAGCCCGGCGCGGGGCCGGAGACGGGCCCGGCGGAGGGGGATCAGCGGACCGGGGTCAGTTCCGGGTCCTCGCGCAGCTTGCCGAGCGCCCGCGAGACCGCGCTCTTGACCGTGCCGACCGAGACCCCGAGCAGCTCGGCGGTCTGGGCCTCGCTGAGGTCTTCGTAGTACCGCAGGACGACCATGGCCCGCTGCCGGTCCGGGAGCCGGGTCACCGCGCGCCACATCGCGTCGCGCAGCACCTGCGCCTCGGCCGGGTCGGCGTACGGCAGGCCCTCGGGCTCGGGCAGCTCCTCGCAGGCGAACTCGTCGACCTTGCGCTTGCGCCACTGGGAGGTGCGGGTGTTGACCAGCGCCCGCCGGACGTAGCCGTCGAGGGCCCGGTGGTCCTCGATCCGGTCCCAGGCGACGTACGTCTTGGCCAGCGCGGTCTGCAGCAGGTCCTCGGCGTCGCAGGGGTTGGCCGTGAGCGAGCGCGCGGTGCGCATGAGCGACGTGCCACGGGTCCGGACGTACGAGGAGAACGACGGATAGGCCGTCGGGTACGACGGCTTCGACGGGTACGTGCAGACAGGCGTGGTCATGGCTCCACGCTAGAAGCGCCCCGGTCGCGGCGGATCGGCCCCAGGTGCCGAGAAGGCATCCGTCTCAGGTTGTAGGGGTGGGGCCTGCCCTACCTCCTGAAGAAGGAGGGCGCCCGTCACGCACCGTCCGCACCGAGGATCAGACCGGAGGTGGGGACGCCCGTTCCGGCCGTGACGAGGGTGCGGGCCGCGCCCCCGATCTGGTTCACGGAGGTGCCCCGGAGCTGGCGCACGGCCTCCGCGATGCCGTTCATGCCGTGCAG
Source organism: Streptomyces sp. NPDC037401 (assembly GCF_055602345.1). Lineage (NCBI taxonomy): Bacteria > Bacillati > Actinomycetota > Actinomycetes > Kitasatosporales > Streptomycetaceae > Streptomyces > Streptomyces sp. NPDC037401. The sequence continues at coordinate 100,880 of NZ_JBVJWO010000009.1, forward strand.
GTACGCCTCGCCGAGCTGGCCGCCGTGGGTGTTGAGCGGCAGGGCGTCCGCGGCGACGAACCCGGCGGCCTCGCCCGGCTCGCAGAAGCCGAACTCCTCGAGCTGCATCAGGACGAACGGCGTGAAGTGGTCGTAGAGAATGCCGACGTCGATGTCGGAAGGCTTCAGTCCGCTGGTCCGCCACAGCTGCTGCGCGACCACGTTCATCTCCGGGAGGCCGGTCAGACCGTCGCGGTAGAAGCTGGTCATGCCCTCCTGGCGGCGGCCGGCACCCTGCGCCGCCGCGGTGATGACGGCGGGCGCGTGCCGCAGGTCCCGGGCGCGCTCGGTGCTCGTGACCACGATCGCCTGGCCGCCGTCGGTCTCCTGGCAGCAGTCGAGCAGCCGCAGCGGTTCGACGATCCAGCGCGAGGCGGCGTGCTCGGCGAGGGTGATCGGCTTCCCGTGGAAGTACGCGGCCGGGTTGTTCGCGGCGTGGCGGCGGCCGGTGACCGCGACGTGCCCGAAGGCCTCGGGGGTGAGCCCGTACGCGTGCAGGTAGCGCTGGGCGGTCATCGCCACCCAGGACGCGGGGGTCAGCAGCCCCCAGGGGAGGGACCAGCCGAGGGCGGCACCCTCCGCCGACGCCTCCCGGTGCTGCACTCCCGAACCGAACCTGCGACCGGAGCGTTCGTTGAAGGCGCGGTAGCAGACCACGACCTCCGCGACGCCCGTCGCGACGGCGAGCGCGGCCTGCTGCACGGTGGCGCAGGCCGCGCCGCCACCGTAGTGGACCCGGGAGAAGAAGGACAGGTCTCCGGCACCGATCGCCTGCGCGACGGTGATCTCCGGGCTGGTGTCCATCGTGAAGGTGACCATGCCGTCGACGTCGGAGGGGCTCAGACCGGCGTCGTCGAGGGCGGCGTGCACGGCCTCGACGGCCAGTTTGAGCTCGCTGCGGCCGGAGTCCTTGGAGAACTCTGTGGCGCCGATGCCGGCGATGGCGGCCCGGCCGCCGAGGGAATCACGGGTACGGACGCTCATGCCGGGACCTCCGCGGAGCCGGAGCCGGTGGCGGTCGCCGTGGTGGCCACGGTGGCAGGGGCACTCACGGTGGCGGTGACCGTGCCGGTGACATGGCTGCCGAGGGAGTTGGTGCCGGTGATCCGGATCTCGACGGTGTCCCCGGACCGGGAGACGACCGTGCCGGTCAGGGTCATGGTGTCCCCGGGGTAGTTGGGCGCGCCCAGGCGGATGGCGACCGTCCGGAGCACGGCCGTGGGCCCGAGCCGGTCGGTGACGTACCGGCCGACCAGGCCGTTCGTGGTCAGGATGTTCATGAAGACGTCCGGGGAGCCCTTCTCCCGGGCCAGCTCCGCATCGTGGTGCACGTCCTGGTAGTCGCGGGAGGCGACCGCGCCCGCGACGATCAGCGTGCGGGTGACCGGTACCTCCAGCGGCGCCAGCTCGTCGCCGGCGTTGACGCCGAAGTGCCTCCCGCCGTCCATGCCGACGTTCATGCGGCGTCCTCTCCCGTGCCGTGTGCGATGGATGCCCCCAGCTCGGCCAGGAGCTCGGCGCCGGAGCCCAGGTACGCGTCCAGCTGACGCCCCCACAGGAAGTGCCGGTGGACCGGGTGGTCCAGATCGGCTCCCATGCCGCCGTGCAGGTGCTGGCCCGCGTGCACGACCCGCTTGCCCGCTTCGGAGGCCCACCAGGCGGCGGTCAGAGCGTGCCGGTGCGCGGGCAGTCCCTCGTCGATGCGCCAGGCCGCCTCGTACGCCGTGACCCGGATCGCCTCGGTGTCCATGTACGCGTCGGCGGCGCGCAGCATCACGCCCTGGTTGGTGGAGAGCGGGCGGCCGAACTGCTCGCGGGTCCCGGTGTACGCGACGGCGCGGGCGAGGGATCCGGCGCACACCCCGGCCTGGAGTCCGGCGAAGGCGGTCCGGGCGGTGGCGAGCACTGCCTCGAACGGGTCCGACGGGTCGCCCGGACCCCCCGGCCCGCCCGGGTGCGTTCCGGCCCCCGGAGTGCCGAGGGGTTCCGCCTCGGCCCGCTCCAGGGTCAGTCGGCCGGCCGACCAGGGTGCGGTCGTCTCCACCGGCACGGTCACGGCGCCGGGGGCGTCCGTCCGTACCAGCCACAGGGTCCGGTCCGCGTCGGGGACCAGCACGTGGGTGGCGTCGCGCAGCCAGGGGACCAGCGGGAGCGTGCCGCTCAGCCGCCCCCCGGCGTCGGCCCGTACCTGCCCGCGGGCGGTCAGGGCGCCGGTCGCCACCGCGCTGCCCGTGCGCAGGGCGGGCAGCAGCCGCGCCCGCTGCGCGTCGCTGCCGTGGGCGGAGACGGCGAGGATCCCGTAGACGCAGGTCGCCGCGAAGGGGACCTGCGCGGTGGTGCGGCCCTGCTCCTCGAGGAGGAGGACGAGGCCGAGCAGGCCGACCTCCTCGACGGCGGCCGTGAGCCCGGCGGAGGTGAGGGCCTTCCAGAGCTCGGCGTCGGTGCCGGTGCCGGCCGCGGCGAGCCGTTCGTGGGTGGACAGGTCGGCGAAGATCTCGGCGGCGAGACCGGCGGCCGCCGCCTGCTCCTCGGTGGGGTGGAAATCCATCAGCCCTCCTCCGCCCGGAAGACGGGCAGTTCCAGTTCCTCGTCCACGCGCAGGAACTCCAGCCGTACGGGCATGCCGATGCGGACCTTGTCGTACGGCACCCCGGTGATGTTGCTGATCATGCGGACCCCTTCGGCGAGCTCGACCAGGGCTACGGCGTAGGGCGGGTCGAAGGCGGGGAAGGGCGGGTGGTGCATGACGACGTACGAGAAGACGGTGCCGGCGCCGCTCGCCTCGACGGTGTCCCACTCCGGGCTCGCGCAGGCGTTGCAGCCGGGCAGCCAGGGGAAGCGGAGGGTGCCGCAGCCGGTGCAGCGCTGGATGAGGAGGCGGTGGGAGGCGATGCCGTCCCAGAAGCCCTGGTTGTCGCGGTTGACGACCGGGCGGGGGCGGCGGGGGCGGGACCGGCCGGGGGCCTGGGGCCGGGACGGGGCCTGGGACTGGGGGTAGTCCTTCGGCGACCGGGCTGCTGCGGGGGCGTACTTGAGGATGCGGAAGCGGTGGGTGCCGGCGAGGTGGCCGTTCGCGCGCACGTCCATCCGCGTGGTCACGAAGTGGCCGGTGCCCAGGCGGGTCGTCTTGCGGGGGGAGACGGACTCGATGACGGCGTCGAAGGTGACGGTGTCGCCGGGGCGCAGCGGTCGCAGGTACTCCTGCTCGCAGTCGGTGGCGACCACCGAGGTGTAGCCGGCGCCGTCGAGGAGGCTGAAGAGCTCGTCGTAGGCGGTGGTGCGGCCGGTGCCGTCCGTGTGGCCGGAGAGCCCGCCCATCGTCCAGGCCTGGAGCATGGTGGGCGGAGCGACGGCGTCGGGGCCGTCGTAGGCGGGGTGGGTGTCGCCCATGGCCTCGCACCAGTGGCGGATCATGGGCCTGTTGACGGGGTCCTTGCCCACGCCCGCGGTGGCGGCCGGGCGGCCCTCGAACTCCTTCAGCAGCGGGTACAGGCCGTCGGGTGCGCTCACCGCTTCCTCCCCTTCATGCCGAGCCGCATCATGGCGACGATCTCGCGCTGGACCTCGCTCACTCCGCCGCCGAAGGTGTTGATCTGGGCGGCCCGGTTGAGTCGTTCCAGTTCCCCGCCGTCGAAGGCCCCGGGTGCGGAGCCGCGGAGCAGTGCGCGCTCCCCGGCCGCTTCCTGGCAGATGCGGTAGACCTCGACGGTCGACTCGGTGCCCAGGAACTTGACCCCGCTGGCGTCGCCGGGGGCGAGGGTGCCCGCGCCGACGTCCTGGACGAGGCGCCAGTTGAGCAGGCGTACGGCGGCGAGGCGGGCGTGCGCCTCGGCCAGGCGGGACTGGACCCAGGGCCGGTCGGCGGGGCGCTCGCCGGTGACGGGGTCGGGGGTGCGGGCGTACGCGACGGTGCGGGCGTAGAAGTCCTCGGCCTGCATGCCGATGGCGGCGAGGGCGACGCGCTCGTGGTTGAGCTGGTTGGTGATGAGCCCCCAGCCGCCGTGCTCGGGCCCGACGAGGTTCCCGGCGGGCACGCGCAGGGAGTCGTAGTACGTGGCGGTGGTGGTCTGCCCGCCCACGGTCTCGATGGGGGTCCAGGAGAACCCGGGGGCGTCGGTCGGGACCAGGATGATCGAGATGCCGCGGTGCTTGGGGGCCTCGGGATCGGTGCGGCAGGCGAGCCAGATCCAGTCGGCGTTCTGGGCGTTGGAGGTGAAGATCTTCTGGCCGTCGACCAGCCAGTCCCCGCCGTCGCGGACGGCCTTCGTGCGCAGGGCGGCGAGATCGGTACCGGCCTCGGGTTCGGAGTAGCCGATCGCGAAGACGGTCTCGCCCGCGAGGATGCGGGGGAGGAAGAAGTCCTTCTGCTCCGGGGTCCCGTACTTCATCAGGGTCGGGCCGACGGTGTTGAGCGTGACCATCGAGACGGGGGCGCCGGCGCGGTAGGCCTCGTCGAAGAACACGAACTGCTCGCCGGGGCCGCGGCCCTGGCCTCCGTACTCCTGCGGCCAGCCGAGGCCGAGCAGGCCGTCGGCGCCGATGCGGCGCAGCATCGCGCGCTGGGCACCGGGGTCCCGCGGCGGCCCGTCTGACATCAACTCACGGAAGTACGAGCGCAGTTCGGCACGGAGCCGCAACTGCCCTCCGGTCGGGGCGAGGTGCACGGCGGACAGCCTCCTGGGCGACGCGCGGGCAAGTTTCCTGACTGTCCGTCAGATCTGGCCCGGCTGTCAAGGTGCGGGGGCCCGGCGAGGACGCCCTCCGTGCGACAGGACGCACGGCAGACGGCGAAACGCCCGTGCGACGGGACCCCAGCCGGTCCGGTCGCACAGGCGCTCACTGGGAGAGGAGGCTGCAGGGGGCTACCACCAGGGGTGGAAGTTCACGGCCACGTTGGAGTTGGACTGGTCGATGGCCGTGAGGGCGGAGCCGTTGACCTGCGCGGTGTTGTTCTGGTTGGACGCTCCGGAGCCGGTCGCGACCTGCTGCGAGGTGGACGAGTTGCCGTTGTTGTTGCCACCCACACCGCTGCCGATGATGCTGGCGACGCTCGCGTTCGACCCGTCGTTCGCGAAGGAGCCCCATCCGTTGTCGGCCTGCGCGACCCCGGAGAACAGGGCGGCGGCGAGGGGGAGAGAGGCAACGGCGGCGAAGACGCGGGCGGTACGGACGAGTGCCATGAGTGAATCCTCCAGATGTGAACTACGGGGGCTTGCAAGGCAGTTGGCCGACTGCGCTTGAGGTGTTGCTCGTGATCTCGACGTCGCGAGACCAGAGTTGCCCACCGAATCCCCGGCGAACCACCCCGGACGTACCGATTCCCTCGCAAGTATGACCATCAGCGAATAAACCCCGGCCACGCCCCCAAAACGGCACTTCACACCCTTGGACATGCCGAAAAACGGCTCGCCTCAAGGGCCGAACCGTTTCGCCAAACCGTCTTTCCCCGCCCTGCCGAATGACCTTCAACCCCGGGCGCCCCATCCCCCGCGCCTGTCCCTCTTCCCCCACGCTCCCAAGCTCTGCGCCCCCTGCGCGCCCCCGGCGCTCGCGGGGGCGGTCGTACTGCCGCCGTGGTCCGGCGGCGAAATCCTTGGACGGCGAGGCCGCTGGGCAGCGGGATCGCCGCGCGGGCCGGGTCTTCGGGCAACCGGGTCTTCAGGCAGCCGGGTTTCCGGTCCTTCGGGCCGCCGGGTCCTCAGGCCGCCGGGTCCTCAGGCCGCCAGGTCCTCAGGCCGCCAGGTCGAGATCGAGCTGCTCGTCGCGGTGGCCGGCCAGGGCCGCGGCCGTGGTGGAGCGGCGGACGGAGGGGGAGGAGCCGTGGGCCTCGGCACGGATGCGCTGGGCGATCGTCGGCGGCAGCGCCCCGCCGTTCATCGCCGCCCGCCAGGCCCGCCGGGCCCACGCCGTCGGCCGGCTCGCGGGCCGGGCGGCCGGGCGGGGAGCAGCCGTCGGAGCGGCGGCGGGGACCGCGGCCTTCGTACCGCCGCCGATCCCGAAGGAGGCGAGCAGCGCGACCAGCGCGGCAATGACGGCGGTCCAGATCGACGTGACGCGGGTGCTGCTGACCATGACGGCTCCTCATTCCCAGATGTTCCGACGGGCGGATCTGAATACATTCGTCATGATGCGGACGCAATTCGGCCGGTGCCCGCTGCCACACCCTCGCCGCCCAGATCTTCCGACAAACACCACTCATACGGCGCACCGCCCGCCCCCGGGCACCCGCGCGACCTGCACGGACGCCGGCCGGTCACATCCGGCTCTGAATCCACACCGCCGCTACGCCGGCCAGGGCGGTTCCCGTGCCGTAGCAGGCGCCGCGGAGCAGCAGGGACAGGGCGAGGCGGCGGCGGGCGGCCGCCCAGGAGAGGAGCCGGCGGATCCGGTCGCGGGCCCGGTCGGCCCCCGCCCGGATACGGCGGGCACGGTGGTGCGGCACGGCGAAGGGCCTTTCTCTCGGGGCCGGAATCGGAGGCTGGATCAGGGGCGGAACCGGGAAGAGGAGCCGGCGGCGCGGCCAGGGGCGGCTGCCCGCCCGGCTCCGCGGTCAGCTCAGCCGTCAGCGCTTGGCGAAGTCGAGTAACCGGTCGGCCAGGCGGCGGTCGGGTCTGGGCACGATGAACGAGTCCTCGTCGCCGGCCAGCCGGTCGACCTCCCGCTCCAGCACCTCGGTGGGGCCGCCCGCTCCCGCGCCGGTGGCCCGTACGTACCGCACGAACACGCCGAGCCCGTCGAGGAAGTCCTCGCTCACGGGGCTGTCCGCGAAGTCCATGAACTGCCCCCGCCAGTGCACGGACTCCCGGTCCTCCCCCCGCGAGCGGTGGTGGAGGTGGAGGCAGTACGCCGCGATCCGGTGGCCGGCGCCCGCCGCGAACTGCCACCAGAACTGCGCGCTCTCGGGATGCCCGGTCAGGTGCAGCAGGCTCCCGAAGACCGCGGCGCCCTCGCCGGGGTGGTCCTCCGGGTTCCGTGCCAGCCGGTCCACGTGCTGGGCCGCGCTCGGCGTGTTCAGGACCCAGCGGGATATCACGGTCAGACGGTTGGCGGCCTCCGCGGTGCGCACCATCACGCAGGGCCGCGGCACGTCGGTACGGGCCGCGTCGGCCGCCAGGAGGCGCAGGGCCCGTCCGACGTCGAAGCCACCCGGGTCCGACGGCTGCATCGCCGCGCCGTCGAGAAGGGTGTCGATGGTCATGCTCACGTCCGTGCCTCCCCCTTGTCCGTTTTCGCCTTGCCGACGGGCAGCTTGAGCTCCTTGCCGAGCCGCTCCTTGCCCCGGCGGCCGTGGTAGTCGACGGTCCGCTCGTCCAGGCCCATGAAGCGGGCGATCCGGGCCGTGTCGTAGCCGAGGATGTGGCGCAGCACGATCACGTTGAACTGCCGCGTCGGGAGCGTGAGGATCGCGTCGTACAGGCCCACGGGGCTGTCGACCATCTCCAGCTCGTTGCGGACCACGCGCAGGTTGTGGGAGATCTGGCCGTTGGCGACGAACGCCGGCGGCCGTTCCTCGCGCCTGAGCCGGCGGTTGACGTGCCGGGTGAGCACCGCGAGCGTCAGGTGTTCCACGTTCTTCTCCCGCAGGAGCCGGTTCCAGCCGGTCAGGATCTCCAGGAACACCTCGTGGACGACCTCCTCGGCCGCCCGTCGGCTGCCGAGGTGGATCTCGGCGTAGTCGTGGAAGAACACCTGGTGGCCGAGGTAGAACCCCTCGTAGTCCAGCGGCAGGCCGAGCGGCTCGAACACCTGCCGGCGGAAGCCGTTGCCGCGGGGCGAGAGGCCGTCGAGGACGCCGTCGTCACTCATGCGGACCTCCAGGGTGTGCTCATTGCCTGTACCTCTTCATTGACGGCGGCACAGTCAACAGCCCTGCACCGGGAGCCAGTTGAACTCCCATCACCACAATGTCGAGAACGGGCGCCGCACACTCATCGCACCCCGGGGAAAATCACCAGGCGATCATGAAGGGGCCCGATCCCGATCTTCGGCACTCGAACGCACGCCCGGCGCACGGCCACTACCAGGCACAACGCGTCACCGCCGGACACCGTGGATCAGACCCCGTCCCCAAAGTGACATGGGACACAACCGCACCGAGCGGAACATGGCATTCCAAGACCGCTCCCGACCGCGGACCGCCGATCGGCGACTCACTCCGCACACGACGAAGGGGCGCCCCGTCGTCCGGGACGCCCCTTCATGCCGGGCCGCGGGCCCTGCGGTGCACTGCGGTGGGTGTGGGATTTGAACCCACGGTGACTCGCGCCACGACGGTTTTCAAGACCGTTCCCTTAGGCCGCTCGGGCAACCCACCCGGCTCCGCCGCGAACGGCTGCGGAGCGGGTTACAGCCTAACGGGTCCGGGGCCGGTCGTGGCGTGGCACCGGGCAGGTCAGGCCGTCTGGGCCTTGTCGTAGGCCGCCTTGGCCTCGTTGCCGAAGTACGGGCCGAACATCCGGTTCGGGAGGAAGGTGTAGCCGAAGCTGTTCACCGAGACCTGAAGGCCCGTGCCGGTGGTTTCGTTGAAGTCCTGGAACCACGGTCCGCCGCTCGAGCCGCCGGTCATGTTGCAGCCCAGGCTGTGGTCCTTCGAGAACAGGAAGTCCTTGCCGCTGTTGCCGCTGCAGTAGACCAGCTTCGAGCCGTCGTACGGGGAGGCGGCCGGGAACCCGAAGGCGTACATCTTCTTGTTGTAGCCGCCGTTGAACAGGACGCCCTGCGCGCCGACGACCGAGCTGAGCTTCTGGCCGTTCAACGGGGCCACCACGGCCAGGCCGACGTCGTAGTTGATGTCCTCGCTCGCCGCCCACTGGTCGGTGGCGAAGGTCTTGGTGGCGCTCCACTGGCCGTACGGCGCACTGCCGTTGTCGTACGCCGGCACGAAGACCCAGTTGGTGTGCCAGGAGCCCTGGTACTTCACGCAGTGGCCGGCGGTGAGCACCGTGCTGCCGTTCTGGCTGGTGACCGAGTCGCCGGAGCAGGAGGCCGTGCGGCCCTGGAAGGTGAAGAACACCCGGCCGGAGGTGCGCACCACCGCGCCGCCGCCCGTCCACGGGCCGCCCGCCTGGGGGAAGGCCGTGGGGGAGACGACGGTGGGGGCGGCGCCGGTGACCGGGGCCCTGAGCGTGGTGCCGGGGGCCAGGGTCAGGTCGAGCGGGGTCGCGGAGCGCATCCGGTCGGCCGTCCAGAAGCCCTTGGTGTGCTGCGGCTTGAAGGACGCGGGAGCGGGGGACGCCGGTGCGGCGACCGAGGGGGCGGCGGCCGTCAGGGTGCCTGCGATCAGGGCACCCGCTGCGAGGAGGACGGACACGGCCGTGCGATGACGATTCACGCATGACTCCTTCTGCCGTGCCGGGGCGGTCGCGCCCGGGCAGGGTGGGGGTGAAGAGCTGTCGGTGCGGATCGGCGTGCGGGATCGGTGCGCAGGCAGACTGCCATGGCACGGCATGCTTGTCAGGTACTCGTCAGAACGTTCGGTCGGTTCCGGCGGCTTCTGGCCGGTTCCCTACGGGAAATGGCGCGGTTCGTACGGTGCATGCCCCCCGGCGGTGGTCCGGCGGGGTCAGACGGTGAGCAGGACCCCCGCGTACGAGACCCCGGCCACCACCACCCATGCGCTGAGCCCCAGCACTGCCGCCCGGCCCCCGGTCTTCGCCAGCGTCGGCAGGTGCACCGCGCTGCCCAGCCCGAACAGGGCGGCGGCAAGCAGTGCCTCCTGGGCGGTGCGCGACCAGGACAGGACCTCGGCGGGCAGCACGCCGGTGGCCCGGACGGCCGCCGCGACCAGGAAGCCCGCCACGAACAGCGGTACCGGCGCGGGCCGCTTGCCCGATCCGGTACGGATCCCCGCGCGGCGGGCGCGCATCGCGAAGGCCACGGCCGCGACCAGCGGGGCCAGCATCGCCACGCGCATCAGCTTCACCAGCACGGCGTCGCCGAGCGCTCCCGGTCCCGCGGTCTGGGCGGTGGCCACGACCTGGCCCACGTCGTGCACGCTCGCACCGACCCAGCGTCCGAAGGCCGCGTCGCCGAGGCCCAGCGGCTGCTGGAGCAGCGGGAGCACCGCTATGGCCAGCGTCCCGCACAGGGTCACCAGCGCCACGGAAGCCGCCACGTCCTCCTCGTCGCTGCCGGACACCTGGCTGACGGCTCCGATCGCGGACGCCCCGCAGATCGAGTAGCCGGTCGCGATGAGCAGCGGCTGGTCACCGGGAAGCCCGAGCCGGCGGCCGAGCCAGACCGTGCCGAAGAAGGTCGCCGCGACCACCCCGGCCACCATCGCCACGGTGCCCCAGCCCAGCCGGACCACCTGATCGAGCCCCAGTCCCAGGCCCAGCAGCACGATGCCGATGCGCATCAGCCGCCGCCCCGCGAGGGACAGGCCCGGTCGGCCGGTGCCGCGTACGACCGTCCGTATGCGCGGCAGGTGGGCGGCGGCGATGCCCAGGACCACGGCTGCGGTCAGCATCGGCACGGCCGGCAGCAGCAGGTGCACCGCCCAGGCCAGCCCGGCCCCGAGGACCGCCATCACCAGCCCGGGCCAGCTGCGTGTTTCACGTGAAACACGCGGGGGCGAGGCCGGGCGGGTCTGCGGCCGGTTCAGGAGGGCCATCAGCCGGCGGGAAGCGTGTAGACGCGGCGGACACTGCTGCCCAGGCGGGAGATGTCGGCGCCGTACACGTGGAGGGATATCGCGGTCGTACGACAGGAGTTGCGCACGCGGTGGATGTCGCCCGGCGGAGCGAATCCGCAGACCTCCCCCAGGCCGTTGACCACGTCCTCGGTGGCCACCAGACGGGCCCGGCCCGCGTCGCCCTCGGTACCCGGCACCAGCCGGTAGCGGCGCTCGCTCTCCTCGCCCTGGTGCACGCCCGCCACGCACCACGAGACGTGATCGTGGATGGAGGTCTGCTGGCCCGGCAGCCAGACCAGCGCCACCACGGAGAAGCCGCCGTCCGGCTCGGCGTGCACGATGTGCTGCCGGTAGCGCTGCGGATCGCTCTCCTGCTGGGCGGTGGTGAGCAGATCGGGCGTACCCAGGTGCGGGGCGAGCTTCTCACCCACCAGGTACGCGGTCAGGTCAGGCGGCAGTCCCCGGTCGACGACGGCGCGTATCTCGCCGATCAGCCCGGCCATCCGCGCGGTCACAGCCGGCGCTGCGGTCGTTGTCGTGGTGGTCATACAGGCAGCGTCCGGCTACCGGTCCATCACGTCCAACGACAGTTTCCACCTGAAGTCCCAAGCTCTGCTTATGGATTGGGGCTCCGGGCCTGCGGTGTTCAGCAGCCTATGCGGTTGGCGGCCGCCCGGCGCAACCCGTCGAGCACGGCCGCGGTCGCCGGGATCCGCAGATGGTCGCGGTACACGTACGCCGAGATGTGCCGCCTCGCCGCGGGCTCCAGGGCCCTGCCGCACACCCGGCTCAGCGACAGCGAGGGCAGCAGCAGCGCGGGCATCATCGCCACGCCCAGGCCGTGCCCGACCAGGCTCTGGACGACCAGGTTGTCGTCGGTGGCGAACACGATCTCGGGGACGAAGCCCAGCTCCGCACACTCGTGCAGCAGATTGGCCCGGCACCGCGGACAGCCGGCGATCCAGCGTTCCTCCGCGAGGTCCGACAGCAGCACGGACCGGCGCCGGGCCAGCGGGTGGCCGCTGGGCAGCAGCACCGTCAGCTGGTCCTCCAGCAGCCTGACCTCGGCGACCTCGTCGGGTATCTCCTCGTGCAGGCCCGGGTAGGTGAACGCCAGCGTGATGTCGCACTCGCCGCGCTGGAGCCGGTGCAGCGAGTCCGGCGGCTCCCCGTCGAGCAGCTCCACCTGGATCCCCGGATGGTCCTTGGCCAGCGCGCTCAGCGCCTCCGGGACCAGGGTGGCGTTGGCGCTGGGGAAGCCGCAGAGCTTCACCTTGCCGGTGCGCAGCCGGGCGTACGCCTTCATCTGCTGCTGGGCGGCGGAGAGGCAGCCGAGGATGGCCTCGGAGTGGCGGGCCAGCGACTCCCCGGCCTCGGTCAGCTGCATCTTGCGGCCGACCCGGGTGAACAGCGGAGTGCCGACGGCGCGTTCGAGCGCCTTCATCTGCTGGGTGATCGCGGGCTGCGTATAGCCGAGGAGGCGGGCGGCCGCCGAGTACGACCCGGCGCTGACCACCTCGTGAAAAGTCCTGATGTGCCGCGAGTCGAACACGTCTGAAGCATAAGCGGACGTTGGGAGGGGCCGTAGGCGGAATCCCGCCTACGGCCCCTTCGGTTCACGTCAGCTCAGGCAGGTCACGGGCGTCCCGCAACGGGCTGCCCGCTGCCTGCCCGGCTACTTGTCGCCTTCGCGCGAGCCCAGCGTGATGTCGACGTTCGCGGCCTTGCCGTCCCGCAGGTAGGTCAGCTTGACCACGTCACCCGGCTTGTACGTCCAGATCTCGCTGATCAGCGTCGGGCCGCTGTCGATCGGCTTGCCGCCGAACTGCGTGATCACGTCACCGGGCTTGAGGCCGGCCTTGCCGGCCGGGCCGTTCGGGTCGACCAGCTCATTGGCCGGCGCGCCCTGCTCGGAGATCTTGGCGCCGTCGGACTTCGCCTGGAGGTCGACGGAGACGCCGATCACCGGGTAGACCGGCCTGCCGTTCTTGATCAGCTGCTCGGCCACGTTCTTGGCCTGGTTGATCGGGATCGCGAAGCCGAGGCCGATGGAACCCGCCTGGCCGCCGCCGAACCCGCCGCTGCCCGCCGACTGGATGGCGGAGTTGATGCCGATCACCGCGCCGCGGCCGTCGAGCAGCGGCCCGCCGGAGTTGCCGGGGTTGATCGAGGCGTCGGTCTGGAGCGCGCTCATGTACGAGTTCTTGTTGCTGCTGCCGTCGCCGGAGGCCACCGGGCGGTTCTTGGCACTGACGATGCCCGTGGTGACGGTGTTGGACAGCCCGAAGGGGGCGCCGATGGCGATCGTCGCGTCGCCGACCGCGACCTTGTCCGAGTCGCCCAGCGGAAGCGGCGCCAGGCTCGCCGGCGGGGTCTTCAGCTTCAGCACGGCCACGTCGTAGCCCTGCGCCCGGCCGATCACCTCGGCCTCGTACCGCTTTCCGTTCGAAAACGTCGCGGAAAGCTTTCCGCCATTCGCGGCGGAGGCCACCACGTGGTTGTTGGTGAGGATGTGGCCCTGCTGGTCGTAGACGAAGCCGGTGCCGGTGCCGCCCTCGCCGTCGCCGGCCTGCGCCTCGATGGTCACGACGCTCGGCAGGGCCTTGGCGGCCAGGCCCGCAACGGTGCCCGGCTCGCGCTTGAGGTCGGCCGGGGCGTTGCCCGCGCTGACGGTCGTCGAGCCGTCGGCACGGTCGGTACGGTCCGCGGCCCAGTAGCCGACGCCACCGCCGATGCCGCCCGCGAGCAGCGCGGCCGCAAGCACCGCGGCGACCAGGCCGCCGCGGCCCTTCGGCTTCGGGGCCCCGGACTCCTGGGCCGGGGGCGCGCCCCAGACGGATCCACCGCTGCCGTCGCCGTAGGAGGGTCCCGCCTGCATCTCCGCCGGCGGGGGCGGGGGCCAGCCCGCACCGGCCGGCGGAGCCGCCGGCGGGACCGGAGGCGCGGCGGGCGGCGGGGTGTGCGGCTGCCGGCCGCTCTGGGGCGCCTGGGGCTGGGGTGCCTGCTGGGCGTACGGGGGCTCGGCGGCGTGCGCTGCGGGCAGCTGCTGCGTGGGGTCGGACCCGGCGGACGGCAGCTGCTGCGTGGGGGCCGCGTCCGCGGACGGCAGCTGCTGGGTCGGCGGCTCGGCCGAGGGCAGCGGCTGGGTACGGGGATCGACCGGCGCGCTCTTCACCAGGGTCGGAGCCTCGGCCGGGGCGGCCGGCGCAGCAGCGGGCTGCACCGCGTCGGCGGGCTCGGCGGACGCTGCGGCGGCCTGCTCCGAGTCCACGGGCTCGACGCTGGGAGCGGCCACCGGCACGGGCGGTGCGGACGGGGCTGCGGGGGTGGTGGGGGCCGCGTTGCCCTCGTTCTCGGTGCTCACAGCTCTCTCTCCTCGTCACGCACGGTGCCTGGTACCGGTCCGGCTGAACGTCCGACCGGCCGCACAAGTTCCTGGGCAAAGCCTTTCCCATGAACCGTCAGAGCACTGTAAGCCGGACCTGTGCATCCTCCTGCCATCCTTTATGCCGGGCATTTCGGGCGCATCTTCGCCGCACCCGCCCCACCGTGCCCGCCGCGGATGGCACCATGACGCCGTGACCCACGTACGGCAGCCTTCCGGACTCCACCTCACTCGGCCCATCCAGGTCGTCGCCCACCGCGGCGCCTCGGAGGACGCTCCCGAGCACACCCTGGCGGCGTACCGCAGAGCGATCGAGGACGGGGCGGACGCCCTGGAGTGCGACGTACGGCTGACGGCGGACGGGCACCTCGTCCTCGTCCACGACCGCCGGGTGAACCGCACGTCGAACGGCCGCGGCGCGGTCTCGGCGCTGGAGCTGGCCCAGCTCGCGTCCCTGGACTTCGGCTCGTGGAAGGACCGGGAGGAGTCCCCGGACTGGGACGCCGAAGGAGCCGGCGAGCCCGATCCCGAGCGCACCTCCGTCCTCACGCTGGAGCGGCTGCTCGAGCTCGTCGCCGACGCGGGCCGTCCCGTGGACCTGGCCATCGAGACGAAGCACCCGACCCGCTGGGCCGGACAGGTGGAGGAGCGGCTGCTCTTCCTGCTCAAGCGCTTCGGGCTGGACTCCCCGCCCGCCGGCGGGCCCTCCCCGGTCCGGATCATGAGCTTCTCGGCCCGCTCGCTGCACCGGGTGCGGGCTGCAGCGCCGACCATGCCCACCGTCTACCTGATGCAGTTCGTCTCGCCGCGGATGCGGGACGGGCGGCTGCCGTCGGGCGTGGGGATCGCCGGGCCCGGCATGCGGATCGTCCGCAACAATCCCGGTTTCATCCAGAAGCTCCAGCGAGCCGGCCACTCCGTACACGTATGGACCGTAAATGAGCCAGAAGATGTTCAGCTCTGCGCTGATCTGGGTGTAGAAGCGATCATCACCAATCGTCCGCGGCAGGTTCTGTCCCAACTCGGCCGCTAATCACACCAGTTGCACCCCTCCCACCCGTCACAGGGTGTGCCCCGGCGCATCCGGTCCGCATCCGGCCGTGACGAATGCGTCAGCGGCCTCCTCCACGTCGGTTTCCGGTCCAGGCCATTGGGGCATCCAGACCATGCGTGGGGCTAAGGAGGTTCCGGGGGTGGCGTTGGTGGTGGCACAGGAAGTGCCCGCGTCGTCGTGCATGGCCGTACCCCATGGTCCTGCGGGCGTGGGTGAGGCGAGACACCGTATGCGCGAACAGCTGCGCATCAGCGGTGTGTCCGAAACGGTCGTCGACGATGCCGTACTGATCCTTTCCGAGCTGCTCAGTAACGCCTGCCGGCACGGCAGGCCACTGGGCTCCCAAGAGGTGGGCGACGGTGACGTCCAGGCCGCGTGGCGGGTCGACAACGCCGGCCGGCTGACGGTCGAAGTGACGGACGGCGGCGGTCCCACCCGTCCGGTTCCGGCCACTCCGTCGGTCACCGCGCACGGCGGCCGCGGGCTGAACATCATCAGCGCACTCGCACAGGACTGGGGCGTGCGCGACGGCGAGGCGGGTGAGGTCACGGTGTGGGTCATCGTTGCCTCCGGGCCTCGTCACGACGATTTCGCTACGCGCGTTGCGCCGCCCGTCGTGGACTTCATGGCGGCCTTCGACGACCTGGATTCCTGCCCGTTGGGGACGGACCGCTGACGCACGGGCCCGGCCCGGCGCCACGTGCCCGGCCCCCGACTCCGTCGCCACGGGCCCGGCCCCCGGCAGGGCCGCGGTACAGCCGCGGCGCTCGCGTGCCGCGGTCCCGGTACGGCCGTGCGCAGCGGATAGGCTCGCGCCGTCAGCACGAGCCTCAACCGGGAGACACCCACGATGGCCAAGAAGCGCCCGCAGCCCAAGGGACACCAGCCCACGGCCGCCAAGCCGCAGCTCAACGACGGCGAGATCCCGGTGGTGGGCGCCCGCGAGCCGTGCCCGTGCGGTTCGGGCCGCCGTTACAAGGCCTGTCACGGCCGGGCCGCGGCCCACGCTGCGACCGAGCTGGTGAACCGTCCCTTCGAGGGGCTGCCGGGCGAGTGCGACTGGGTGGCGCTGCGCGAGCTGGTGCCCGCGGCCACGGTCGAGCTCTCCCTCAAGGGCGGGCTGCCCGAGGGCGTGCCGTCGGTGACCCTGGCGACCGTGCTCCCGATGGCCTGGCCGGCGCTGCGCCGCGAGGACGGCTCGGTCCTGCTCGGTTTGCAGAACGACACGTCCAGCGGTGACCTCGGCCGGGACTTGGCCGACACCCTGGAGCGCGCGCTGGTCGCGGAGCCGGGCACTCCGGTCGCTCCGCGCCGGGTGGAGCCGGAAGGGACCCGACTTCAGGATCTCCTCGCCGCCGACAGCGTTTTCGAGCCTGTTGTGCACAGCGGATTCGAATTCTGGATTCCGGAGTCGGACAACACCGCGACCGACTCTCCCGAGATCGCGGCTTCCCTGGAGCGCGCCAACGCCGCTGCCATCCCGACCGTGAAACTCGACGGAGTCGACGCCGCGTACTGGTGCGAGACGCCGGAGAAGAACCACCTGCGCTGGGTCATGCCGCACCCCGAGGAGAAGCTGCTCGACGCGCTGGCCCGGCTGCACGCCGCGGGCGAGTCCTCGCTCGGCGAAAACACCCGCCTCGTCGGCTCTTTCCGGGCGCACGGACTGATGGTGCCGGTGTGGGACCTGCCCAGCGGGGTCACGGCCGAACAGGTCGAGAAGCCGGCCGTGCAGTTCGCGGAACGCCTCGCCAAGGCCCTGGCCTCGGACGCGCCGCTGACCGCGGAGGAGCGCCGGGCTCGCGGCGGTCTCACCAACCGCCAGGTGACGCTCAGCTGACACCGAACTGACCCGAGTAACCGGAATTGGCCATTCAGCGATCGCGGCCCCCTGGTGACTCGGGTCACAACTTCCGCTAATCACCGGCAAATCCGTGTCCGAATATCCGAGATCGAATTTGCGAACACGGGATCTCTTGTTACGGTTCTTGTAGCCCGGTCGCTGGTGCATCCCCCGTCGCCAGCGACCGGGCCCTTCCATTTCAATCGTCAACCGGATCCCCGGAGTTACTCCCGGCGCGGAGCAACAGCCGCTCTTCTCCATCCGGTACGGCGTATTCCGCTACTGCAGTCCACGCTTCCGGCCCCACGGCCGACGGTTCCTTGGGCGTCTCGCAGACCCCGGGCTCGTCACCGGCCGCAAGGGCACAGTGGATCTGAACGGTCCGGCCCTGCGGGCCCATGAGCGACAGCACGGCGCCGAGCGGACGGCCGCTCGTGTTGCGGTAGTAGCTGCGCGCCCAGGTGCGCCCCTCGCCCGTGAGCACACAGGTCTGGGCCTCCACGCCTTCGGGGGAGGAGAGTTCGGGTCCGCAACGGGCCCCCGACCGCTTCGCGTCAGGCCCGTCGCCTTCCGGCCCGTCGCCTTCCGGCCCGTCACCTTCAGGCCCGTCACCTTCGGGCCCATTGGCTTCCGGTCCGCCTTCCGGCCCGTCACCTTTCGACGCGTTCGTACGCGGCCCGTTCGCGTCCCGTGCACCGCCGTCCCGGCCGTCCGCCGCCGGCCGGGCAGCGGACTGCTCCGTCCGGTCGCCGGCGGACGCGCCGTTCTTGGCACCGGAGTCCGTGAATCCCAGCGAGGACAGCAGTCCGCCGCTCCGCTCGGGACGGGACCCGGCGGCCGGTCCTGCGAGGGCTCCCGCCAGCGGGACCGACAGGATGATCAGCACACCGGCACCGATACCGACCATGCGGAGGTTCATTCGCCGAAGATAGCGACGCGGGAACCGGGCGCGGCGGGTCGCGCGCCCAATTCCCTTGGAACTGGCCCCTCGTCACACCCGTTCGAGTGAAGGAGCCCGGCCGGTGGCCTCAGTAGGCGAGTCTGCTGCCCCCGCCGGGGGCCCCGGTGCTCGCCTCGACGAGCGCGTCGACCACGGCCTCGACGTCCGGCAGCCACGGTCGCGCCGAACCGGGCAGCGGCGCCCGCTCCCAGTGCACCTGCCCGCCACCGGCCGGTGAGGGCGGCAGCACCAGGTAGCCGCCCTCGCCGTGGAAGCGCAGCGAGGAGGGCACGCAGTCCTTGGCGTAGAGCAGTTCGCCGAGCCGCTCCAGCGAGTACGGGGCGACGAGGATCGACATCCGGGTCGGCGTCGCGAGCACCGGGCCGAGCCGCATGCCCATCGCGTCGAGGCGGCGGAGAGCACTGGCTCCGGCCGCGGCCGGGAGGCTCACGGCGCACGGCGCGCTGCCGCCGGTCGCCAGGATCACGGGCGCCGTGGGCCGGTTGGTCCACCACCAGCGCACCATCCGCTCGTCGGTGGTGGCCGCGAGGAGGCCGGGGTCGAAGGGGTGCGCACCCGGGACCACGCACTCGGGGTCGGGGCAGGCGCAGCGCACGGCCGCGGCCGGGTCCCCGTCGGCCGCCGGAGCGGAGCCGACACCGGGGAGGACGGGCCACCGCCAGGCGGTGGCACAGGTCAGGGCTGCGTCCAGGAGGACGGGGGGTCCGCCACGCCGGGAGCGCCGGAGCCGCTGGAGACGCCTTCCGAGGATCTCGCGCATGAGCGCTCGTTCCTTTCCGTTGAACGCCGAGGGCCACATCACACCATGTATGCGGCGTATCACCACACGTACACGTTTCGCGTCACTGTCCGCTTTGCTGAGGTTTCACGCGGTTCGTGCAGTTCTTACCGGTCCATGAAACGCCTGGCGGGGTCGGCGCGCGACAGGCGCCGGAGGGCACGGCCTTCATCGGCAGGGACGAACGACCCCCGCCTGGCGGTTCCCGCCTGGGTCCGGGGTGGGGCCAACTGACCCTGGCCATCACCGATTACGTACCCGTCACGCACGATATGACGCTCTGCCGGACCAGTTCAGTCGACCGCAAAAAAGGTCCACACCCGGCATTTTTCGGCCAAGTTTGAGCCTTGACCGTACGGGGAGTTGTCGCCCCACGGACACCAGGATTCCCACCTGGCCAATGCTGGACATCGATCCACCTGTGCGTGTAGATGTGGATCCATTGATGGCGGCGCAGCACGATCTGGGGGTTTGCGATGCTTTATGGCGAATCGCACCAGGTGGAAAGGCAGATGCCATGAGCGCCCCGCATCTGCCGAAAGTGGCCGGAATCGATCCGGCAGTTCCGAGTCCCCCGCACACTGCGGCACCCGCGCCCGCCCGCCCGGCGTCCGCCACCGCAGCTGCACACCCCGCACCCGCCCCCGGAACGGTCATCCAGGACCGCCTCGCCGGCTGGGTCTCCGACCTCACCACCCTGCACGAACTCACCGAACGCCTCGCCCGCACCACCGGCCTCGACGACACCCTGCGCGAGCTCCTGCACGCCGGAGCCGCCCTGGTCGGAGCCCGCCGCGGACTGGCCGTCCTCGAACCCGCCGACGGCCTCGGCCCCGCCAGCACCGTAGGACTCGGACTCGGCCACGCCGACCTCGGACACATCGAGACCGTGCCCCGCAGCGCCACGCCCTACGGCCGCATCCTCGACGGACTCCCCGACGCGCACGGCGGCAGCGAGCTGCTCCCCGAACCCGAGAGCGCCCCCGGCACCGGCGGCTACCCGCCGTCCGTGGACCCCCGCCACCGCGAGGTCGCCGCCCGCCTCGGCTACGCCGCCAGCTACGCCCTGCCCCTCGCCACCGAGACCGCCGGCCGCCTCGGTGCCGTCGTCTGGCTGTACGACGAGCACGCCGAGCCCACCGAGCGCCAGCGCCACCTCGCGAACCTCTACTGCCGCTACGCCACCGAGCACCTGGCCCGCACGCTGGAGGTCGAACGGGCCCGCACCCGTCTCGCCACCATCGCCGAAGAGCTCCTGCCCAGCAGGCTCCCCCGGGTCTCCGGCGTCCGCCTCGCCGCCCGGCACCGCTCAGGGCCGCTCGGCGGCGGCGACTGGTACGACGCCCTCCCGCTCCCCGAAGGCGCCCTCGGCCTCGCCGTCGGCTCCGTCACCGGCTCCGGGCCCAGCGCCGTCGCCGCCATGGGCCGGCTGCGCGCCTCCCTGCGCGCGTACGCCGTCATGGAGGGCGAGGACCCGGTCGCCGTCCTCTCCGACCTCGAACTCCTGCTGCGCCTCACCGAGCCCGCGCGCTCGGCCACCGCGCTCTTCGCGTACTGCGAACCCGCCCGCCGGAAGATCATCCTGGCCGGGGCCGGACATGCCCCGCCGCTGCTGATCGGCGAGCGACGCACCGAGTACATCGAGACCTCGCTCTCGGCCCCCCTCGGCATGCTGTCCTGCTGGGAAGCCCCCAGCGTGGAGCTGGAGCCCGCGCCGGGAGAAACGGTGCTGCTGTACACCGACGGGCTCCTCCAGCGCACCGGCGACCCCATGGACCGCGCCTTCGCCCGCCTCCACGCGGCCGCCGCCGGCGTGCCCCGGGCCCTGCGCGAGGACCCCGCCGCCCTCTGCGACCACATCCTGCGCACCGTCCTGCCGGAAGGACGGGACGCCGTCGACTCCGACGAGGACATCGTGCTGCTCGCCGCCCGATTCGACTGAGTTCGACCGAGACCGGTCAGACGATCTTGGTAATGGGTCTTACGGCCCTGGGCCCCCTTCCGTACGACCGTACGATGGAGACGGTTCAGTGTCGTACCAGGAGGAGACGGACCCGTGGCCGAAGAGCTCAACCCGGAAACGCCGGAGACCCCGGAAACCCCGGAGTCCCCGGAAGCGCAGCCGAAGAAGAAGATCAAGCAGCGGAAGAACGGCCTCTACCCGGCCGTCACCGACGAGCTTGCCGAGAACATGCGGTCCGGCTGGGCCGACACCGAGCTGCACGGGCTTGAGCCGATCCCGCAGGCCGCCCAGACCGCCGCCCGCCGCGCCGCGCTGTCGGCGCGCTTCCCCGGCGAGCGCCTGGTGATCCCCGCGGGCCGCCTGAAGACGCGCTCCAACGACACCGAGTACCCCTTCCGGGCGTCGACCGAGTACGCCTACCTCACCGGCGACCAGACCGAGAACGGCGTCCTCGTCCTCGAGCCCGCCGCCCAGGGCCACACCGCCACGATCTACCTGCTCCCGCGCTCCAACCGCGAGAACGGCGAGTTCTGGCTCGCCGGCCACGGCGAGCTGTGGGTCGGCCGCCGCCACTCCCTCGCCGAGGCCGAGCAGCTGCTGGGCCTGCCCGCCAAGGACGTGCGCGAGCTCGCCGAGGCCCTCAAGGACGAGACCGGCCCGGTCCGCGTGGTCCGCGGACACGACGCCCTCATCGAGGCGGCCCTGACCGACAAGGTCACCGCCGAGACCGACGACGAACTGCGCGTCCACCTCTCCGAGGCCCGCCTCGTGAAGGACGCCTTCGAGATCGGCGAGCTCCAGAAGGCCGTCGACTCCACCGTCCGCGGCTTCGAGGACGTCGTGAAGGTCCTCGACAAGGCCGAGGCCACCAGCGAGCGCTACATCGAAGGCACCTTCTTCCTGCGCGCCCGCGTCGAGGGCAACGACATCGGCTACGGCTCCATCTGCGCCGCCGGCGCCCACGCCTGCACCCTGCACTGGGTCCGCAACGACGGCGCGGTCCGCTCCGGCGACCTGCTCCTCCTCGACGCCGGCGTGGAGACGCACACCCTCTACACCGCCGACGTCACCCGCACCCTGCCGATCAACGGCACGTACACCGACATCCAGCGCAAGATCTACGACGCGGTGTACGAGTCCCAGGAAGCCGGCATCGCCGCGGTCCAGCCGGGCGGCAAGTTCCGCGATTTCCACGACGCCTCCCAGCGCGTCCTCGCCGAGAAGCTCGTCGAGTGGGGCCTGCTCGAAGGCCCCGTCGAGCGCGTCCTGGAGCTGGGCCTGCAGCGCCGCTGGACCCTGCACGGCACCGGCCACATGCTCGGCATGGACGTCCACGACTGCGCCGTGGCCCGCACCGAGGCGTACGTCGACGGCACCCTGGAGCCGGGCATGTGCCTGACCGTGGAGCCCGGCCTCTACTTCCAGGCCGACGACATGAGCGTCCCCGAGGAGTACCGCGGCATCGGCGTCCGCATCGAGGACGACATCCTCGTCACCGAGGACGGCAACCGGAACCTCTCCGCGGGCCTGCCCCGCCGGTCCGACGAGGTCGAGGCCTGGATGGCCGCCCTCAAGGGCTGACACCCGGCGCACACCGGTGGGCGGGAACCCTGCGGAGGGTTCCCGCCCACCGGTGTTTCACGTGAAACCCCCGCACCTGCCGGGCGCCGTGCGCACCGCGCGAGCGCGCCGTCAGGACACCTGCAACAGCGCGCCCTCGCGCCACTTCAGCACCTTGTCGAAGCTGACCACCGCGCCCCGGCCGGGCCGGTTGCGGAACCGGACGTGATCGGAGAGCTCCTCGATCAGCCCCAGCCCCCTGCCGTGCTCCGCCAGCGCGGGTCTGCGCCGGGCCACCGTCTGCGGCGGGAAACCCGGACCCGAATCGGTCACCTCGATCCGGCAGCAGTCGCCGTCCAGATACGCCGTGACGCGGAACGCCCCGTCCGCATCCGGATCACCGACCGCCCCACCGTGCTCCACCGCATTGGCACACGCCTCGCTCAGCGCCACCGACAGGTCGAAAGAGATGTCCGGGTCCACTCCCGCGGTCTCCATCGTCCCGAGCAGCAGCCGCCTGGCGAACGGAACACTCGCGGCCTCGCGCCGCAAGTGGAGAGACCACCAGATGCTCATACCGATACCTATTGCCGCCCGCGGCAGCCGGTAAGCCCCAGCGCGACGACACAGCCCTCGTTTGGCCGATGCGCACCCTCCGCACCCCGGTGTATGAGCGCCGAACGAGCAATCCGCCCCCACGGGACTCATCGGACGCATGGGACCTTACGGACCTGCCGTATGGGCGCCGTGAGCGCAGTGCGATGATGACCCGGCCATGCCTGACGCCCGCTCGACGCGCACCGGAGCCGGAACCCGGCTCGTGAGGGCCGCGGTGTTCACCGCGGTCTGCGTCGCGCTGTCCGCGGCGGGCCACGCCCTGGCATCCTGCGCCTCCGTCCCCCTGTGGTCCCTCGGCGCGGGCTTCCTCGCCGTACTCGCCTGCACGGCACCCCTCGCCGGGAAGCGGCACTCGCTGCCCGTCCTCGCCGGCGCCCTCGCCGGCGGACAACTGGCCCTGCACTCCCTCTTCGGACTCGGCCAGCACCGAGCCGCGCCCGGCACCCCCTCCGACGCCACCATCGCAGACCTCGCCGCCGAGCTGCTCTGCGGCGGCAACACCGTCCCCCTGAGCCCCGCCCGGGCCCGGGAGGTGCTCCACGCCGCCGGCATCGACCCCGCGAGCCTGGCCGCCCAAGCCCACGCCCACGCCGGCCACACCACGGCCACCGTGGAACCGGCCACCGGGCTCCTCTCGCTCCCCATGCTGCTCGGCCACCTGCTGGCCGCACTGGCCGCCGCCTGGCTCCTCGGCCGCGGCGACCTCGCCCTCGAACGGCTCCTCCAGCTCTCCGCCGACGGCACCCCCGTACGCCCGCTGCGCACCGCACTGGCCTACGCACGCGCCCTGCGCGCCGGGCTGCACGGCGGACCGCACACCCCGGGACTGCCCCGCAGCGACCGGCCCGAGACCGGACCCCCCGCCCGCGAGGCACTCCAGCACACGGTCATCAGGCGCGGACCCCCCGCGGCCTGCGTCCTCGCTGCCTGACGCGGCACCCACTCCCCCGGAACACCCGGGACGGAAGCGGCGGTGCCGCGGAGTCCGTGCGCATCCGCACGCGCCACCACCGTCCCCCACTTCCCGTGGAGTTCTCTGCCATGAAGACCTCTCGCGTCTCCGTCGCCGCCGCCCTCGCCGCCGGCACCGTCCTTCTCTTCGCCGGTCCCGCCTCCGCACACGTCAGCGTGCAGCCGGGCCAGGCCGAGAAGGGCGGCTACGCCACGATCAACTTCAAGGTCCCCAACGAGCGTGACGACGCGTCGACCACCAAGCTGGAGGTCACGTTCCCGGCAGACCACCCGCTCGCGTCCGTCATGCCGCAGGACGTGCCCGGCTGGACCGTCGAGGTCACCAAGAGCAAGCTCGACAAGCCGCTCACCGTGCACGGCCG
Source organism: Streptomyces sp. NPDC037401 (assembly GCF_055602345.1). Taxonomy (NCBI): domain Bacteria; kingdom Bacillati; phylum Actinomycetota; class Actinomycetes; order Kitasatosporales; family Streptomycetaceae; genus Streptomyces; species Streptomyces sp. NPDC037401. The sequence goes on from NZ_JBVJWO010000009.1 coordinate 125,048, forward strand.
CCAGATCAACGAGGCCGTCACCAAGGTGACCTGGTCCGGCGGGAAGATCGGCAAGGGCAAGTTCCAGCAGTTCCCGCTCTCCGTCGGCCAGCTCCCCGAGAACACCGACACCATGGTCTTCAAGGCCATCCAGACGTACGACAACAACGAAGTCGTCCGCTGGATCGAAGAGGCCAAGGAAGGCGCCGAGGAACCGCAGAACCCGGCCCCCGTGCTCAAGCTCACGGAGCCCACGGGCGACGACCACCACGGCGGCGCGGACAAGGGCAAGGACTCCGCGAAGAACACCGGGGACGACACGCACGACGGCGAGAAGACCGAGGCGGCCGCCTCCGGCTCCGACACCACCGCCCGCGTCCTCGGCATCACCGGCATCGTCGTCGGCGTCGCCGGTGTGGCCTTCGGCGCGGCCGCACGCCGTCGCACCTCCTGACCCCTCCTGACCACCGAACGACCCCTCATCCACAGGGACGACTCTCCATGCGCACCACCACACGTGTGACAGCCGCCGCCCTCGCGGCGGCGGCTGCACTCACGCTGTCCGCCTGCGGCAGCGACACAGCCAAGGACAAGTCCGTCGCGGAGGTGAGCACTCCGTCAAAGACGAAGGCCGCCACCGTCCTCGACCGGCCCTTCGAAAAGCCCGACCTCGTCCTCACCGACACCCAGGGCAAGCCGTTCGACCTGCGCGAGCGCACCAAGGGCAAGCCGACGCTCATCTACTTCGGCTACACCCACTGCCCCGACGTCTGCCCGCTGACCATGGGCAACATCGCCGTGGCGAAGGCCAAGCTCCCCAAGGCCGACCAGGACAGGCTCCAGGTCGTCTTCGTCACCTCCGACCCGGAACGGGACACCCCGGCCTCCCTCGGCAAGTGGCTGAACGGGCTGGACCCGTCCTTCATCGGACTGACCGGTGACTTCAAGGCCATCCAGGCCGGCGCCCGCACCCTGCACATCGGCCTCGAACCCGCCAAGAAGGGCCCCAACGGCAGCGTCGTCTCCATGCACGGGGCGCAGGTCATCGCGTTCTCCCCGAAAACCGACGAAGGCTACGTCCTGTACGGCGAGGACACCACCGCCGACGACTACGCCAAGGACCTGCCGAAGATCTCCAAGGGAGAGAACCCGTGAACCGCCGCACCACCGCCCTCCTCGCCGCCACCCTCTCCCTGACCACCGCGCTGGCCATATCGGGCTGCTCGGACTCCGGCAGCGACAAGGACGCCGAGCCGAAGATGACCGTCAGCGGCGCATTCATGCCCGAGCCCGTCAACGCCGACATGGCCGGCGGGTTCCTGATCGTCAAGAACGACTCCGGCACCGCCGACAAGCTCACCTCGGTGACCAGCCCGCTCTCCGGCGACGTACAGATCCACGAAACCAAGAACCAGAAGATGCAGCAGGTCACGTCCCTCGACGTGCCCGCCAACGGCGAGCTCAAGCTCGAACGCGGCGGCAGCCACATCATGTTCATGGGGCTGAAGAGCAAGCCGAAGCTCGGCGACAAGGTCACCGTCGAACTGCGCTTCGAGAAGGCCGACCCGGTCAAGGTCGAGCTGGACGTGAAGGAACGGACCCACAACCCGAAGAACCACTGACGGAACAAGGGACTCACACGCCATGACGGCCACCGCCCCCGCCCCCGTGCCGGCGGCACCGCTCCTGCGGCTGCTGCTGGTCCTCGCCGCCCTCTTGGGCGCGCTGCTCGCCACGGCCTCCCCGGCCTCGGCGCACGCCGCGCTGACCGCGAGCGATCCCAAGGACGGGGCGGTGGTCGCCACGGCCCCCGCCCAGGTCAACCTCTCCTTCTCCGAACAGGTCGCCATGGGCGACGACTCGATCCGAGTCATGGACCCCCGCGGCAAGCGCGTCGACACCGGTGAGCACCGCGACCTGTGCGACGGATCGACCATCAAATACGGAGTCGTGCTCCACTCCGGACTGCCCAACGGCACCTACACCGTCGCCTGGCAGGCCGTCTCCGCCGACAGCCACCCCATCTCCGGCGCCTTCACCTTCTCCATCGGCGCCCCCTCCCAGACCACCGTCGACCTGCCCGACCAGCAGGCCGGCAGCGGTCCCGTCGGCACCGTCTACGGGATCGCCCGCTACGCCGCCTACGCCGGCTTCACCGTGCTCGTCGGCGGCGCCGCCCTCGTCCTGCTGTGCTGGCGCCGCGGAGCCGGCATCCGCGCCGTCCAGCGCACCGTCCTCTACGGCTGGGCGACCCTCACCGCCGCCACCCTGACCATGCTGGTCCTGCGCAACCCCTACACCGGCTCGGGCAAGTTCGCCGACGCACTCGACCTCACCGGGCTCAAGGCCGTCCTGGAGACCAAGACCGGCGCCGCCCTCGTCTCACGCCTCCTGCTGCTCGGCGCCGCCGCCCTCTTCATCGCCGTCCTCTTCGGCGCCTACGCCCGCCGCCAGGCCGCGAACACCACAGAGACCGAAGACGCCAAGGACACCAGCGACCTCGCCTTCGGGCTCGGCATCGGCGGCACCGTCGTGGCCGGCGGGATCGCCGCCACCTGGGCCCTGTCCGAACACGCCTCGACCGGCATCCAGCCGGGCATCGCCATGCCCGTCGACATCCTCCACCTGCTCGCCGTCGCCGCCTGGCTCGGCGGCCTGGTCACCCTCCTCATCGCCCTGTACCGCATACCCGACCTGGAACGCACCGCCGTACAGCGCTTCTCCCGCGTCGCCTTCACCAGCGTGCTCGTCCTCGTCGCGACCGGCATCTACCAGTCCTGGCGCCAGCTCGGCACCTGGACCGCCCTCACCGGCACCGACTACGGAAAGCTCCTCATCGTCAAGGTCGGCCTCGTCGTCGTACTCGTCGGCGTCGCCTACGTCTCACGGAAGTGGACCGCACGACTGGGCGAGCACTCCGCCGCCACCGTCGAGATCGCCGCCCAGCGTGTTTCACGTGAAACATCGCCCGAGCCGGTCACCGTCCCCGAGGACCCCAAGGACCCCAAGCGCGCCGCCCAGCTGGCCCGGCAGCAGGCCGCCCAGGCCACCGCCCAGGAGAAGAAGGTCCGCGACGCCGACCCCGACCGGGCCGGGCTGCGCCGCTCCGTACTCGCCGAAGCCTGCATCGCCGTCGTCCTGCTCGCCGTGACCACCAGCCTGACCAGCACCGAACCCGGCCGCGCCGCAGAGCAGGAAGTCGGCGGCAGCGCCTCGGCGCCCGCCGTGCCCAACCGACCCATAAAGATCAGCCTGCCGTTCGACACCGGCGGCGAGGACGGCAAGGGCACCGCCCGCCTCGAACTGGACCCCGGCCGGACCGGCGCCAACACCCTGCACGTGTACCTGGACCGGCCCAACGGCCGCCCGCTGGACGCACCCGAAGTCAAGATCGCCTTCACCCTCCCCGCCAAGGACGTCGGCCCGCTGCCCCTCGTCCCCGACCACGCCGGCACCGGACACTGGACGGCATCGGGCGTCCAGCTCCCCCTGGCCGGCGAATGGCGGATCGACGTGACCGTGCGGACCTCCGACATCGACCAGACCACCGTCAACAAGAACGTGAAGATCGGCTGACCAGCGTGACCGAGACCGTGACCGACATCGAGATCTCCAGGAGGCGGCTGCTCGGCACCGTCGGCGCCGCGGGAGCAGCCGGGCTCGCGCTCGGCGGCGCCGGCGGGGCCCTCGCCCACGCCGCCCTCGCCGACGGCTCCGGCGCCGCAGCACCCGCCGCCGGCGCCCTGGCCTCCCTCGGCGCCACCGCAGTCGCCTTCCACGGCGACCACCAGGCGGGCATCACCAACCCGCTCCAGCTCAAGGGCCACGTCCTCGCCTTCGACCTGGCTCCCGGAGCCGGCCGCAAGGAAGCCGCCGCCCTCATGCGCCGCTGGTCCGAGACCGCCCGCCGGCTGATGGCCGCCGAACCCAGCGGCACCGCGGACACCGGGATCGCCCTCGACGCCGGACCCTGCTCGCTCACCGTCACCTTCGGCTTCGGGCACAGCTTCTTCGACCGCACCGGCCTCACCGGCCGCCGGCCGGCCGCACTCGCCCCGCTGCCCGACTTCTCCTCCGACCAGCTCGACCCCAAGCGCAGCAACGGCGACCTGTGGGTCCAGATCGGCGCCAACGACGCCCTGGTGGCCTTCCACGCCCTGCGCGCCCTCCAGAAGGACGCCGGAGACGCCGCCCGGGTCCGCTGGCAGATGAACGGCTTCAACCGCTCCCCGGGAGCCACCGGCACCCCGATGACGGCCCGCAACCTGATGGGCCAGATCGACGGCACCGGAAACCCTCAGCCCGACGAGCCCGACTACGACCAGCGGATCTTCGTGCCCGCCGGCGGTCCCGGCCCCGCCGAACACGCCTGGATGACCGGCGGCTCGTACGCCGTCGTACGGCGCATCCGCATGCTGCTCGACGACTGGGAGAAGCTCCCCCAGGGCCGCCAGGAAGAGGTCATCGGCCGCCGGAAGTCCGACGGCGCCCCTCTCACCGGCGGCACCGAGCGCACCGAGCCCGACCTCGACAGGACCGGCGCCGACGGGAAGCCGGTGATCGCGGCGAACGCCCACGCGCGGATCTCCGCACCCGAGCAGAACGGCGGCGCCGCCATGCTGCGCAGGCCCTTCTCGTACCACGACGGCATCGGCCCGGACGGCGCCCCCGACGCGGGCCTGCTGTTCATCTGCTGGCAGGCCGACCCGCTGCGCGGTTTCGTCCCGGTACAGCGCAAGCTGGACCGCGGGGACGCACTGTCGCCGTTCCTCCGGCACGAGGCGAGCGGACTGTACGCCGTACCGGGCGGCCCCCGGGCCGGCGAGTACGTGGGGCAGCGGCTTCTCGACTCGTGAACGCCCCCCTGGTTCTCCGGCGCATCGCACTAGGCTGATCACATGTCCGCCACGCGCTTCACGTATCTCGGTCCCGAGGGCACCTTCACGGAGGCCGCCCTGCGCACGCTGCCGGAGGCCGCCACCCGCGAGCTGGTCCCCATGGTGTCGGTGCCGGCGGCACTCGACGCGGTGCGCAACGGCGAAGCGGCGGCCGCGCTGGTCCCGATCGAGAACTCGGTGGAAGGCGGGGTGACCGCGACCCTCGACGAACTGGCGTCCGGCGAACCGTTGATGATCTACCGCGAAGTGCGGCTGCAGATCTCGTTCGCGCTGCTGGTGCGGCCGGGCACGAAGCTGTCGGACATCAAGACGGTGACGGGTCACCCGGTGGCGCAGCCGCAGGTGCGGAACTGGCTGCGGGCGAATCTGCCGGACGCACTGTGGGAGTCGGCCGCGTCGAACGCCGACGGCGCCCGGCTGGTGCAGGAGGGCCGCTTCGACGCGGCGTTCGCGGGCGAGTTCGCGGCGGCGAGGTACGGCCTGGAGCCGCTGGTCACCGAGATCCACGACGCGGAGAACGCCGAGACGCGCTTCGTGCTGGTGGGGCGCCCGGCCCGGCCGGCGGCGCCCACGGGTGCGGACAAGACGTCCGTGGTGATCTGGATGGGCGAGGACCACCCGGGCGCGCTGCTGGAGCTGCTCCAGGAGTTCGCGGTGCGCGGTGTCAACCTGATGCTGATCCAGTCCCGTCCGACCGGTGCGGGGATCGGCAACTACTGCTTCGCGGTGGATGCCGAGGGACACATCTCGGACCGCCGGGTGAGCGAGGCCCTCATGGGGCTGAAGCGGACCTGTCCGAACGTCCGCTTCCTCGGCTCGTACCCGCGGGCGGGTGTGACGGCGGCGCAGGTGCGAGCGCCGCGGCCGGGGACGTCGGATGGCGACTTCACGGCGGCTTCGGACTGGCTGACCCGCTGCCTGGACGGCCGCACGTAATATCCACAGAGTTATCCACAGGCTGCCTTCTCGACCTGGGGACAAGTCGACATCGGATTGCGACATGGTCGACATATCGGCCGTTCGGTTGGGTGAACGGCGGGGTGTGGGTGGGCGAACGACGTCAGCCGGTTACCGTTGATCAACTCTTTGGAGCGAGGCATTCCCACCCGAATGAGTGTCTGAGCCGGGTTTGAACCAGGAATGCCGCAAGTCCCACACCGATTGAGAATGATCGATTTTGATGTCCACAGTGAACGCTCACAGCCTGTGGATAACTAAGTCGACGGGTCCCATTCCTGTGGACAACACCCGCCCCGCACCCCTGTCCCCGCAGGCGCGCCGGGGGATGGACACCTCCGCCCACGTCCACTTCGCCGCCCCATCGTGCCCCTTTTCGGGGAATGGGGTGGGGTTTATTGACTTTCTCCCGAGCGATCGGTTCCGGCCGGGTGACACCAGTTTTCCATTTACGGCAATCGGGACATAGCGACACGCAGCGTGATATCGATGTGAGCGGAAGAAGCCCAGGCCGGTAGCCTGGAGGGGTGATTGACCTCCGGCTGCTTCGTGAAGACCCCGACCGTGTTCGCGCCTCCCAGCGTGCTCGTGGAGAGGACGTCGAGCTCGTCGACGCACTGCTCTCCGCCGACGAGCGCCGCAGGTCTTCCGGCGTGCGCTTCGACGACCTGCGCAACGAGCAGAAGTCGCTCGGCAAGCTCATCCCCAAGGCCTCTCCGGAGGAGCGGGCGGAGCTGCTGAAGAAGGCGGAGCAGCTGAAGGCCGACGTGAAGGCGGCGGAGGCGGAGCAGAACGACGCCGACGAGGCCGCGAAGGCGCTGCTCCTGCGGCTCGGCAACATCGTCCACCCGGACGTGCCGGTCGGCGGCGAGGAGGACTTCACCGTCCTGGAGACGCACGGCACCATCCGCGATTTCGCCGCGGAGGGCTTCGAGCCCAAGGACCACCTGGAGCTCGGCGAAGCGCTGGGCGCCATCGACGTGGAGCGCGGCGCGAAGGTGTCGGGCTCCCGCTTCTACTACCTGACCGGTGTCGGCGCGCTGCTGGAGCTCGCCCTGGTCAACGCGGCGATCGCGCAGGCCACCGAGGCCGGCTTCATCCCCATGCTGACGCCGGCGCTGGTGCGTCCTCGCGCCATGGAGGGCACGGGCTTCCTCGGCCAGGCCGCGGAGAACGTCTACCACCTGGAGAAGGACGACTACTACCTGGTCGGCACCTCCGAGGTCCCGCTCGCTGCGTACCACATGGACGAGATCATCGACGGGGACAAGCTGCCGCTGCGGTACGCCGGTTTCTCCCCGTGCTTCCGCCGCGAGGCCGGCACGTACGGCAAGGACACCCGCGGCATCTTCCGCGTCCACCAGTTCGACAAGGTGGAGATGTTCTCGTACGTGGCGCCCGAGGACGCCGAGGCGGAGCACGCGCGCCTGCTGGCGTGGGAGAAGCAGTGGCTGACCGCTCTCGAGCTGCCGTTCCAGGTGATCGACGTCGCCACCGGTGACCTCGGCTCCTCCGCGTCGCGCAAGTTCGACTGCGAGGCGTGGATCCCCACGCAGGGCAAGTACCGCGAGCTGACCTCCGCGTCGAACTGCGACGGCTTCCAGGCCCGCCGCCTGTCCGTGCGCATGCGCGACGGGAAGAAGGTCCAGCCGCTGGCGACGCTGAACGGCACGCTGTGCGCCGTGCCGCGCACCATCGTGGCCATCCTGGAGAACCACCAGCAGGCCGACGGTTCGGTGCGGGTGCCCGAGGTGCTCAGGCCGTACCTGGGCGGCCGGGAGCTGCTGGAGCCGATCGCCAAGTGAGCTTCCCGTACCGCCTCGTCGCCACCGACCTCGACGGCACGCTGCTGCGTGGCGACGAAACGGTCTCGGAACGCACGCGTGAAGCACTCGTCGCGGCCACCGCGGCGGGTGCCGCGCACATCATCGTCACCGGCCGGGCCGTGCCCTGGACCCGGCACATCCTCGACGACCTGGGCTACCGGGGCCTCGCGGTGTGTGGGCAGGGCGCCCAGCTGTACGACGCGGGTGCGCACCGGCTGCTGACCTCCGTGACGCTGGACCGGCAGCTGGCCGGTCTGGCGCTCGCCAAGATCGAGGCGGAGATCGGTCCGGTGGCGCTGGCCGCGAGCCGGGACGGGCTGGACGGGCAGGTCCTGGTGGGGCCGGGCTATCAGGTGCAGGAGGGCCCGCTGCCGTACGTGTTCCTGGACGACACGGCGCAGATGTGGGCGGCTCCACTGAACAAGCTGTACATCCAGCATCCGGGGCTGGACGACGATGCGCTGTCCGCGGTGGCCCGTACGGCCGTCGGCAGTCTCGTGGACATCGTGATGGCGGGTCCGGGGGTCGTGGAGATCCTGCCGCTGGGGCTGAGCAAGGCCACGGGCCTGTCGCTGGCCGCGCGGCGGCTTGGCGTGAAGGCGGCCCAGACGATCGCCTTCGGCGACATGCCGAACGACATCCCGATGTTCGCGTGGTCCGGGCACGGTGTGGCGATGGCCAATGCCCACCGGGAGCTCAAGGCCGTGGCCGACGAGACGACGACGTCGAACGAGGACGACGGCATCGCGGTGGTGCTGGAGCGCCTGCTCGGCGCCTGAGCGGGGACGTTGCCGGTGAGGTCCGGGGCGGCCCGCGCCGTCGGCGCGCTCGAAGCGGCCGCCCCGGTCCTGTCGTGCTCCCCGTTGCCCTTACTCTGCCGGGGCCGCCGGTGCGGTACCAGCGAATTTCCCTGCCTCACCCGTGGTTGCGGCGGCGCCAGTGCGCGACGGTGACGACCGCGAGCAGCGGACCCCACAGCAGCGGCGGCGCGTAGCAGGCGGTCATGACGTGGAGGGCGAGGCCGGTGGGGGCGGCCGGTGCGCCGTTGGTCTCCGCGAAGACCCATGTCGCGAACGTCCAGGCCAAGCTCGGGGTCCGTAACCGTGTCGGGATCGCCGCCTGGGCGTGGGAACACGGCGCGGTCGCGCCGGAGGCCTGAGGGCTCTCGTCCGGGCCTGAGCGGAGTCGCCGGAGGCCTGAGGCGCTACGGGCTAGCAGGGTGTTTCACGTGAAACATCGCGCGGGTTGCGGGTCAGCGGCCAGGCAAGCAGGCCGATGGCCAGTGCGATGGCGTGTCCGAGGTCGGTGAAGGTGGCGCCCGTCAGGAGCGGGACGCCGAAGAACGCGACGACGCCGGCGAGGTAGAGCCAGCGCCAGGGGCCGGGCAGCCGGTAGGTGAGGACACCTGCCGCTGCGGCGAGGCCGTAGCTGACGCCGATGTCGACGACGTGCACCATGCTGCGCGGGGCCCGGTTGTCCTCGATGGCCAGCAGGACGACCTGCTGGCTGATGAGGGTGGCCACGATATGGGCCGTGGCCACGATGACGAGCCATTTCAGGGTGCCGAGCCAGCGTTCGACGGGTGCGTGGAACACCTCGAAGAGGACCGCGTACAGGGCGAGGGATGCCGGGTTCTCGATCCAGAACGCGCTGGCGATCAGGGACCGGACGGGGTGGTTGACCAGCTCGTGGAGGTTGCTGCTGTTGCGGTGCAGCAGGACGTGGTCGAGCCGGTCGGGGGCGATGGCCACGATGATGCTGGTGATCGCGATGATCAGCAGCCATATGTGCGTGCCCGGCGAGGAGCGCACCCAGGACCTGATCGGCCGGGAGGGCTCGGGCGCCGTCTGCAGCATCATGTCCCGATCATGGCCTGCAAAGCCGTGCCCCGCCCGGTAGATGCACTGGGCGGGGCACGGACTGGTGGTGCCGGAGGGACTACTCCTCGCCGGCCAGCGTCAGGCGGCGCAGCTTCTGGCCGGCGAACGCGGTCGCGCCGAGGGTGACGACGACGAGGAGAATCGTCGCGGTGGGCAGGGCGACGGCGGAGTCGATGACTCCCGGGTCGCTGATCTTCTCGGCCAGGGCCAGCGACCACTGCTGGACGCTGAGGGTCTTGGCACCGGGGACGAGGCTGCCGAAGAGGGACTCCCAGACCAGGGCGTAGACGAGGCCGAAGACGACGGCGTGCCGGCTGACCGTGCCCAGCAGCAGGAACAGCGCGCTGTAGGCGATGGAGGCGACGAGGGCCGCGATCGTGTAGGCGACGGCGATCTGCTGACCGTTGCCGTTGAGGATGAATCCGGCGATGAGGGTGGGCACGGCGGAGAAGACCATGGTGACGGCGATCGCGACGATCAGCTTGGTCATGATGATCGTCGGCCGCTTCACCGGCTTGGAGAGCAGGTAGACGATCGAGCCGTCGTCGATCTCCGGGCCGATGGCGCCGGTGCCGGCGATGACGCCGATGAGCGGCACCATCGTGGCGAGCGCGAAGCCGCCCAGGAGTCCTGCGGCGACGCGGTCGTCGACGCCGGTGAGGGCGCGTACCGCGATGGCGATGAGGACGAGCAGGGCCGGGAGCGCGAAGAGGATGAGTGCGCGGCGGCGGCCGAGCAGGGCCCGGTAGGTGAGCCGGGCAACCGTGGGGTTGTACATCGATGCCAGCTCCTTCAGGCCGCTACGAGGTAGGAGAAGACCGATTCGAGGGACTCGTCGGAGGGCGAGACCGTCAGCAGCCTGATGCCCTGCTCGCGGGCGACCCGCGGGAGCAGTTCGGTGAAGCGGCCGAAGTCGACCGCCTGGATGCGCAGGGCGCCTTCGGCGTGGTCGACCTCGATGCCGGCCGTGGAGGTGTCGGCGATCAGGGCCGCGGCGAGGGCCCGGTCGTCGGAGGAGCGGACGAGGTAGCGGTGCGGGCGGTCCGTCATCAGCCGGCGGATCTTGCGGAAGTCGCCGGAGGCGGCGTGCCGCCCGGCCACGATCACCTCGATGTGCGAGGCGAGCTGCTCGACCTCCTCCAGGATGTGGGAGGAGAACAGCACGGTGCGGCCCTCGTCGCCCATCCGGCGCAGGAGCTCCATCAGCTGCATGCGCTGGCGCGGGTCCATGCCGTTGAACGGCTCGTCGAGGAGGAGCACGGACGGCTCGTGGACCAGGGCGGAGGCCATCTTCACGCGCTGCCGCATGCCCTTGGAGTACGTGGCGATCTTGCGGTCCTGGGCGTACTCCATCTCGACGGTCGCGAGGGCCCGGCGGGCATCGCGCTCGTCGAGCCCGTGGAGTTCGGCGTTGGCGACGACGAACTCGCGGCCGGTGAGGAAGTCGTACATCGCCTCGCGCTCGGGCACGACGCCGATGTGCTTGTAGACCTCCTCGTTGCGCCAGATCGGGGCGCCGTCGAGGGTGACGCTGCCGGTGGAGGGGGCGAGGAAGCCGCCCATCATGTTGATGAGGGTGGACTTGCCGGCGCCGTTGGGGCCGAGCAGGCCGGTGACTCCGGGGCCGATCCGCATCGTGACGTCGTTGACGGCGACGACGTTGCCGAACCAGCGGGAGGCGTGGTCGATGTCGATGATGGTCACAGCCCGGCCTTCCGGTAGCGGCTCATCAGGGCGGCGTACGAGCCGGCGATGAGGGCGAAGACAACCAGCAGGTAGACGACGCCGACTCCGGCGGAGGGGCCGTCGCCGCCGGGGAAGGCGGAGGTGGCACCGAGGAACGCCGTCTGCACGCCGTCGATGAGGGTGATCGGCGAGAAGAGGCCCATCCACTCGATGGAGCCCGCGTTGCCGGTTTCGTAGGCGACGCCCTGGACGGCCGAGACGGCGCCGTAGGGGATCACCAGCAGGGCGATCACGGCGGCGACGCCGAAGCCGCGCCGGGGCGTGAGGGCGGCCATGACCAGGCCGATGCCGCCGAAGAGGAGCGAGAGCAGGAGCACCGAGACCAGTCCCTGGGCGAACCCCTTGGTCTGGTCCGCGAAGTCGAATTTGGCCAGCAGCGCACCGAGGTACAGGACCACCAGGGGCGCCGCGGTGAGGATGAAGAGCGCGGACACCATGGCCGCGTACTTCGCGACCACGTAGTCGACGCGCTCGATGGGCCGCGAGAAGTACAGCGGCACGGTCTTGAAGCGCAGGTCGCGGGAGACCGACTGCGGGGCCTGCGAGGCGAGGTACAGGCCGATGACCATCTGGAGGTAGAGGGCGTACGACGTGTACTTGAGCGGCAGGTCCTTGGAGCCGGGCACCGCGATGGCGACGGCGACCATGATCGCTGCGGGCAGCACCATCACGGCGAAGAGCAGCATGGGCAGCACTTTGGACTTGGCCGAGCGGCCCAGGCCGTAGGCACCGCGCAGGGACTGCGAGTAGAGGGAGCGGCGGGCGTAGGCCCGGCCGAGGCGGGCGCCTTCGTAAGACCGGTACCCGATGTTGTGGATCTGCGTGGAGGCCTCAGGCGCCATGGGTACCGGCTCCCTTCTGCGCGAGCTGCTGCTGGTCGTGGTCGCGGAAGACCTCCGCGATGTGGTGGCGGCGCTGTTCCATGCGGACCAGGCCGAGGCCCAGGCCGGCGACGGTGTCGCGGACGATGTCGTACGTCTCCTCGCCCACGGCCTCGACGAGGAGGATGTGGCCGGCGCCGGGCAGGCCCTGTTCCTCGCCCTCGTGGAGGGTGACTCCCGCGGCGGTCAGCGCGTCGCGCAGGGCGCGGGTGCCGTCCGGGTGCGTGTCGGAGTCGGTGACCTCGACCGCGAGGGTGGCGGTGGTCTGGGTGAAGTCGCTGGTGGAGCTGGAGCGCAGCAGCTTGCCGCCGTCGACGACCACGACGTGGTCGCAGGTGCGCTCCAGCTCGCCGAGCAGGTGCGAGGTGACCAGGACGGAGATGCCGAAGTCGGTGTAGATGCGGCGGATCAGTCCGAGCATCTCGTCGCGGCCGACGGGATCGAGGCCGTTGGTCGGCTCGTCGAGGAGGACGAGCTGGGGGTCGTGGACGAGTGCCTGTGCCAGCTTGACCCGCTGTTTCATGCCGGTCGAGTAGCCGCCGATGGGGCGGTAGCGCTCTTCGTAGAGGCCGACGTGGCGCAGGGTGTCGGCGGTGCGTTCACGGGCGGCGGTGGGGGGCAGCCCGGACATGCGGGCCATGTGGACGACGAACTCGGTGGCCGAGACGTCGGGGGGCAGGCAGTCGTGTTCGGGCATGTAGCCGACGCGCTCCCGGATGGCACTGCCATGGGTGGCGACGTCGAGTCCGAGCACGGCGGCGCGGCCCTCGGTGGCGGGGGACAGTCCCAGCAGGATCTTGATCAGCGTGGACTTGCCGGCTCCGTTTGCGCCCACCAGCCCGGTCACGCCGGGGCCGATGTCGAGGGAGAGCCGGTCGAGGGCGGTCACCTTGGTGTACCGCTTGCTCAGGCTTTCGGTCGCGATGACAGTCACGGTTCGAAGGTAGTGGCCGGAACCGCTCCGATTCGTCAGACCTGGTGCCTGGTCCGGTGTACGCCTTGAGGCTGACGGACCCGTACGGGAGAACTACGCACTCCATGTTTGTCCACAGGTGCGTGCAGGGCCCTTGACGTGATCTCCAGGCATTGTCACATTCATCAGTGTCAAGTTACGGGCGCGTACGGCTCTACGGACGGACGGCTGGCATGGCAGGGGACACGAGGGAACTCTCCGCGGAGCTGCGGGGGTTCAGGGAAGTACAGCGGCTTTCGTACGAGTGCGCCGAGGCGGTCGCGGCCCGCCTCAAGCCGGGGGTGACCGAGCGCGAGGCGGCGCGGATGCAGCGCGAGTGGCTGTACGAGCGCGGTGTGCGGGACTGGTTCCACCTGCCCTTCGCCTGGTTCGGCGACCGCACGGCGTTCGTGGACTTCCGGATCCCCCTCCAGTTCTTCCCGACCGGCCGGCGGCTGGAGCCGGGGATGCCCTTCATCCTCGACATGGCCCCCGTGCACAAGGGGTACGCCGCGGACATCGGGTACTCCGGCAGCCTGGGGCTCAACCCCGTCCAGGACCGGCTGATGGACGACCTCCAGGAGCACCGCGACCTGATCCTGGCCGAGGTGCGGGAACGCCGCCCGCTGCGCGGGATCTACGAGGACGTCGAGCGGCTCATGACCCGGCAGGGGTACGCCAACCGGCACCGCGCCTATCCCTTCGGCGTGATCGCGCACAAGGTGGACCGGGTCAGGGAGCGCCGCTGGTCCCCGCGCCTGTTCGGCTTCGGCACCCAGTCCCTCAAGGGGCTGGCGAGCGACGCACTGCACGGGCACCGTGAGGGCTGGTCCCCGCTGTGGAGCCCGTACCGCTTCTCCGACCATCCCCCGCAGCCCGGTCTGTGGGCGGTCGAACCGCACCTCGGCTTCCGGGGGACGGGCGCCAAATTCGAGGAGCTCCTCGTGGTCACCGATTCACGGGACCCGCAGGAGAGCGCATTCTGGCTGGACGACGACCTGCCGCACGTGCGGCGCTGGGCAGAGGGGAAGGCAGCGTGAGCATGGCGGCTCTGGAGAACGCCCGGGAGCGTTGGGTACGGACCGGCGGGATCGAGCTGTGCGTCGCGGAGCTCGGGGACGCGTCCCGGCCGACCGTGCTGCTCGTCCACGGATACCCGGACAGCAAGGAGGTCTGGTCGGAGGTCGCCGAGCGGCTCGCCGGACGCTTCCACGTGGTGCTGTACGACGTCCGCGGGCACGGCAGGTCCGGCGTTCCGCAGCCGCTGCGCGGCGGCTTCACGCTGGAGAAGCTCACCGACGACTTCCTCGCCGTGGCCGACGCGGTCAGCCCGGACCGGCCCGTGCACCTCGTGGGCCACGACTGGGGATCCGTACAGGGCTGGGAGTTCGCCACGGTCAAGCGCACCGAGGGCCGGATCGCCTCCTTCACCTCGGTGTCCGGGCCGTCCCTGGACCACTTCGGCCACTGGATCAAGAAGCGGATGGCGCGGCCCACCCCGCGCCGGACCGCCCAGCTCGTCGGCCAGGGCGCCAAGTCCTGGTACGTCTACATGCTGCACACCCCGGTGCTGCCCGAGCTCGCCTGGCGCGGCCCCCTCGGCAAGCAGTGGCCCAAGATCATGCAGCGCGTCGAGAAGCTCCCGGCGGACGGCTACCCGACCGCCTCGCTGCCCTCGGACGCCGCGCACGGCGCCTGGCTGTACCGCGACAACGTCCGCGCCCGGCTGCGCCGCCCGCGCCCGGACGCGTACGCCCACATCCCGGTCCAGCTGATCACCCCGACCGGCGACGCCTTCCTCTCCGAGCGGCTCTACGACGACCTGGAGCAGTGGGCGCCGAACCTGCTCCGCCGGACGATGCCCGCCAAGCACTGGGTGCCGCGCACCCGCCCCGACCAGCTCGCCGCGTGGATCGGTGACTTCGCCGACGCCCACGAGGACGGCGCGACCCCCGGGGTGACCGGGGCGGCGGTCGCCGTGACCGGGACGGCCGGCCGCGCGGCGACGGCGGGTGCCCGCTACGCCGAGCGGTTCGGCGGACAGCTCGTGCTGGTCACCGGCGCCGCGAGCGGCATCGGGCGGGCCACCGCCTTCGCCTTCGCCGAGGCGGGCGCCCGGGTGGTGGCCGTGGACCGGGACGCGGAGGGCGCGGCCAGGACCGCGGAGATGGCCCGCCTGATCGGCGCCCCGCAGGCCTGGGGCGAGGTGGCCGACGTCAGCGACGAGCAGGCCATGGAGAAGCTCGCAGCGAAGGTCGCCGCCGAGTACGGGATCGTCGACGTACTGGTCAACAACGCCGGCATCGGGCTGTCCGGCTCCTTCTTCGACACCACCGCCGAGGACTGGAAGAAGGTCCTCGACGTCAACTTGTGGGGGGTCATCCACGGCTGCCGGATCTTCGGCAAGCAGATGGCCGACCGCGGCCAGGGCGGCCACATCGTCAACACCGCCTCCGCCGCCGCCTACCTCCCCTCCCGCGCCCTGCCCGCGTACAGCACCTCGAAGGCCGCCGTCCTGATGCTCAGCGCATGCCTGCGGGCCGAGCTCGCGGGCAAGTCGATCGGGGTGTCCGCGATCTGCCCCGGCATCGTGAACACCAACATCACGGCCACCACCCGGTTCGCCGGCGTCGACGAAGCCGAGGAGAAGCGCCGTCGGCAGAAGTCCTCGCGGCTGTACGGCCTGCGCAACTTCCCGCCGGAGAAGGTCGCCGAGGCGATCCTCCAGGCCGTCGTGAAGAACCAGGCCGTGGTGCCGGTGACCCCCGAGTCCCGGGGCGCCCTGTGGATGTCGCGCTTCACACCGCGCGCCCTGCGCGCCCTGGCCCGGCTGGAACCGAAGCTGTGAACGCGCACGCGATCGCTCCGCGCCGGGTGGGCTTCGAGCTCGGCGCAGCCATACCCCGCCACTTCCGGCGGTCGTACCATCCCTCGCAGGAGGGCTCGCTGCGCAGGGCCGTCGCGTACCCGGCGGCGTCGCCCGCCGCCCGGGCCGCGGCGGGCGCGGTGGCCCGCGCCGCGATGTCGTAAGGCCTCTGGCTAGGGAGTGGGATTGTCCGATCAGGCAGTGGCAGTGGCCGAGTACCGGATCGAGGATCTGGCGCACCACAGCGGTGCGACCGTGCGGACGATCCGGGCGTACCAGGACCGGGGGCTGCTGCCCAGGCCGGAGCGCCGGGGCCGCTCCAACGTGTACGGGGACACGCATCTGGCGCGGCTGCGCCAGATCGCCGACCTGCTGGACCGCGGGTACACCCTGGCCTCCATCAAGGAGTTGCTGGAGGCCTGGGACGCGGGCCGCGGGCTGGGCGGGGTGCTGGGGCTGGTCGCCGAGGTGCACGGGCCGTGGACGGACGAGGAGGCTGCCCGGATCACCCGGGACGAGCTGGACGAGCTGTTCGGCGGAATACCGGACGACCGGGCCGTCGACGAGGCCGTGGAGCTGGGGGTGCTGGAGCGGATCCCCGGGCGGGTGGACGAGTTCCTGGTGCCCAGTCCACAGGAGCTGGCGGTGGCGGCGGAGCTGTATGCGGCGGGCGTTCCGCTGCATGCGATCACGGGCCATCTGCGGGAGTTGCGCGGCCAGGTGGAGAACATCGCCTCGCGGTTCCTGGAGTTCACGACCGAGCACGTCTTCGCCCGGTACCTGGGTGTGCACGGCCCGGCGGGCTTCGAGGGGGAGCTTCCGCTGACGGATGCGGCCGCGACCGAGGCGGCGGCGATGGTGCGGCGGCTGCGGCCGCTGGCCCAGCAGACGGTGGACGCGGAGCTGGCGCGGGCGATGCGGCTGTTCGCGACCCGGCACCTGCAGCGGCACCTGGGGGCGCAGGGCCAGCCGCCCGCGCCGCAGGGTCCGGCGCCGGTGGCGCTGCCGGCGGAGACGGTACGGGCCGTGCAGGAGCTGGTGGGCGCGGAGCACGTGGCGGCGTTCGTACGGGCCGCGACGGAGCGGGAGGTCCAGGCGCGGACCATGAACGAACTGGCGCGCCGCCGCGACGGCTGATCCCGACTTACCCACAGGCCGGTGTGCGAAGGGTCGCGCATTCGCCGACAATCTCCTCCAAATCGGCTGTGGATGAGATGCCCGGCCTGTGGATGAAATCAACTGGCGGTCTTGTATGCCGCGTTGAGCGGAGCCGCAGCTTCCGTCGCGACGGGGCGGGCGCGCTCCCGTCCGTAGAGGAGTACGGACAGGGCGAGGCCGAGGGCGCCGCCGGCGAGCTGGGCTGCGACGAAGCCCGGCAGAGAGCCGGGCGCGATGCCGGTGAAGGAGTCGCTGAAGCTGCGTCCGACGGTGCCGGCGGGGTTGGCGAAGGAGCCCGACGAGGTGAACCAGATCGCCGCGGCGATGTAGGTGGCGACGGCTGCGGGGATGAGCCGGGGCCGGCCGATCCGGCCGAGCGCCTGGATGACCAGGACGAGTCCGGCGGTGGCGACGATCTCGCCGATCAGGAGGTGGCCGCCGTCGCGGGCCTGGGTGGCGAGGGTGCCGGGGGTGCGGCCGAACATGGCGTCGGCGAGGAGGGCTCCGCCGATCGCGCCGGCCGTCTGGGCGCCGGTGTAGGCGAGGGCTTCGCGGCCGGTGAGGCCGGTGCCGCCGGTGCGGCGGAGCCACCAGTCGGCGAGCGTGACCACGGGGTTGAGGTGGGCGCCGGAGAGCGGGCCGAAGAGCGTGATGATCAGCCCGAGGCCGATGGCGGAGGCGGCGGTGTTGGCGAGGAGGGCAACGGCCGTGTCGCGGGTGAGCGCGGCGGCCTGGAGGCCGGATCCGACGACGACCACGAGGAGGGCCGCGGTGCCGATGAACTCGGCGGCGGCCCGGCGTCGCAGCGAGGCGTGAGCGGGCATGGGTTCCCCCTTCGGGCAGGTCCTGGAGACGGCGCGAACGGCCAACGGAAAATATATTCCGCATCTCGGAAGCGCGATAGAGGGTGTCCACCGTCGTACACCCGGGAAAAGGCGTGGTGATCGGCCCCTCCGGGCGGGCACGCTGGCGTCATGGACGAACGGCGCACCGTGAAGGTGTCGAAATATGTCTCGAAGCACCTGCGGCACCAGCCGGAACGGATCGGACTGGTGCTCGACCCCCAGGGCTGGGTGGAGATCGACGCCCTGCTCGCGGCGGCCACGGCCCACGGCTTCACCTTCACCCGGGCCGAGCTCGACCACGTCGTCGCCTCGAACGACAAGAAGCGCTTCGCCGTCGAGGGCACGCGCATCCGGGCCAGCCAGGGCCACACCGTGGCGGTGGACCTGGGCCTGGCGGCGGCCGAGCCGCCCGCGTACCTCTACCACGGCACCGTCGCGGCCGTCCTCGACGCGATCCGCGCCGAGGGGCTCCGGCCGATGCGGCGCCACCACGTCCACCTGTCGCCGGACCGCGAGACGGCGACCCGGGTGGGGGCGCGGCGCGGGCGCCCGGTCGTCCTCGGTGTGGACGCCGGGGCCATGCACCGCGCCGGCCACGTGTTCCACGTCAGCGCCAACGGCGTGTGGCTCGTGGACGCAGTGCCGCCGGAGTTCCTGCGCTTCTCCTGACGCGCGCACGCGGGCCTGCCCCGGAGCTGCCCCGGGCCAGCCCCGGCCCTGCCCGCGGTGGGCCCGCGGTCTGGCCTGGGTCTACCCGCGGTCTGCCCTGGATCTGCCGGGAGCTCAGCCCGCGCGGAGGAACGCGCTCGTGGACACCCTGCCCACCAGCTTCATCCGGGTCTTGCCCGCGAGGTGCGCATCGGTCGCCTCCTGGACCCCCGGCCAGCGGCCGTCCCCGTAGTCGTCGAGGACCACGATCGCACCGGTAGCCGCGATCTCCTCGGCCCACTCCAGGTCCCGGGCCACGCCCTCGGCCGAGTGGTCCCCGTCGATCACGATCACGCCGTACCGCCGGTCGGAGAGCGCCTCGCGCACCCCCGGGTCCTGGGAAAAGCCGCGGTGCAGCCGCAACCGCTCCGGGTCGACCCCGGCGTAGCGGAGGTTCGCCCGCACGATGTCCTCGTTGATGGGCGTGCCCGACGGGTCCCGGCTGATCTCCACCCCCGGCTGGAGCTGCACGGGGGCGATCGGGTCGACGATGGTCAGGTGGTACGCGAGGCCGCGGCGCAGGATCTGGCGGGCCATGCCGCCCGCGAACAGGCCGTAGAGGGTGCCGATCTCCAAGATCTCCCCGTTGGGCGGATCCAGCAGCGGGGTGGTGGTGAGCTTCCCGAGGATGTTGGCCGTCGATCCGGCGATCCGGCCGACGCCCCGCGATTCGAGCTCCACGAGGGTCCGGAACGCCTGCGCGGTCTCGGTCCACGCTCCCGGACGGCCCGCGACGACCGCGATCTCGTCCGAGAGCTTCTTGAACGCCTCCCGGCTGGGCATCCGGTCGTTCAGCCTGCCGTCCTTGCCGTACAGCAGGTCGTACGAGAAGGGCCGGGTGTGGTGCTCGGCCAGTTGCTCCTGCGTCCGGCGCAGTTCCTGGCGCAGGTTCTCGATCTGCCGGTCGGCGGCGCGGAGCCGGCGGTCGATGCGCCGGTCGATCCGGTCGACCACCGGCTGGAGCAGACGCCGCGCAGGGTGGGCACGGAGGGGCACATCGGTCATGGAGTTCTCCTGGATGCGGACCGTTTCACGTGAAACGACGCTAGTGAGTGCGCGGTACCCGCCCAAGGTCCGCGCAGCGATGTTCGTACGCTGTCACCTCCCCAACCCCCGCCCGTCCGCGTGCTGTTCACACGCCATCCATGCGCCCCGATCGCGTGTACGAAGCGGCCGCGGAGGCGGCATCGGCGGACTCCGCTCCGCCCCGGGCGTCAGGCCTGTACCGGGCGTACCTCCTGTCGCCGGACGTAGGCTCTTCCCCATGAACACCTCCCTGCGCCTGAGTACCGTGATCCTTCCCGTCGACCGCTGGCACGAGGGGGGCCGTGCGAAGTGGCAGCGGGCCGAGGAGCTCGGCTTCCACACCGCGTACACGTACGACCACCTCTCCTGGCGCTCCTTCCGGGACGGGCCGTGGTTCGGTGCGATCCCGACGCTGACCGCGGCGGCCACGGCCACCACCCGGCTGCGGCTGGGCACGCTGGTCACCTCGCCGAACTTCCGCCACCCGGTGACCCTCGCCAAGGAACTGATCTCCCTCGACGACGTCTCGGGCGGCCGGATCACCCTGGGCATCGGCGCGGGCGGCAACGGCTTCGACGCGACGGCGCTTGGCCAGGAGGCATGGACCCCACGGGAGCGTGCGGACCGCTTCGGCGAGTTCGTGCCGATGCTGGACCAGCTCCTCACGGAGGGAGCCGTGACCCGGCACGGCACGTTCTACGCGGCGGAGGAGGCCCGGAACGTTCCCGGCTGCGTCCAGCGCCCGCGGCTGCCGTTCGCCGTGGCCGCCACCGGACCGCGCGGGCTGGCCCTCGCGGCCCGCCACGGCCAGGCGTGGGTGACCACCGGAGACCCGAAGCTGTTCGAGGAGGGCACCCCGGAGCAGTCCGTGGCGGCGATCCGCGGCCAGATCGAGAAGCTCGGCAAGGCGTGCGCGGACGCGGGCCGGGACGTCGCCGAACTGGACAAGATCCTGCTGACCGGGTTCACCCCGGACCGCGGGCGTCCCCTGGAGTCGGTCGACGCGTTCGTGGACTTCGCGGGGCGGCACGCGGAGCTCGGCTTCACGGAGATCGTCGTCCACTGGCCCATCCCCGACTCGGACTTCGCCGCCGACCAGAAGGTCTTCGAGCGGATCGCGACCGAGGGCCTCGCACAGCTCGGCCGCTGAGCTCGGCCGCTGAGCCCGGCCGCTGAGCGTGGACGCTGAGCGTGGACGCTGAGCGTGGACGGAATCCGCAGGGCGGCACAGGACCGCCAGCGGGTGACGCACGGCCGTCGGCAGGTGGCCGGAAAACGGCAGGAATCCAGCAGGGAAACCGTCGGCGGGATCCGTGCGCGGACGCGCACGTCCGTCCCGGCGGCCCCATGGGCGAAGATGGCCCTGTGACAGCAGCTCCTCAGGACCGCCCCGCCCCCCGGCTGATCGCCACCGACCTCGACGGAACGCTGCTGCGTGACGACAAATCGGTCTCGGAACGCACGGTGGCGGCACTTGCCGCCGCCGAGGCGGCCGGGATCGAGGTCTTCTTCGTGACGGGCAGGCCGGCCCGCTGGATGGACGTGGTCAGCGACCACGTCCACGGCCACGGGCTGGCCATCTGCGCGAACGGCGCCGCGGTCGTCGACCTGCACGCCGGCCGGAGGATCGTCGAGGTGCGGCCGCTGGAGCGCTCCGTGGCCCTCACCGTCGTACACGCCCTGCGCGCGCAGGCTCCCGGCACGTCCTTCGCCGTCGAGCTGACCACCGGGATCAACTACGAGCCCACGTACCCGCCCTTCTACCAGGACCCGGGTGCCACGGTCGCCCCGGCCGAGAAGCTGCTGCGCGAGCAGCCCGCCGACAGCGGCGCACCGGTGCTCAAGCTCCTCGCCCACCACCCGGAGCTCTCCCCCGACGACTTCCTGGTGCTGGCCCGCACCGCGGCCGGCGAGCACGCCTCCATCACGCGCTCCAGCCCCACCGCACTGCTGGAGATCAGCGGCCTCGGCGTCTCCAAGGCAAGCACGCTCGCCCTGTGCTGTGCGGAGCGCGGCATCTCCTCCGACGAGGTCGTCGCCTTCGGGGACATGCCGAACGACGTGGAGATGCTGACCTGGGCCGGCACGTCGTACGCGATGGCCAACGCGCATCCGGACGTGATCGCGGCGGCGTCGGGCCACACCGTCGCGAACAACGAGGACGGCGTCGCGGTGGTCATCGAGCGCATCCTCGCCGAAGGCCGCGCCTGACACCTTCCGCCGGACCGCGCCGGAAGCCCGGCCGGCACGGCGCGGCACGGCGCGGCACCTTCTAGAGCGGGGCCTCCCACACCAGGGTGGTCCCGCCGCCGCCGTCCCCGAGCCCCGGGCCGTACCAGCTGGCGCCGCCCAGGGACTCGGCCCGCCGCCGCAGGTTGCGCAGGCCGCTGCGCCTCCCGCCCTCCGGGATGCCCACGCCGTCGTCGGCGACCTCCAGCCGGACTGCGGGACGCCCGTCCGCGAGCCGGGCGGTCGCGTCGAGCACCACCTCGATCCGTGAGGCGTCGGCGTGCCGGAAGGCGTTGGACAGGGCCTCTCGCAGGGCCGCGATGAGGTTCTTGCCGACGAGCTCCCCCACCACCGTGTCCACCGCGCCCAGGAAGCGGTGCGCGGGCTTGAAGCCCAGGGGCACCGCCGCCATGTTGATCTCCCGGAGCACCCGGGTGCGCAGCCCCGAAGGGGCCTCCGCCGGGCCCTGCTGGAGCGCGAAGATCGCTGTGCGGATCTCCTGGATCGTCACGTCGAGTTCGTCGACCGCCTTGCCGACGCCGTCGCGGACCTCGGGCACGATCGACCGGCGCTGGGCCCCCTCCAGCATCATCCCGGTGGCGAACAGCCGCTGGATCACCAGGTCGTGCAGATCGCGGGCGATCCGGTCGCGGTCCTCGAACACCGCCAGCCGCTCCCGGTCCCTTTGCGCCTCGGCCATCATCAGCGCGAGGGCCGCCTGCGAGGCGAACTGGGTGGCCAGGGTCCGCTCGGCCTCGCTGAACGGCCGCTGTCCCCGGCCCCGGGGCGTGACCAGGGCGCCGAGCACCCGGCCCCCGCTGTGCAGCGGCAGCATCATGCACGGCCCGTACTGGCTGGTCAGCCTGCTGATCATGCGCGGGTCGCCGGACGCGTCGTCCACGAAGACCGGCTCGCCGTTCATCAGCTTGCCCACGACCGGGCTCTCGGCCGGGATCATCACGCCGAGGGAGGTCGCGGGGTTGTCGGAGGAGACCGCGACGATCTCCATCCCGCCCTCCTCGGCCGGGAGCATCACGATGCCCGCGGCCGAGTCCGCCAGGTGGCGGGCCTGTTCGGCCACCACGGCCAGCGCGTCGTCCGCGTCGCCGCCGGACAGCAGTGCGGTGGTCACGGCCACGGACCCGTCGATCCAGCGTTCGCGCTGCGTCGCGGCCTCGTAAAGGCGGGCGTTGCCGATCGCGATCCCGGCTTCCGTGGCCAGGACCCGGACCATGTGGAGGTCGTAGTCGTTGAACTCGACTCCGCCGTGCTTCTCCGCGAGGTACAGATTTCCGAAGATCTCGCCCTGCACCCGGATCGGGACACCGAGGAAGGTCTTCATCGGCGGGTGGTGCGGCGGGAATCCGGCCGAGCGCGGATCGCCGGTGAGGTCCGCGAGCCGGACCGGCTCGGGATCGCGGATCAATGCGCCGAGCAGGCCCTTGTGCCCGTCGGGACGGTGCCCGATCAGCCGGGCCCGGTCCTCGTCGATGCCGTACGTGACGAAGTCGGACAGCCCGCGGCCCTCGGTGTCGACGACGCCGATGGCGGCGTAGCGGGCGCCGGCCAGCTCCGCGGCGGTCTCGCAGATCCGGTCGAGCGTGGAGTGCAGTTCCAGACCGGTGCCGACCGAACGCATCGCCTCCAGCAGTTGCGGCACGCGGGCGGTGAGCTCGGTGGACAGGCCCTGCAGACTCCGTGTCGCCTGGGTGGCGGCGTCCAGCGGGTCGGGGGATTCCTGCGACTCCTGCACTGACATGCCCTTGAGACTAGTTAGTCCCTTTTATCGGGGAAAGCCGGCGGGACGGGCCGGGTCGGCAGCGTTCCGCCCGGTCGGCGGCTCGGCTTCCTGTTCCCGCTCCCGCATCCGCCGCAGCGGACCGTCCACGGCCGCCAGCTCCCCGTACGCACCGCGCTGGACCACCCGCCCGCCGTCCAGCACGACCACCTCGTCGACTGCTTCGAGGCCCGCCAGCCGGTGCGTGATCAGCACGGTGGTGCGGCCCTCGGTGGCGGCGAGCAGGTCGGCCGTGAGCGCGTCCGCGGTCTCCAGGTCCAGGTGCTCGGCGGGCTCGTCCAGCACGAGGACGGGGAAGTCCGCGAGCAGCGCCCGGGCCAGTGCCAGGCGCTGGCGCTGCCCGCCGGAGATCCGCTCCCCGTGCTCGCCGACCAGCGTGTCCAGGCCGTCGGGCAGCCCGTCCGCCCAGTCCAGCAGCCGGGCCGCGGCCAGCACGGACCGCAGTTCCTGCTCGGTCGCACCGGTGCGGGCCAGCCGCAGGTTCTCGCGCACCGAGCTGTCGAAGAGGTGCGCGTCCTGCGCACACAGGCCGACGAGGCGGCGTACGTCGTCCCCGTCGAGCGCGCCGGCCTCGGTGCCGCCGATCCGGTACGTGCCGGCGCCGGGGTCGAGGAAGCGCAGCAGCACCTGCGCCAGGGTGGTCTTGCCGGAGCCCGAGGGGCCGACCACGGCGATCCGCCGGCCCGCTTCGAGGGTGAGGTCGACGCCGGCCAGCGCCGGCTGCTCCTGTCCGGGGTGGCGGGCGGTGACGCCCCGCAGCTCCAGCGGGAACGGGGTCGCGGGCAGTGCGGCCGGCTCGGCCGGATCAGCGACCGGAAGGGGCGCGTCGAGCACCTCGTACACCCGCTCGGCGCTGCGCTTGACGCGCTGGCGGTACTGGACGGCCAGCGGCAGCCCGGTCACCGCCTCGAAGGCCGCGAGCGGGGTGAGGACGACCACGGCCAGCGCGACCCCGGAGAGCCGCCCGTCGTGGACGGCGGCCGCGCCCGCGGCGGCGGCCAGCACCACGGTCAGGCCGCAGACCAGGGCGGACAAGCCGCTGCCGAGGCCGGTGGCGGCAGCGCCGCGGGAGGCGATGGCGGTCAGCGCCCGGTCGGCGTCACGGGCCTTGGCCCTGCGGTCCGTGATTGCTCCGGCGACGGTCAGTTCCGCGGTGCCGGAGAGCAGATCGGCCGTGCGGGTGGCCAGTTCGCCCCGCGCCGGAGCCAGCCGGCGTTCCGCCCGCCGGGCCACGGCCCCGGTCAGCGACGGTACGCCGGCCCCGGCGAGCAGCAGCCCGGCCGCGAGCACCGCGCCCGCCTCGGGCAGCAGCCAGGCGGTGAACCCGACGGCTCCGGCGGACACGAGCACCCCGGTGCCCAGCGGCAGCAGCCAGCGCAGCCAGTAGTCCTGGAGGGCGTCGACGTCGGTGACGAGCCGGGAGAGCAGGTCGCCGCGCCTGGTGTGGCGCAGTCCGGCGGGTGCGATGCGCTCCAGCCGGCGGTACACCGAGACCCGCAGGTCGGCGAGCATCCGCAGGACCGCGTCGTGCGAGACGAGCCGCTCGGCGTAGCGGAAGACGGCCCGTCCGATGCCGAAGGCGCGGGTGGCCGTGACGGCCATCATCAGATAGAGGACGGGCGGCTGTTCGGAGGCCCGGGAGATCAGCCATCCGGACACGGCCATGAGACCGACGCCGCTTCCGACGGCGAGCGTGCCGAGGAACAGGCCGAGCGCGAACCGTCCCTGCCGGGCGGCCGCCGCCGCCCGCACCCGCGCCAGCACCCCGCCGGCCCCGGCACTACGCCCGCCCTCGTCGGCGAGGGTTGCGACAGCCGGTGCCTGCGCCGGGCCGTGGGCGAAACCCGGGCCGGCGGCCGGTGCGGGGGAGTGCGCCGCGGATGCCTGCACGCCCACCGGGCCGGGCTCCAGCCGGACCACCCGGTCCGCGACGCCGAGCAGCGCGGGCCGGTGGACGACGAGCAGCACCGTGCGCCCGACCGCCAGCCGCCGTACGGCGGCCACGATGCCCGCCTCGGTCTCCCCGTCGAGCGCGGCGGTCGGCTCGTCCAGCAGCAGCACCGGCCGGTCCGCCAGGAAGGCCCGGGCCAGCGCGAGGCGCTGCCGCTGCCCGGCGGACAGGCCGAGGCCGCCCTCGCCGAGCAGGGTCCCGGCGCCCCGGGGCAGTGCGGTGACGAACTCCGCGGCGCCCGCGTCCCGCAGGGCGGTCGCCAGCTCCTCGTCGGTCGCCCCGGGCCGGGCCAGGCGTACGTTCTCGGCGATGGTCCCGGCGAACAGGTGGGGGCGCTGCGGAACCCACGCGATCTGCTCCCGCCACGCCTCCGGGGAGACCTCCGCCAGGTCGGTCCCCCCGACCAGGATCCGTCCGCCCGTGGCCGGCACGAAGCCCAGCAGCACGTTCAGCAGCGTGGACTTCCCGGCCCCGCTCGGGCCGGTGAGGGCCACGCACTCGCCGGGCTCCAGCGCCAGCGACACGGGGGCCAGGGCGTCCTGCTCCCGGCCCGGGTAGCGGACCGACACCTCCTCGGCCACCACGCGCAGCGGGCCGGCCGGAACGGGCCGGGTCCCCGGGACCGCGGCCGCCGGGGTCTGCAGGACCTCGAAGATCTCCTCCGCGGCCGCCAGGCCTTCCGCGGCCGCGTGGTACTGCGCCCCCACCTGCCGCAGCGGCAGATACGCCTCCGGCGCGAGGATCAGGATGACCAGGCCCGTGTACAGGTCGAGCTCCCCGTGGACCAGCCGCATGCCGATCGTGACGGCGACCAGCGCCACCGAGAGCGTGGCGAGCAGCTCCAGGGCGAACGACGACAGGAACGCGATGCGCAGGGTGCGTACCGTGGCCCGCCGGTAGTCGGCGGTGATCGCCCGGATCGACTCGGCCTGGGCCTTGGCCCGGCCGAAGACCTTGAGCGTCGGCAGACCGGCGACGACGTCGAGGAAGTGGCCCGAGAGCCGGGACAGCAGCCGCCACTGGCGGTCCATCCGGGCCTGGGTGGCCCAGCCGATGAGGACCATGAACATCGGGATCAGGGGCAGGGTGACCACGATGACGGCCGCGGACACCCAGTCCTCGGTGACGATCCGGGCGAGCACCGCCACCGGGACCACCGCCGCCAGACCCAGCTGGGGCAGATAGCGCGAGAAGTAGTCGTCCAGCGCGTCCACCCCGCGGGTGGCGAGCGCGACCAGCGACCCGGTCCGCTGCCCGCTCAGCCACGAGGGGCCGAGGGCGGTGGCGTGCTCCAGCAGCCGCCCCCGCAGTTCCGACTTGACCGCCGCACTGGCCCGGTGCGCGGCGAGCTCGGTGAGCCACGAGACCAGGCCGCGCCCCAGCGCCACCGCCGCGAGCAGCAGCAGCGGTGTCCGGAGCGCGCCGGCGTCCAGGTCCTGCTGGAAGGCTCCGACCACGATCTCGGCGATCAGCATGGCCTGGCCGACGACCAACCCCGCCCCGGCGAGGCCGAGGACCACCACCGCCGCCAGGAAGCGGCGGGTGGTGCGGGCGTACCGGAGCAGGCGCGGGTCGATCGGTTTCACGTGAAACATGCCCCCTAGTCAGGGTCGGGCAGGTCGGGCGGCGCGGTCCGGCGAAGGGCCGCGCCACGCGGTCGGTGCGCGGTCAGTGCGCTTCGGCGATGTGCTGCGTGCCGATGCGCTTGCGGAACACCCAGTACGTCCAGCCCTGGTAGAGCATGACGATCGGGGTGGCCACGGCCGCACACCAGGTCATGATCTTCAGGGTGTACGGGCTGGACGAGGCGTTGGAGACCGTGAGGTTCCAGGCGTCGTTCAGCGAGGACGGCATGACGTTCGGGAAGAGCGTCAGGAAGAGCATCGCGACCGCGGCGGCGATGGTGACGCCGGAGAGTGCGAACGCCCAGCCCTCGCGGCCCCTGAAGGTGAAGCCGAGCGCCGCCACCAGGGCGAGGACCGCCACGGCCATCGCGACCAGGCTCTTGCCGTCACCGCGCGAGACCTGCGTCCAGACCAGGAACGCCAGGGCGAGTACGGCGGTCAGGGCGCCCAGCCGCAGCGCCAGCGCACGGGAGCGGTCCCGGATGTCGCCGACCGTCTTGAGCGAGGCGAACACCGCGCCGTGGAAGGTGAACAGGGTGAGGGTGACCAGGCCGCCGAGGACCGAGTAGACGTTCAGCAGGTCCAGGACGGTGCCCACGTACTCCATGTCCTGGTCGATCTTCACGCCGCGCACGATGTTGGCGAAGGCCACGCCCCACAGGAACGCGGGGATCAGCGAGGTCCAGAAGATCGCGTGCTCCCAGTTCGTCTGCCACTTCTCCTCGGGCCGCTTGGCCCGGTACTCGAAGGCGACACCGCGGATGATCAGGCAGATCAGGATGAGCAGCAGCGGCAGGTAGAAGCCGGAGAAGAGGGTGGCGTACCACTCGGGGAAGGCGGCGAAGGTCGCGCCGCCCGCGGTGAGCAGCCAGACCTCGTTGCCGTCCCAGACGGGTCCGATGGTGTTGATCAGGACCCGCTTCTCCTTGCGGTCCCGGGCCAGCAGCTTGGTCAGTACGCCGATCCCGAAATCGAAGCCCTCCAGGAAGAAGTAGCCGATCCACAGGACCGCGATGAGCACGAACCAGACGTTGTGGAGTTCCATGTCTCGCTCTCCTGAGCCTCAGTACGAGAAGGCCATCGGCCGGTCGGCGTTCTTGTCGTCGCCGCCGATCCTGGTGGGCGGGTTGAGGTCGGACTCGGTGAGCTCGGGCGGGCCGGCCTTGACGTACTTGACCATCAGCCGCACCTCGATGACCGCGAGCACGGCGTAGAGGAGGGTGAAGCCGATCATCGAGGCGAGCACCTCTCCCTGGGAGACGTGCGGGGAGACCGCGTCCCGGGTGCGCAGCACGCCGTAGACCACCCAGGGCTGCCGGCCCATCTCGGTGAAGATCCAGCCCCAGGAGTTGGCGATCAGCGGGAAGCCCATGGTCCAGAGGGCGACGATCCAGTACCAGCGGGTGAACTTGGGGCTCAGCGCCTTGTTCCGGAACAGGACCAGGTGCGGGACCTCGTCCTCACCGGTCCGCATCGCCGGCGGGAGCAGGAACTTCCGGCGGGTCAGCCAGAGCCCGAGCACGCCGAGGGCGAGCGAGGCCATGCCGAACCCGATCATCCAGCGGAAGCCCCAGTAGGCGACCGGGATGTTGGGGCGGTAGTCCCCGGGGCCGAACTTCTCCTGCTCGGACTTGTTGACGTCGTTGATGCCCGGGACGAACGAGCTGAAGTCGTCGTTGGCCAGGAAGGACAGGAGTCCCGGGATCTCGATCGCGACCTTGTTGTGGCCCTCGTCGACGTCTCCGTACGCGAAGATCGAGAAGGGCGCGGGCGCCTCGCCGTCCCAGAGCGCCTCGGCGGCGGCCATCTTCATCGGCTGCTGCTTGAACATGACCTTGCCGAGCAGGTCGCCGCTGATGGCGGTGCCCATGCCGGCGATGATCAGGGTGATCAGGCCGAGGCGCAGCGAGGTCCGCATCACGGGGATGTGCTTCTTGCGCGCCAGGTGGAAGGCCGAGATGCCGACCATGAACGCGCCGCCGACGAGGAACGCCGCCGTGATGGTGTGGAAGAACTGGGTGAGGGCGGTGTTCTGGGTGAGCACCAGCCAGAAGTCGGTGAGCTCGGCCCGCCCCCGCTCCTCGTTGATCCGGTAGCCGACCGGGTGCTGCATCCACGAGTTGGCCGCGAGGATGAAGTACGCGGACAGGACGGTTCCGATGGAGACCATCCAGATGCAGGCGAGGTGGATCTTCTGCGGCAGCTTGTCCCAGCCGAAGATCCACAGGCCGATGAACGTGGACTCGAAGAAGAAGGCGATCAGCGCCTCGAACGCGAGCGGCGCCCCGAAGACGTCACCGACGAACCGCGAGTAGTCGGACCAGTTCATGCCGAACTGGAACTCCTGGACGATGCCGGTGACCACACCCATCGCGATGTTGATCAGGAACAGCTTCCCCCAGAACTTCGTGGCCCTGAGGTACTTCTCCTTCTCGGTTCGCACCCAGGCGGTCTGCAGGCCGGCGGTGAGCGCGGCGAGGGAGATCGTCAGTGGGACGAAGAGGAAGTGGTAGACGGTGGTGATGCCGAACTGCCATCGCGCCAGGGTCTCCGGCGCAAGGGCCAAAGCTTCCGAAGCTACGTCCACGTCGTCTTCTCCTTCACGTCGCCGTTGCCACTCGGCAGTGCGCCCGCCCAATACGCCCGAATAGGGGAGAAAGCAGGCGCGCTTGTGAACGCGTTCACATTCACAAGCATTATGTCGTACCGGTTTGTCGATCTCTGAAGGGGGGTCCCCCTTTGAGTCGCCCCTAGCCAAGAAATTCAACATCTTGTTGAATTCGGCGCATGCAGATACGACTCTCCTGGCCTGCGGGCCAGCTCACCGCGACCCTCGACGACACCCCGACCGCCAAGGCGCTCGCCGAGGCCCTGCCGATCGCCGCCAGCGCCCACACCTGGGGCGAGGAGGTGTACTTCGACACCGGCGTCTCGGTCGCCCTCGAAGGCGACGCCCGCCAGGTCGTCGAGCCCGGCACGGTCGCGTTCTGGACCGAGGGCGACGCCCTCGCCCTGCCCTACGGCCCCACCCCGATATCGCGAGGAGGCGAGAGCCGCCTCGCGAGTCCGTGCAACGTGCTCGGCTCGATCGACGGCGACCCCCGCCTCCTCGCCACCGTCCGGGACGGCGACCCGATCCGCGTCGAAGCGGTCTGAAGCAGGACGTACGCGGCTGCGTACGGGCGTACGAAATACGGGCGTACGGGCGCGCCCCCGGGGCTACAGCTCCTTGCGGAACGTTTCCGCCGCGTGCAGGAACAGGTCGTTCGCCTCGGTCTCACCGATCGTGACCCGCAGGCCCTCCCCCGGGAACGGCCGGACCACCACACCGGCCTTCTCGCAGGCCGCCGCGAAGTCGGCGGTCCGCTCCCCCAGCCGCATCCACACGAAGTTCGCCTGGGTCTCGGGAACCGTCCAGCCCTGCCGGACCAGCGTCTCGTACACCCGGGCACGCTCACCGATCAGGGAGCCCACCCGCCCCAGCAGCTCGTCCTCGGCCCGCAGCGAGGCCACCGCCGCGTCCTGCGCGAGCTGGCTGACGCCGAAGGGCACCGCGGTCTTGCGCAGCGCGGCCGCCACCGGCTCGTGCGCCACCGCGAAGCCGACCCGCAGACCGGCCAGGCCGTACGCCTTGGAGAACGTGCGCAACACGGCGACGTTCGGCCGGCTGCGGTAGAGCTCGATGCCGTCCGGCACCTCGGCGTCGCGGATGAACTCGCGGTACGCCTCGTCCAGCACCACGAGAACGTCCGAGGGCACCCGGTCGAGGAACCGCTCCAGCTCCGCCCGGCGCACCACGGTGCCGGTCGGGTTGTTCGGGTTGCAGACGAAGATCAGCCGCGTGCGGTCCGTGATCGCGTCGGCCATCGCGTCCAGGTCGTGCACGTCGCCCGAGGTCAGCGGCACCTCTACCGGCGTCGCGCCGGAGATCCTCGTGATGATCGGGTACGCCTCGAAGGACCGCCAGGCGTACATGACCTCGTCGCCCGGACCCGCCGTGGACTGGATCAGCGACTGCGCCACGCCCACCGAGCCGGTGCCGGTGGCCAGGTGCTCCACCGGTACGCCGAAGCGGTTCGAGAGCTCGTTCATCAGCCCGGTGCACGCCATGTCGGGGTACCGGTTGAAGCTGCCCGCCGCCGCGAGGGCGCTCTCCAGGACCCCCGGCAGGGGCGGGTACGGGTTTTCGTTCGAGGACAGCTTGTACGCCACCGGACCGCCCGCAGCGGCGGGCTTCCCCGGCTTGTACGTGGGGATGCCGTCCAGCTCAGCGCGCAGCTTCGGGCTCTTCTCGCTCACCGCAGGTCCTCCTCGACCGTCCCGTACAACTTCAATACTGCTCACCTTATGAGGATTCCGCCGCGCCGAGAATGGGCGACCGAAGGAAACCGGGGGGCGCATGCATATATGCACGCGCCGGTGGCTCGCGCCGTGGCGCGCATCACCCGTGAAGGTGAGTTGAGACCACTTCGAAACATCAGCACCTTGGCATGCCCGTACCGATCGACAAGCGGCACCCAGGCCCTGACCCCAGTAACTGCCTTTCATTGCAAGGTCATTGGGGGTGGCGAACCTTGCAGAAACGTGCCTGTCAACGACTGCATATGCATACGGACCACCCACCCCCCGGCGCCCTACTATCGGCACGCCATGACAGCAGCAGGGAAGCATCAGGTGAGCCGGACGGAGACCCCCCGGCGGGCCGGCCGGCAAGGACGGGCGGGCATCAGAGACGTGGCCGCGGCGGCCGGCGTCTCCATCACGACCGTGTCGGACGCGCTCAATGGCAAGGGCAGGCTGCCGGACGCCACCCGCCGCCACGTCCGCGAGGTGGCCGACCGGCTGGGTTACCGCCCCTCCGCCGCGGCCCGGACCCTCCGTACCGGGAAATCGGGCCTCATCGGCCTGACCGTGACCACGTACGGGGATGAACCTTTCACCTTCACCGAATTCGCGTACTTCGCCGAGATGGCCCGAGCCGCCACCTCCGCCGCGCTCGCGCGCGGCTATGCCCTCGTCATCCTCCCCGCGACCTCGCGCCACGACGTCTGGTCCAATGTCGCGCTGGACGGCACCGTCGTCATCGACCCCTCCGACCACGACCCCGTCGTGACCGAACTCGTCCGCCAGGGCCTCCCCGTCGTCTCCGACGGCCGCCCGGCAGGCTCCCTCCCCGTCACCGCCTGGGTCGACAACGACCACGAGGCGGCCGTACTCGAGCTGCTCGACCACCTGGCCGCAGCCGGCGCCCGCCGGATCGGCCTGCTCACCGGCACCACCACCGACACCTACACCCGGCTCTCCACCACCGCCTACCTCAACTGGTGCAAACGCGTCGGCCAGGACCCCGTCTACGAGTCCTACCCCGCGCACGACCCGTGCGCCGGAGCGGTCGCCGCCGACCGGCTGCTCGCCCGCCCCGACCGCCCGGACGCCGTCTACGGACTCTTCGACCCCAACGGCACCGACCTCCTCGCCGCCGCCCGCCGGTACGGACTGCGGGTCCCCGAGGACCTGCTGCTGGTCTGCTGCAGCGAGTCCACCGTCTACGCCAACACCGAACCGCCCATCACCACGCTCTCGCTCAAGCCCCGGCGCATCGGCACGGCCGTCGTCCAGCTCCTCATCGACGCCATCGAAGGAGTGGACACCGGGCGGCCGGTCGAGCAGGTGATACCGACGGAACTGATCGTCCGGACCTCCTCGCAGCGCAGGCAGCCCCGCACCACGGTCAGCCCGCCACGCTCGCCGTCCCAGGACTGAGACCGAACAATTCGGGAGAAAAGCACGAGAACAGGCCTGCGCTCCACGGTTCCGTCCAGGATTCACCACCCCTGGTGCGTCACAGAGCGCGAGCCGCATTCCTATGATGGGCGCACGACATCACGGACCCTCCGGCCAGGAGGGTCCGCAGGTGTACGGCAGCGCGACGGTGGTGGAGGGGTCAATGACTCAGGGGGCCGGTCAGGGACCCGCGGTGCGGACGGAGACGCTGCGGGACTTCCGCGTCCCCGAGGCCGTGGCGTACGCCGAAACCGCGCCGTACCCGGAGCCGGCCGCCGGCCAGTTCGGCGAGGCCGCGTACGGCTCCGAGCGCCGGGTCCCGTACCAGGGCTCCGCCCCGCACGACACCCCGTACGACCCCCCTCCGCACGCCGACCCGCGCGAGGCCTCGCACGAGAGCCCTCTCGAAAGCCCGCGCGAGGCGCCGCGCGAGACCCCGTACGACGACGAGCCCGACGGCTACACGCCCACCCGGCGCGACCTCCCCGTCATAGGAGCGCGCGCCGGGGACACCGTCCAGGTCCAGTACGTCCCCGAGGAGCGGCCCGGCACCGGGCCCCTCTACGTCGTCGGCGACGTCCACGGCTACCTCGACGAGCTCGTCACCGAGCTCCGCGCGCAAGCCCTCATCGACGCCGACGGCCACTGGTCCGCGGGCAACGCCCGGCTGTGGTTCCTCGGCGACTTCACCGACCGCGGCCCCGACGGCATCGGCGTCATCGACCTCGTGATGCGCCTGTCCGCCGAAGCCGCCGCCTCCGGCGGCTACTGCAAGGCCCTCATGGGCAACCACGAACTGCTGCTGATCGGCGCCAAGCGCTTCGGCGACACACCCGTCCAGTCCGGCGCCGGGACCGCCACCTTCCAGGCCGCCTGGCTCCTCAACGGCGGCCAGCGCACCGACATGGAGCGCCTGGAGGACGTCCACCTCCAGTGGATGTCCCGGCTGGACGCGGCCGCACTGGAGGACGGGCACCTGCTCCTGCACTCCGACACCACCGCCTACCTCGACTACGGCACCTCCATCGAGGACGTCAACGACAAGGTTCACGAGCTGCTGAACCGCAACGACGCCAACGAAACCTGGGACCTGTTCCGCAAGTTCACCAAGCGCTTCGCCTTCCGCGACGAGGAATCGGGGCCCGTCGCCGTCCGCGAACTGCTCGACACCTACGGCGGCCGGCGCATCGTCCACGGCCACAGCCCGATCCCGTACCTGCTCGGCGAGGTCGGCACCGAGGACGCCGACGGCGAGAGCGGCCCCGTCGTAGAAGGCCCGCACGTCTACGCCGACGGCCTCGCCATCGCCATGGACGGCGGCGTCACCATGGCCGGAAAACTCCTGGTCGTACAACTGCCACTGAGCGACTGAGCGTTCACCGTCCGGGGTATTTCCGGAAAGCCCCTGTCACCGTATGGCGGGGGCGCTCTACCATCGCTCTATCCGTAGCAGGCTCTCCTCCGTTTCCGCCGTTTGTCCGGATCTACGCGGGCATACCGGCCCGACGGAGCATCGGGGGATGCACATGACCAGCGTTCCGTACCTGCTGAGCGAGGACCGGCCGGAGTTCGGACGCCTCCTCGACGAGGCATTGCGCACCGCGCACGAGCGACCGGAACTGTCCGCCGTCGGCGAGCGGCTCAACGCCGAACAACTGCGCACCATGGCACTGAACGCCCGCGTGCTGCTGACGGCCGCCGCAGCCGCCGAATACGAGCACTATGTGAAAGTACGAGAAGAACTGCGCGACGAGGCCGCGTCCTCACCCTCCACGGGCAGACCCGCCGAACAGGACACCGGCGCGGGCGCCGGTGCGAGCGCCGTCGTCGCCGTCCTCGCGCCGGTCCTGGCCGGCACCGCCATGCTGATCTTCCTGCTGGTGGGCTACATCCTGAAGATGATCGACCCCGAACCCGCCTTCGCGCACACCATGCTGACGGTGGGCTGGTTCTTCGGCGCGCTCACCGCCGCGGCCATACTCTTCGCCGCCATCGGGCTCCTCGTGACCGCCGTCCGCAACAGCGCCACCGAGGTCGGCGCCGACGAGGCGGCGGCCATACCCGACGAGGTCTCGCGAGCCCGCGAGGCCTGGCGGCACGCCCTGCTGGAGCGCGGCATCGTGCCGTTCCTCCGCGAGGCGCTCGCCGACCCGAGCGCGGACCCGGCGGCCGGCACCCCGCGGCGGCCCGTCGGCCGGATCCCCCAGCTGGGATACGACCGGCCGGACTTCACCAGCCCCGGGAGCTCCGGAGAGGGCCCGCGCCCCGGATACAGCAGCCCGGACTTCACCAGCCCGGACTTCGGCGGGCCCGAGAGCCGCCCCGACCTGGCGGAGCGGCTCGACGACCCGGACCGGCAGGACCGGTCGGACCGGCCGGACTGAGTCCGGGAGGAGCGGCGCGACTCAGAGGATCCCGGCGCGCCGTGCGGCCTGGATCCAGGACGGGAACTCCGACAGCAGCCGGTCGTACAGCTCCGCATCGGGCACCGACCGGATGTCGTCCACCGCGAAGAACCCCACGTTGTCCACCCGGCGGCCGGGCATCGTGTCGAACCGCTCCAGCACCCCGTAGTTCGAGCGCCCCAGGCCGACGAACTGCCAGAAGACCGGCTCCTCCACCGCCTCGCGCAGCTCCCGCTCGATCTCCGCGTTGCGGTAGACCCCTCCGTCGGAGAAGAACAGCACCAGCGTGGGGTCGGCGGCCGGGTGGGAACGGACGTAGTCCCGCACCTCCCGGATGACCTTCTGCTCTTCGTTCTGGATGCCGACGGCACGCATGTCGACCTGGCCGGGGCGCAGGCCGCGCGGCGGCTTCCGGCGGCCGAACAGGGAGAACTCGCCGATCCGCACGTGCAGTCCGAGCCACTCCGGCAGCTCGCCCAGCCGCAGGTCGGGCAGCCGGGCAGGGTTCGAGGCGAAGGTCCACGCCTGCATCTCGCCGTCGTCGTCGAGCTGCGCGGCCACGGCCGCCATCCGCTCGACCACATCGGCCACGATGCCCTTCGCGTACAGCACGGACATCGACCCGGAGGCGTCCAGGACCAGGATCACCCGGGCCCGGATCCCTGCGGCGCCGTGCTTGCTGAGGCTGACGGCCACCTGCTCCTTGCGCAGGGACAGGCGCTTGCGCATGTCCACGGGCAGCCGCTCCTCCCCCTTGGTGAGGCGGGGCGCAGGAGTCACCGGCGGCACGGTGACCGCAGGGCGGTTCACGGGTGCGGGCGTCACCGGCGCAGGTCTCGCGGGGCGTACGGGCGGCGCGACCGGAGGCCGTACGGGAGCCGGGGCCGGTGCCGGAGCCGGGGTCCGTACGGGAGCGGGCGCCGGGGCGTCGTCCACCGTGATCCCGAAGTCCGTGGCCAGCCCGGCCAGCCCCGACGCGTACCCCTGTCCCACCGCACGGAACTTCCACTGCCCGGCCCGCCGGTACAGCTCCCCGCCGATGAACGCGGTCTCCGTCGCGGCCTCCATCTCGAAGCGCGCGAGCTCACCGCCCGTACCCGCGTCCAGCAGCCGCAGCATCAGACCCGGCACCTCGCCGAAGGTCCCGCCGTCGGCGGACGCGCACAGCACGACCCGCTCCACGCCCGGTTCCAGGCGCCCGAGGTCCACCTCGACGGTGTCCCGCCGGCTGCCGGCGCCGCGCTGCTTGCCCAGGTGACGTACGGCTCCGGAGGAGTGCCGCGCCTGGTTGTAGAAGACGAAGTCGCCGTCGTCGCGTACCCGCCCGGCTCCCGTCAGGAGCAGGGCGGAGGCATCGGCATCGGGTATCCCCGGCCGCTCCGTCCAGCTGAGTTCTGCGTGCACGACGGTGGCGGCGACGGGCAGATTGGCACCCTTGCGCATGGATGTCGGAGTCACGCCCCTCAGTGTGCCGAGCCCGGGTGCCGCTCGGCCAGGGGCCGACCGGCCCGACCCGCGACTCCCCCCATGGGACGCGGGTCGGGCAGCGGACGGCTACCCGGCCCGCTCAGTCGGCGAGCGGGAGGTACACCCGGTTGCCGGCGGCTGCGAACTCCGCCGACTTCTCGGCCATACCGGCTTGGATCTCCTCGGCCTTCAGGTCCCCGCCGTGCTCGCGGCGGATGTCCTGCGAGATCTTCATCGAGCAGAACTTCGGCCCGCACATGGAGCAGAAGTGCGCGGTCTTGGCGGGCTCGGCCGGGAGGGTCTCGTCGTGGAACTCGCGGGCCGTGTCCGGGTCGAGGGCCAGGTTGAACTGGTCCTCCCAGCGGAACTCGAAGCGCGCGTCCGACAGTGCGTCGTCCCACTCCTGCGCGCCCGGGTGGCCCTTGGCCAGGTCCGCCGCGTGCGCCGAGATCTTGTACGTGATCACGCCCGTCTTCACGTCGTCGCGGTTGGGCAGGCCCAGGTGCTCCTTGGGCGTGACGTAGCAGAGCATCGCGGTGCCCCACCAGGCGATCATCGCGGCGCCGATGCCCGAGGTGATGTGGTCGTACGCCGGGGCGACGTCCGTGGTCAGCGGGCCGAGCGTGTAGAACGGCGCCTCCTCGCAGATCTCCTGCTGGAGGTCGATGTTCTCCTTGATCTTGTGCATCGGGACGTGGCCCGGGCCCTCGATCATGGTCTGGACGTTGTGGCGCTTGGCGATGGTGTTGAGCTCGCCCAGGGTCTTCAGCTCGGCGAACTGCGCGGCGTCGTTGGCGTCCGCGATCGAGCCGGGGCGCAGCCCGTCGCCCAGCGAGTACGTGACGTCGTACGCCGCGAGGATCTCGCAGAGCTCCTCGAAGTTCGTGTAGAGGAAGTTCTCCTTGTGGTGCGCCAGGCACCAGGCGGCCATGATCGAGCCGCCGCGGGAGACGATGCCGGTCTTGCGGCGGGCGGTCAGCGGGACGTACGGCAGCAGCACGCCAGCGTGGACCGTCATGTAGTCGACGCCCTGCTCGGCCTGCTCGATGACCGTGTCCTTGTAGATCTCCCAGGTCAGGTCCTCGGCACGGCCGTCGACCTTCTCCAGCGCCTGGTACAGGGGCACGGTGCCGATCGGGACGGGCGAGTTGCGCAGCACCCACTCGCGGGTGGTGTGGATGTTGCGGCCGGTGGAGAGGTCCATGACCGTGTCGGCGCCCCAGCGGGTCGCCCAGGTCATCTTCTCCACCTCCTCCTCGATGGAGGAGGTGACGGCGGAGTTGCCGATGTTCGCGTTGACCTTCACCAGGAACTTCTTGCCGATGATCATCGGCTCGATCTCCGGGTGGTTCACGTTCGCCGGAAGTACCGCGCGACCTGCGGCGATCTCCTCGCGGACGACCTCGGGGGAGACGTTCTCGCGGATCGCGACGTACTCCATCTCCGGGGTGATCTCACCGCGGCGGGCGTACGCGAGCTGGGTGACCGCCTGGCCGTCGCGGCCGCGGCGGGGCAGCCGCGGGCGGCCGGGGAACACGGCGTCGAGGTTCTTGAGGCCACCGCGCGGCGAGGTGTGCTTGATGCCGTCGTCCTCGGGGCGCACGGGGCGGCCCGCGTACTCCTCGGTGTCGCCGCGGCCGATGATCCAGTTCTCGCGCAGCGGCGCGAGGCCGCGGCGGACGTCCGTGTCGATCTGCGGGTCGGTGTACGGACCGGACGTGTCGTAGAGCGTCACGTCCTTGCCGTTGGTGAGGTGGACCTGGCGGACGGGCACCTGGATGTCGGGGCGGGAACCCGTGACATACCCCTTGTGCCAGCCCGGCTTGCGCTCTTCGCCGTCGCTGCTCTGGCTGACGGCAGGCGTGCGTGCGTCCTGAATGGTCATGAGACCTATCTCCCTACGCCGGCATTACCCGGTAACAGGTTCGGCGGTCGGCGCAGCCTCTTCCCGTACGCATCTTTCGACGCGCGTACGGTGATCAGCGCCCTCTCAGCCCGGTGCTCCGAGCTCCCGCGTTGTGCAAAGGTGCCCCCACGCTAGCGTCATCTGTGGCGTGCTGAACAGTGGGCCCCCTCATCTCTTGCGATGATCGGCCCGTGACGACCTCGCCGCAGCCCCCCGCAGAGCCCCCGCACGACCCCGATCACGCCGGGCACACCGGTCATGGCAACGGGCACGGACAGGGGAACGGACACGGACACGGGCACGGACACGGGCACACGCACAGTCACGGCCCGGCCGCCCCCGTCTCCCAGCACCTGCGCAAGGTGATCGCGGCGGTGCTGATCCCGTTCGCGACGGCCGTCCTCGTCGGACTGGTGGTGCTGTGGCCGGGCGGCGCCCCCGACCACGAGCGCACCGGCGTCGGCTTCGACCGCCAGACCCAGGAGGGCACGGTCGCCGCGCTCGTGCTGGTCGACTGCAAGGAGGTCAACGCGGCCCAGGTGCCGGTCACCGGGGACGTGAACACCCCCGAGGGGCGCGAGGCGGCGCGGCAGCAGCAGGGCAAGTGCGGGAAGGCGACCATCGAGGTCACGACCGGTCCGGACGCGGGCCGCACCTTCACGGAGATCGTCCAGCCAGGCGCGCCCCGGCAGTTGGAGCAGGGGCAGGGCGTCATCGTCGCCTACGCGCCCGACGCGCCGCGGGACCTGCAGTACTCGGTGATCGACGTGGACCGCTCGCTCCCGATGGCGCTCCTGGCGGGCATCTTCGCGCTGGCGGTGGTGCTGGTGGGGCGGATGCGCGGGGTGCTGGCGCTGATCGCGCTGGCGGTGAGCTTCGCGGTGCTGACGCTGTTCATCCTGCCGGCGATCCTGCAGGGCTCGAATCCGCTGGTCGTCGCAGTGGTCGGGGCCAGCGCCATCATGCTGATCTCGCTCTACATGTGCCACGGCCTGTCGGCCCGTACGTCGGTGGCGGTGCTCGGCACGCTGGTGTCGCTGGTGCTGATCGGCGTGCTCGGTTCGCTCTTCATCGACTGGGCGTTCCTGACCGGGAACACGGACGACTACACCGGGCTGATCCACGGGCTGTACCCGGAGATCGACATGAGCGGCCTGCTGCTCGCGGGTGTG
Organism: Streptomyces sp. NPDC037401; assembly: GCF_055602345.1. Taxonomy (NCBI): domain Bacteria; kingdom Bacillati; phylum Actinomycetota; class Actinomycetes; order Kitasatosporales; family Streptomycetaceae; genus Streptomyces; species Streptomyces sp. NPDC037401. The sequence goes on from NZ_JBVJWO010000009.1 coordinate 165,107, forward strand.
ATCATCGGTTCGCTGGGCGTGCTCGACGACGTGACGGTCACTCAGACGTCGGCGGTGTGGGAACTGCGCCAGGCCGACCCGTCGATGGGGCCGCGCGCGCTGTACCGGGCGGGGATCCGCATCGGCCGGGACCACATCGCCTCGGTGGTGAACACACTGGTGCTGGCGTACGCGGGTGCGGCGCTGCCGCTGCTCCTGCTGTTCTCGATCGCTCAGAGCAGCGTGGGGAGCGTGGCCAACAGCGAGCTGATCGCGGAGGAAATCGTACGGACCCTGGTGGGGTCGATCGGTCTGGTGGCGTCGGTTCCGGTGACGACGGCGCTGGCCGCACTGGTCGTGTCCGCCGACCGGCCGGGGGCCCCGGGAGGCGGGCCGGCGGGGCCGGTCCGCGGCGGCCGGGGCCGTCGTCGCCGCAAGCGCTGATCCCGCTCCGGTGGTCGGCCGGGGGGAGGGGACGGAGGGCGGTGGGGCTCAGCGCGTCGGCTCGCTGAGCGGAACTGCCTTCTGCCGTGGTCCGGTTACCGAGAGTGGCGGCCGGGGTGTTGTGGTGGCCCGGGTGCGATGGCGGCCCGGGTGCGGCTGCCGGGGCGTCAGCCCGCGTTCTGCTCGTTCTGCTTGGTCTCGGCCAGGATCTTGTCGAGGGTGGCTTCGAGGTCCTGCTCGAAGTCGCCGAGGTTGCGCTCCTGGCCGAGCGGAACCAGCCGGTCGGTCCGGTCGAGGAACGCGACCAGGGGGGCCGCACCGGCCCGGAACAGGGCCCGGTCGCTGCCGACCTGGAGTCGGATGTGGACGTCGGAGAGCTCCTCCGAGTCGGTGGGCGCGATGTGCACATCGCCGTCACCGCATGGCTTGTTGATGCCGTCGAGGAGCAGTTCCCGGCCGAACGCCCAGGTCACGGGCGCATCGCCGGGGAGGTGGAAGGTCAGACGGACTGCGTAGGGGTCACGTGCGTCGTACCGGAGTTCCACCGGGATCCGGAACGAGAGCTCCTCCGAGACGAGGAAGCTCATCATGACCTCTGCCTGTACCGACTCGCGCATTGCCTACCCCGCTGTAAGTGGAAGTGGCCAGGATTGATCCCCCAGGGCCCTCTTGACAATCGTGGTGGAAGCGCTAGCAGATCACAAGGAGTGAGTTTTCAGATACTGATAGAGAACGAGAGGGTGCTCAACAGCGCGCCTACTTCACTCCGTAGTCGACCGACCGCATAGAGCAATCGGTCCTGCTGGTGCAGGGGGAGGGAAATCGCCATGGTAGCGGCGGTGTCACCGGCTGTGATCGGGATGGCGGCGCAGACCGTTCCGAGGGCGTACTCCTGGCGCTCGAAGACCGGTTGCATCCGCTCCATGGCGGCGATCCGCTGTTCCATCGCCCTCATGTCCCGCACCGTGTACGGGGTGACGGACCGGACGGGGTGCCGGTCGTAGTAGTCGCGCCGGGCCTTCTCGTCGAGCTGGCCGAGCAGGCACTGGCCGATGGCGTGCGCGTGGCCGGTCTCGCGGAAGTCGGCCCACTCCTCGACCGCCGGGGCGCCGGGGCTGTCGCTGACGCCCACGACCTCGATCTCGCCTTCGCGGTAGACGGCGAAATAGACGGGGGCGCCGACCACGTCACGGAAGTGCGCGAGCGAGTCGAGGATCATGCTGCGACGTTTCTGCTGCAGTCCGCCGCCCGCCAGCCTCCCGGCGGCGTCACCGAGAACGAACACCCCGCCCTCCCGGCGCAGATAGTCCTCGTGAGTGAGCGTGCGCAGCAGGTGGTACGCGGTGGGGAGCGGGAGCCCCGCCTCGCGCGCCAGCTGTTTCGCCGGCGCGCCCTCGCTGTGGGAGCCGACCGCCTCGAGCAGTCTCAGGGCCCTCTGCACCGAGCCGATCAGGGTCGGCACAGCTGCATTGTGAACCGAAGGCAAATCTCACCCCCTGGCATGGCGGCGGGCCATTGGGGTGACCCACCCGCGGGGTCCGCCCCCGCACAGGCCGCGCGTCCTGGGGGGCGGTGCTCGGTGGCTTCGATGTAACCGCAGGTCAGCGGCGGTACTACCGGTCACAGTGCCCAGGGTTACGGCACAGATTGCCACTCTATCCGCCGATTACCGGCGTGAGGGGCGTTTAGTTCCGCGATCCCCCGGGCGGGTTAATCGGCGATCCGGGGGACCACCCGTTACCCAAGGCTCCTACCAGTCGCTTCGCGAAGCCTTGGACCTCGATCCGCCGAACAGCTTCACGACGTACACCAGGCCGCCGACGAGTGCCGCGAACAGAAGGACGTTGAAGGCGAACCCGATGAGCGAGCTGAGGATGGAGGTGATCACTCCGCCGAAGACGAAGAGCGCGATCAGCGGAATGCCGACCCACTTCACCCACCAGGGCATGCCTGCGAAAGTCTCCCGGATGCCGTCCATTTCCTCTACCTCTTCCTCTTCTCTTACTTCCTGCCTTCGATGCTAGGAGTTCAAGAAGCCGGATGGGCCGCTGCGAGCCCTTGGAGTCCCCTGATCCGCCCCCTAAGGGACCGACCGGCTCAGGCCTCCGGAGGCGAGAACACCACCATGACCTTGAGGTCCTCCGAGATGTGGTGGAACTTGTGCGGCACCCCGGCCGGCACGTACACGACGCTGCCGCGCGCCACGGTGGTCGTCTCCTCCCCGACGGTGATCGCGGCCCGGCCGCTCACCACGAAATACACCTCGTCCTGGCGGTGCGGCTGCTGCGGATCCGTCTGCCCCGCGTCGAGCGCATAGAGGCCGACGGACATGTTCCGCTCCCTCAGGAACTGGAGATAGGCGCCGTCATTGGCGGCCCGCTCCGCCTCCAGTTCGTCCAGCCGGAATGCCTTCATCGCTGCTGTAGCCCCTTGCGTTCTCTCGTACTGCCGGTTCCGCTGTTCTGCCGATGCCACTCACGGATCTTCTCTGCCACGATCAGACACATGACGAATTTCGTAGTCAAGACGCTCGCCAACGCCGCGGCCCTCGCCGTGGCGATCTGGCTGGTCGGGGACATCACCCTCGACGAAGACGGCGGCTTCGGCCGGCGCGCCCTCAGCCTGGTTCTGGTCGCCCTGGTCTTCGGGGTGGTCAACTTCCTCGTCAAGCCGCTGGTGCAGCTGCTGTCCCTGCCCCTGTTCATCATCACGCTGGGTCTTTTCACCCTGGTCGTCAACGCGCTGATGCTGCTGCTGACCTCGTGGATCTCCGAGAAGCTCGACCTGAACTTCCACGTCGAGGGCTTCTGGACCGCCGTACTCGGCGGCCTCATCATCAGCATCGTGTCCTGGGCCGTGAACCTGGTCCTGCCGGACAAGCACTGAACGGCGGCCCCATGTACCGCGTGTGCTTCGTCTGTACGGGAAACATCTGCCGCTCCCCGATGGCCGAGGCCGTGTTCCGCGCGCAGGTCGCGGACGCCGGCCTCGACGGCCTCATAGCGGTCGACAGCGCCGGCACCGGCGGCTGGCACGAAGGGGACGGCGCCGACCCCCGGACCGTCTCCGTACTCGAAAGGGCCGGATACCCGCAGGACCACCGGGCCCGCCAGTTCCGGCCCGACTGGTTCGACCGCCTCGACCTGGTCATCGCCCTCGACGCCGGTCACCTGCGCGACCTGCGGCGGCTGGCACCGGACCCGCAGGCCGCCGCGAAGGTGCGGCTGCTGCGCTCGTACGACCCCGCGGCCGACGGCCAGGACGTACCCGACCCGTACTACGGCGGCCTCGACGGCTTCGAGGAAGTACTGGACATGGTGGAGGCGGCCGGGCCGGGCCTGCTGGCCGCCGTCCGCGCAGCGATACGCGAGGGGACCCGATGAGCGAGTACGACGCACACGACGCGTCCGGGGAGCGGCTGGGCGACGGGACCCGTGCCGTACGCGCCGGACTGCCCGAGCCGGTCAAGAACGAACCGACCCTGCCCGGACCGGTCTTCGCCGCACACTTCCACCTGCCCGGCGACGTCGAGGGGCCTTACACCTACGGCCGCGACACCAACCCCACCTGGACCCTGCTGGAACGGGCCATCGGCGAACTGGAAGCCCCCGGCCTCGACGGCGCCGAGGCCGTCGTCTTCGCCTCCGGCATGGCCGCGGTCACGGCGGTGCTCCTCTCCCACGCCCGCACCGGCGACACGGTCGTCCTGCCCGACGACGGCTACCAGGCCCTGCCGCTCGTACGCACCCAGCTGGAGGCCTACGGCGTCACCGTCCGCACCGCCCCGACCGGGGACGACGCCCAGCTCACCGTCCTCGAAGGCGCCCGGCTGCTGTGGATCGAGACCCCGTCCAACCCCGGGCTCGACGTCTGCGACGTACGCCGGCTCGCCGGGGCGGCCCGCGCCGGCGGCACCCTCGTCGCCGTCGACAACACCCTCGCCACCCCGCTCGGCCAGCGGCCCCTGGAACTGGGCGCGGACTTCGCCGTGGCCAGCGGCACCAAGGGCCTGACCGGACACGGCGACCTGCTGCTCGGCTACGTGGTCTGCCGCACGCCCGAACTCGCCGCCCGGGTCCGGCAGTGGCGCAAGGTCGTCGGCGCGATCCCCGGCCCCATGGAGGCCTGGCTCGCCCACCGCTCCCTCGCCACGATCCAGCTGCGCACCCAGCGGCAGTGCGCCAACGCCCTCGCCGTCGCCGAGGCGCTGACCGGCCGCAGCGAGGTGACCGGCCTGCGCTACCCGGGGCTGGCCACCGACCCCGCCCACAACGTCGCCGCCCGCCAGATGCGGGCGTTCGGCGGCGTCGTCTCCTTCGCGCTCCCCGATCGCGGCCACGCCGAGCGCTTCCTGACGGCCCTGCGGCTCGTCGAGGACGCCACCAGCTTCGGCAGCGTACGGTCCACCGCGGAGCGGCGCGGCAGGTGGGGCGGCGACGCCGTGCCCGAGGGGTTCATCCGCTTCTCCGCGGGCGCGGAGGACACCGACGACCTCGTCGCCGACGTACTGCGGGCCCTCGACCTGGCCGCGTCCCCGCAGTCGTAGCGGGCGTAGCAGCACTGCGTAGACCGGCTACGCGCAACGGACGGTCCGAGCCTCCCCCCTCATGGCTCGGACCGTCCCGGGTTCCGCGCGCGAAGAACCACGCGGACAAGGCTAGTTGACTCTGCGTCAGAGTCCAATCACGGTAACGACAGAGACCTATCGACATATTTATAGTGGGGGCCCGGTCGAGACCCGACCCACCGTCCGTGCCGAGAGGGGCAGCCGTGGACCTGGCCCTGCTCCGCACCTTCGTCGCCGTGCACCGCGCCGGCTCCTTCACCCGCGCCGCCGCCCTCCTCGGCCTCTCCCAGCCCGCCGTCACCTCGCAGATCCGCACGCTCGAACGCCAGCTGGGCCGCCCGCTGTTCCTGCGCCGCGCCCGCGGGGTGACACCCACCGCCGTCGGCGACGAGCTCGCCCACAAGGCCGCACCCCACCTCGACGCACTCCTGGCCATCACCGAATCGGGCCGCGACTCCGGCACGGGCCTGCGCACCCTCCACCTGGCCGGCCCCCCCGAATTCCTCACCCTGCGGGTCCTGCCCGCCCTCACCCCGCTGATCGGGCAGGGCCGGATGCTGCGCACCTCACTGACCGCGGACCCCGACGAGGCCCTCGAGGGGCTGGCCGCCGGCCACCACGACCTCGTCGTCACCACCGCCCGGCCGCGCGGCGGGCTGTTCTCCGCCACCACCCTCTGCGACGAGGAGCACGTCCTGATCGCGGCACCGAGCTGGGCGGCCCTCGTCGACACCCGGGAGCTGCACGACAAAGGACCCGCCGCGCTGGACGGCGTACCGGTCGTCGAGGTCCACGAATCCCTGCCGCTGCTGACCCGCTACTGGGCCCAGGTCTTCGAAACCCCGCCGACGGTCACCGCCTCCGCGGTCACACCCGACCTCCGGGCGGCCCTGGAATGCGTGGCCGCAGGCGGCGGAATGGCCGTGCTGCCCCGCTACCTGTGCGAGGAAGCACTGCTGCAGGGACGGGTGGCCGCCCTGCTGGACCCTCCGGTGCCGCCGCTGCGCACCTACGTCCTGGCGGTGCGGGCCGGGACGCTCGCCCTGCCCCATCTGGCGCGCGCCCACGAGCTGCTGCTTCGGGCTGCCGCGTCCTGGTGAAGCACCCGGCAGGGCAGGGAAGCGTGGTGAACGTTTCAGAAGCCCGGTCCTGGGCCACTCTTCTCCCATGACCGAACGTCCCGTGGTCAAGCGCACCGCCCGCGCCATCCTGCTCGACGGTGAAGACCTCATCCTGATCAAACGGACCAAGCCAGGCGTCGATCCGTACTGGCTCACCCCCGGCGGGGGAGTGGAGCCGGAAGACGCCACGGTCGTCGACGCCCTGCACCGCGAGGTGTACGAGGAACTCGGCGCGAAGATCACCGGCGTGGTGCCCTGCTTCGTCGACACGGTCGAGCACATCGCCGAGGGCGGTGTGACGGGCGTGAAGGTGCAGCACTTCTTCGTCTGCCGGCTCGAGTCGATGGACCCGGCGCTGCGGCACGGCCCCGAGATCGACGAACCGACGGGCGAGTACGAGATCGTCCGGGTGCCCTTCAGCCGGGTCGGGATCGCCGCCGTCCACCTCGTACCGCTGTCCCTGCGGCACTACCTCGACGGCAACATCGAGGGCGTACGCGCCATGCACGCCCCCGACCTGGGCTGACCGCTCCACGGGGGCGCGGGCAGTGCCGCGGGCCGGTACCGCAGGCCGGTACCGCAGGCCGTACAGCGCGGGCTGGGTTCAGCCCGTCGCCCCCACGAGCTCCTCCAGGGCGTCGTGGCGGATCCGCTCGCCCGGGATCCCGATGCGCTTCAGCGCGTCCACCCCGCTGCGGATCATCGCGGGCGGGCCGGAGATATAGGCGTCGTAGGTGTTCCACGGGCCGTGCTCGCCGATGGCCTCCGGCAGCTGCCCGGTCAGACCGTCCGACACCACCGGCCGCACCGACAGCCACGCATGCGACTTCTGGAGCCCCAGCAGGGTGTCGATGTCGTACAGGTCCACGTCACTGCGCGCCCCGTAGAACACCTCCACCGGACGCCGCTCACCGTGCTCGGCAACGTCCTCGATCAGCGCCTTGATCGGCGCGATGCCGGTTCCGCCGCCCAGGCACAGCATGCCGTTCTCCGTGCTGTGGTCCACGACCATCGATCCGGCCGGAGGCCCCAGGCGCAGCACGTCACCGGGCCGGGCGTGCCGTACCAGGGCATTGGAGACCCAGCCCGCCGGAACGGCCTTCACGTGGAAGGACAGCAGCCCGTCGGCGCGCGGCGCCGAGGCGAAGGAGTAGTGCCGCCACACCCGCGGCCACCACGGCGTCTCCAGACTCGTGTACTGGCCCGCGATGAACGGGTACGGCTGGTCGGGCCGGACGGTCACCACCGCGATGTCGGGGGTGCGCAGGTCGTGCGAGACCACCTCGGCCTGCCACCAGGCCGGTGTCAGCGGCTCCTGTTCCGCGGCCGCATCGATCATGATCTGGGAGATGGCGGTGTACGCCCGCACCCAGGCAGCCTCCGCCTCGGGCCCCCAGGTCAGCGTGGCGAACCGCGCCAGAGCCCCGATCAGGGCCTCGCCGACGGCCGGGTAGTGCTCGGGCCGGGTGCCGTACTTGCGGTGCCCGCCGCCCAGCCGCCGCAGGTACGGGGCGAGGACCTCGGGATTGTCGATGTGCTCCGCAGCCGTGAGCAGCGCCTTGAGGAGGCGGTCACGCTGGGCGTCCATGGCCGCGGGGAACAGGGCCCGCAGATCGGGATGGCCCGTGAAGACCAGGGCGTAGAAGTACGAGGTGACCTTGTCGGCTATCGGCGCGATCTCGGTCAGCGTCCGGCGGACGAGCAGCGCGTCGGGCGAAGCCTCCGCGGGAGGGGTCGGCTTCGGCAGGGTGCCGGTCGGCTTGGGCGGAGTACTGGCCGGGACGGTGGACTTGCCGGCTCCGGGGCCCACCGGGCGTATCTGTGCCAGACGTCTGGCCGGTTCGGTGGGCGGAGCGTCCATGCGGTGCCTCGCTTCGAGCATCTCGGTCGGTCGGCGCCCGCCACGGCCTCGAATCCGTGGTTCCGGGTTTTCGCAGCATGGCACTCGGTGGTGCGAGGCCGGGCGAATAGCGAGAATTCCGCGTTTCGAACCGACTCTCCCGTTAAGATTCCCCGCCGCCGGATCCGTACGGCCTACCGCGAAGCCCGGGCCAGCGCATACGCCTGGCGCAGGTCGCGGCCCTCGTACACATGCGTCGCGGCAGCGGCCAGCGCCGGGCGCGCATTGACCGCGACGGACACGGGCACCGCCTCGAAGAGCACCGCATCGGTCATCGAATCGCCGTAGGCCACACAGTCCCGCCGCGTCACGCCGAACTGTGCACACAGCCGGTCGGCCACCACGACCTTCGCCGCCGGAGTGAGGATCCCGGCGACATCGAGGGGCTGCGTGAACGGCACCCGCGGGAACACCGAACCGTGCGCGGCGTGGGCCCCCCACTCCAGGAGCAGCTCCACGAAGAACGACGGCGACAGCGAGATCACCGCGCAGTATTCCCCGCGCTCACGGATCTCCTGCCAAACCTCCCGGATGCCCGCCAGCCACGGCGCCCCGTCGAAAGCCGCCCGGACATGCGCCTCGGTCAGCTCCGTCCACAGGGCGTGCAGCCGCACGGCGAACTCGGGCGGGCCGATCCTGCGGGCACTGAACTCCCTCTCCAGCACCGCGATCTCCGCCTCCAGACCCAGCTGTCGGGAGATCTCGACCGGAGCGGCCGTCCCGTGCATCAGGGTCCCGTCGAGATCGAAGAGGTGCAGTGCCGTCATGACAGACGAGGCTAGTGGGTCGAGCCGACGTTCCGTGCCGATGTTTCACGTGAAACATCGGCGCCCCGACAGTGCCCGGAGTGGCGACCGTGTTTCACGTGAAACATCGACCCCTGTGTGGGAAATCGGTGGACGGCACACCGGCCACTGATCCACTCTGAGCCCGTGCCCACCTCACACCTCGCCACCCTGAGCATCCGCCGCCTGACCCCGCAGGACCTCGGCCACTGCACCGACCTCGCCGAGGACCGCGGCTGGCAACGCGAAGAACACCGGTGGGGATATCTGCTCAGCTCAGGCACCGGCTACGGCATCGACGCCCCCGACGGACAGGGCCTCGCCGCGTGCTGCGTCGTCACCACCTACGGCTCATCCGCCGACAAGCCCGCACTCGCCGCCATCGGCATGGTCCTGGTCGCCGAACGCTACGCACGCCAGGGCCTCGGCCGCCGCCTCATGACGCACATCTGCCAGACCCTCGCCCCGGCACCCCTCACCCTGTACGCCACCCCGAACGGCCAGCCGCTCTACGAAGAACTCGGCTTCACGCACACCGGGCGGGCCGAAATGCTCCGCGGCCGCTTCACCCCCCGCCCCGGCGACAGCACCACCCCCGTACGCCCCGCCGTCGCCGACGACCTGCCGGCCATCCTGCGTCTGGACCACGACGTATTCGGCGAGGACCGCACCCACGTCATCACACGGCTGCCCTCCTTCGCCGACCACCTGCTCGTCGCCCACGACGCACAGGGCGAGCTCACCGGCTACACCGCCGCCTGGCCCAATATGGACACCCACGTCATCGGCCCGCTGATCGCCAAGGACACCGCCACCGCCCAGGCCCTGGTGACCGCACTCGCCACACGCACCGACCGTCCACTGCGCACCGACATCGACGTCCGCCACGAGGACATGATCGGCTGGCTCAAGGAACGCGGCCTGGAGACCGTCGCGTTCAACGCCGTGATGGTCCACGGCATCCCGGACCTCCCCGGCGACCCGGCCCGCCGCTTCGCCCCGCTGACCCTGGCCGCAGGCTGATCCCACCGCTCTCCCCGCCACCGTCCGGGGTCCGCCCTACGATCCGGACATGAGCAGCAGCCATCCCCGGATCAGCACGGCCGACCGCCGCAACCGGCTCGGCATCCGCCACCGCCTGGCTCCCTCGGCCCACGCCGCAAGCGTGACCGAGGCGGCGGACGCCGTGGTCGCCCTGCACGCCACCGACGCCGCAACCGTCTACCTCTCCGCCCGCGCCCGGACCGACGGCGCGGACGTCTCAGCCATCGAGGACGCGTTCTACGAGCAGGGAGCTGTCGTCCGCCTGCTCAGCATGCGCAACACACTCTTCGCGGTGTCCGCCGGCCTCGCGCCCTGCGTCGACTCCTCCACTGCCCGCGCCATCGCCGCCAAAGAACGGCGCACCCTGCTCAAACACCTCGCCGAAGACGGACAGGGCCTCGACGAACGCTGGCTGGCCGAAGCAGAACAGGCCACCCTCGACGCCCTCGACGCCCACGGCCCCTCCACCGGCACCCAGATCTCCGCCGCAGTCCCCCTCCTCCGGCAGAAGATCACCATCGGCCACGGCAAGAAGTACGAGACGGTCACCGGCGTCGCCACCCGCGTCATCCGCCTCCTCGCCGCCGACGGCCGGATCCGCCGCGACCGCCCCCGCGGCACCTGGACGTCCAGCCAGTTCCGCTGGACCCACACCGACCCCTGGCCCGCGATCCCACCCGCCCAGGCACGCGCCGAACTCGCCCACCGCTGGCTCCAGGCCTACGGTCCGGCCACCGAAGCCGACCTCAAATGGTGGACCGGCTGGACCCTCACCGACGTCCGCAAAGCCCTCGCCGCCATCGGCCCCGAAGACGTGCGCCTCGACGACGGCAGCACGGCCCTGGTCGCCCCCGGCGACGCGGCCCCCGTCACCGCCCCCGAACCCTGGGCCGCCCTGCTCCCCGCACTCGACCCCAGCGCCATGGGCTGGGCCGACCGCAGCTTCCACCTCGCCCCCGGCCACCGGCCCGCCCTCTTCGACTACGCCGGAAACATCGGCCCCACCGTCTGGTGGAACGGCGAGATCATCGGCGGCTGGGCCCAGCGCGCCGACGGCACCATCGTCTGGCGGCTGCTCGCCGACCCCGGCCACGAGGCCGCCACCGCCGTCGAGGCCGAGGCCGCCCGCCTGAGCCAGTGGATCGGCGAAGCCCGCGTCACCCCGCGCTTCCGCACCCCGCTGGAGCGCGAACTCACCGCCTGACCCCGCGCAGGGTGCGCGGGCCGTCAGCCCAGCCCGCGCCACCCCGCAGGATCCACCCCGCCCGGAACCGGAGCCCCGGCCTCGTACGGCTCCCGTGTGAACACGAACGAGCCGAGATCCAGATGGCTCACCACACCGTCCTCGCGCCGCACCACCTGGAGCAGCTCACCCGCGTAGTACCCCGACACCCCCCGCCAACCCCCACCCGGAACCGGCCGGAACCGCGCCGCCCGCCCCGCGGACCCGACCGGACCGAGCTCCAACTCCCCACCGGGCAGCAGCCGCAGCACCTGCGCGGCGGCCCCCCAGTACCAGGAACCCGTCAGCGCCACGACCGCCGGATCCGCCTCCGCCTCGGACAGCGGCCGCCACGGCTGCGGAATCCGCGGCTCGGCTTCCGCCACGATCCCCACCAGATCCGCGGCCACGGTCGACGCCGGCAGCCCCGACGTGCAGTTCGCCAGCACCACCGCCGCCACGTCGTCCGCCTCGCTCAGCCACAGCCCCGCCACGAACCCCGGCAGCGAACCGCTGTGCCCGGCCAGCCGCCGGCCCCCCACCGTCTGCAGCTGCAACCCCAGGCCGTACCCCGCCTCGGCCAACCCCGGCTCCGGAGGCGAAGCCGCCGTCCGCATCTCCGCCACGCTCCCCGCACTGAGCACCCGGTCGTCACCCCGCGCCAGGAACACCGCGAACCGCGCCAGATCTGCAGTCGTCGACCACAACTGCCCCGCCGGAGCCATCAGCCCGAGATCCTCCATCGGCTCCGGCATCATCACGTCCGCCCACGGATGCACCGCCCAGCCGCCCGCATACGGCGCCTGCGGCTCCACCGACGTACGGCTCAGCCCCAGAGGCTCCAGCACCTCGCTCCGCAGCACCTCCGCCCACGGCCGCCCCCGGACCGCCTCCACCAGCGAACCCAGCAGCGTGTAACCGGGATTGGAGTAGTGATGGCGCCGACCCGGCTCGTGCCGGAACGGCTCCTCACCCAGCACGTCCGAAAGCCCCGGCCGCATCACACCCGGCGTACGCTCCCACCACTGCCCCGGAGTCTCCGCCGCCAGACCACCGCTGTGACACAGCAACTGGGCAAGGGTCACCTCCCCCGCACCCGTCCCCGGCAGGTGCTTCTCCAGCGGATCACCCAGGCTCAACAGCCCCTCGTCCCGGAGCCGGAGCACCAGCACCGCCGTGAACGTCTTCGTGATCGACCCGACCCGGTACTGCACCCCACCGTCCGGACCGTGCCCCTCGACCGACGTCCGAGACCCCTCCCAGACCGTACGGCCGCCCCGCACCACGGCAGCCACCAGCGACGGCGCCCGGCCCTCCGCCTGGGCAACGGCGATCCGGTGCAACAGCGCCCGCCGCGTCGCGGGCAACAACTCTTCGGAAATGGACGTCATACCCGCAGCCTCGCACCCACCCCCGCCAAGATCACGCACCGTCCGCAGAACTCCCGGGAATCCCGGCATCGTTCACCAGCAGCGCAATCTGCACCCGGATGTTCAGACCCAGCTTCGCCAGGATCCGCGACACGTTCGTCTTCACCGTCGGAACGCTCATGAACAACTCCGCCGCGATCTCCGCGTTCGACTTGCCCTCCCCGACCGCAACCGCCATCGCGCTCACGCACCGGCTCGCCCGCCACCCGCCGTACCGAGGCCACGCTCTCCGGCGGCGGCGTGTGCCTCAGCACGAAGCCCGCCGCCCCGGGCATCGCGATCGGCCGCGCCGCCCGCACTCTGCCCCGCACCCGCTAGGTATTGGCCATGTCCACGAAACGCGAGTAGTGGCCCTGGAACGCCACGGTGATCGTCGCCGTGGGGCCGTTACGGTGCTTCGCCACGATCAGGTCCGCCTCGCCCGCACGCGGGGACTCCTTCTCGTAGGCGTCCTCGCGGTGCAGGAGGATCACCATGTCGGCGTCCTGCTCGATCGACCCCGACTCACGCAGGTCGGAGACCATCGGTTTCTTGTCCGTACGCTGCTCCGGACCACGGTTCAGCTGCGACAGCGCGATCACCGGCACCTCGAGCTCCTTTGCGAGGAGCTTGAGGTTACGGGACATGTCCGAGACCTCTTGCTGACGGCTCTCCGGGCGGCGGGCACCACCCGACTGCATCAGCTGGAGATAGTCGATCACCACGAGCGAGAGGTCGTTGCGCTGCTTGAGCCGGCGGCACTTGGCGCGGATCTCCATCATCGACAGGTTCGGCGAGTCGTCGATGTACAGCGGCGCGGCCGATACGTCAGGCATGCGGCGCGCCAGGCGCGTCCAGTCGTCGTCGGTCATCGTCCCCGATCGCATGTGGTGCAGCGCGACCCGCGCCTCCGCCGACAGCAGACGCATCGCGATCTCGTTCCGGCCCATTTCCAGGGAGAAGATCACGCTCGGCAGGTTGCTCTTGATCGAGCAGGCCCGCGCGAAGTCGAGGGCCAGCGTGGACTTACCCATGGCGGGACGGGCCGCGATCACGATCATCTGGCCCGGGTGCAGGCCGTTGGTCAGCGAGTCCAGGTCCGTGAACCCGGTGGGCACGCCCGACATCTGCCCGCTGCGCGAGCCGATCGCCTCGATCTCGTCGAGGGCGCCCTCCATGATGTCGCCGAGCGGGAGGTAGTCCTCCGACGTCCGCTGCTCGGTGACGGCGTAGATCTCCGCCTGGGCGCTGTTGACGATCTCGTCGACGTCCCCGTCGCCCGCATAGCCCATCTGCGTGATCTTGGTGCCGGCGGCCACCAGGCGCCGCAGCACTGCACGCTCGTGGACGATCTCGGCGTAGTACTCGGCGTTGGCCGCCGTCGGCACGGACTGCACCAGCGTGTGCAGGTACGCCGCCCCGCCGATCTTGGTGATCTCGCCGCGCTTGGTCAGCTCGGCCGCCACCGTGATCGGGTCGGCCGGCTCGCCCTTCGCGTACAGGTCGAGGATGGCCTGGTAGATCGTTTCGTGGGAGGGCCGGTAGAAGTCGGGGCCCTTGAGGACCTCCACGACGTCGGCGATGGCGTCCTTGGACAGCAGCATGCCGCCCAGCACCGATTGCTCGGCGTCCAGGTCCTGCGGCGGGACGCGCTCGAAGCCGCCGTCCCAGGATCCGCCGCCTCCGTCGCCGTCGCGGTTGTCCTCGCCGCGGCGGCCGCCGCCCTCGGCTCGGCGGGGCCGGGAGACGGGCAGACGGTCACTGGGACCGCTGTCGGCCCAGGGGTCGTCCATGGGCTCGGGAATGCTCACCGGGCCGCCTCCTCCCGTCCGCAGCGCGGACCTCGCCGTGTCACTCTTTCTACGACACGGCTCTGACAATTGGGGCGCCCGAATCCGCTCTCGGCGCGTCGGGGCGCCGGTCCACGGTAGGCCTGCGGGCACCTTCAGCCAATCTGGTTATCCACAGGGCGTGTGGATGAAGCCCTCAATGCTGTGGGTAAGTCATGCAGACCTGTGTACGGAGCGGGGGACGGCACTGTGGACAAAATCTCACGGACCCCCACCAGACCCTATCTGAGCTGGTGTTTTCTCATCCACGACCTGTGGGGGAGAAAAAAATGACCCCACACCGCAAGATCATCGCGAACGGCGCTCAAAAGAGCTGCACATCACCTCAGAAGTAATAGCCACAGGGCATGTAGACCTATTACCTGTGGACGGTTAGATTGAGCACATGAGACAGGCGACCACCCCACCGAAGGCCGACCCCCGGCAGCACGACCGCGAGATCGTCGCATTGGCCGTTCCGGCGTTCGGCGCGCTCGTCGCCGAACCGCTCTTCGTGATGGTCGACAGCGCCGTCGTCGGCCACCTCGGCACCCCCCAGCTGGCCGGTCTCGGCATCGCGGCCGCCCTGCTCACGACCTTCGTCAGCGTCTTCGTCTTCCTGGCCTACGCGACCACAGCGGGCGTCGCCCGCCGGGTCGGAGCGGGCGACCTCCCGTCCGCCATCCGGCAGGGCATGGACGGCATCTGGCTCGCCCTGCTGCTCGGCGTCCTCGTGATCGGCGTGGTGCTGCCCGCGGCCCCCGCCCTCGTCTCCCTGTTCGGCGCCTCCGATACCGCCGCCCCCTACGCGGTCACCTACCTCCGGATCGCCTCCCTGGGGATCCCCGCGATGCTGGTGGTCCTGGCCGCCACAGGCGTGCTCCGCGGCCTCCAGGACACCCGTACGCCGCTCTACGTCGCCGTGGGCGGCTTCGCCGCCAATGCCGTGCTGAACGTCGTACTGGTCTACGGAGTCGGCCTCGGCATCGCCGGGTCCGCCTGGGGCACGGTGATCGCCCAGTGCGCGATGGCCGCCGTCTACCTGACCGTGGTCGTCCGGGGCGCCCGACGCCACGCGGTCCCGCTGCGGCCCGACGCGGCGGGAATCCGGGCGAGCGTGCAGGCAGGCGCTCCCCTGCTGGTCCGCACTCTGTCCCTGCGGGCCGTGCTGATGATCGCCACCGCCGTCGCGGCCCGGCTCGGCGACGTCGACATCGCCGCCCATCAGATCCTGCTGTCCCTGTGGAACCTGCTCTCCTTCGCCCTGGACGCCCTCGCGATCGCCGGCCAGGCGATCATCGGCCGCTACCTGGGCGCGGGGGACAGCGAGGGAGCGCGCGCGGTCTGCCGCCGCATGGTGCAGTGGGGGATCGCCTCCGGCGTCGTGCTGGGGCTCCTCGTGATCCTCATGCGGCCGCTGTTCATCCCGCTCTTCACCAGCGACCCGACGGTGCAGGACGCACTGCTGCCCGCCCTCCTGGTGGTCGCGCTCACCCAGCCGGTCTCGGGCATCGTGTTCATCCTGGACGGCGTCCTGATGGGCGCCGGCGACGGCCCGTACCTGGCCCGGGCCATGCTCGTGACCCTGGTCGTGTTCACCCCGGCCGCGCTGCTCGTGCCCGTCGTGGGCGGCGGGCTGACGACGCTCTGGTGGGCCATGGCCCTGATGATGCTGGTCCGCATGGTGACGCTGCAGCTCAGGGCCCGCTCCGGGCGCTGGCTGGTCACGGGCGCCACCCGCTGAGCGGACCCGCCCGGCTGGTGTTTCACGTGAAACAGCAGTGGCATGTTTCACGTGAAACACACGCGCTGTTTCACGTGAAACATGACGAAGGGCCGCACCCCCTCGGGGGTGCGGCCCTTCGTGCGCAGCACTTAGGCGGCGACGACCTCGACACCGAGCTTCGCAACGACCTCGGCGTGCAGACGCACGGAGACCTGGTGCGAACCCAGGGTCTTGATCGGCGAGCCCAGCTCGACGCGACGCTTGTCGACCTTCGGGCCACCCGAAGCCTCGATCGCCGTGGCGATGTCGGCCGGGGTCACGGAACCGAAGAGACGGCCGGCGTCACCCGAGCGGGTGGCCAGGCGAACCTTCAGACCCTCGAGCTTGGCCTTGAACTCGTTGGCCTGCTCGATGGTGGCGATCTCGTGGATCTTGCGGGCGCGGCGGATCTGCGCCACGTCCTTCTCGCCACCCTTGGTCCAGCGGATCGCGAAACCACGCGGGACCAGGTAGTTGCGAGCGTAGCCGTCCTTGACGTCAACGACGTCGCCGGCAGTGCCGAGGCCAGAGACCTCGTGGGTCAGGATGATCTTCATTTTTCGGTCACCCTTCCCTTATCGCGCGGTGGACGTGTAGGGCAGCAGCGCCATCTCACGGCTGTTCTTCACGGCCGTGGCGACGTCACGCTGGTGCTGCGTGCAGTTGCCGGTCACGCGGCGGGCACGGATCTTGCCGCGGTCGGAAATGAACTTCCGCAGCATGTTCGTGTCCTTGTAGTCCACGTACGCGGTCTTGTCCTTGCAGAATGCGCAGACCTTCTTCTTAGGCTTGCGCACAGGCGGCTTCGCCATTGTGTCTCTCCTGTGTGATCAAGAAGTGTGGGTGGAGCTGCCCTAGAAGGGCGGCTCGTCCGAGTAGCCACCGCCGGAGCCGCCGGAGCTTCCGCCCCAGCCGCCCCCGCCGCCGCCCTGCTGCTGGCCACCGGCCGGCGCGCTGGACGCCCACGGGTCGTCGGAGGGAGCTCCGCCGCCCTGCGGGGCGCCGCCGCTGGGGGCTCCGCCCCAGTTGCCGCCGCCGCCCTGCTGCTGACCGCCGCCGTATCCACCCTGGCCACCGCGGCCGGTGGTCTTGGCGACCTTGGCCGTGGCGTTCTTCAGGCTGGGGCCGACTTCCTCGACGTCCAGCTCGTAGACCGTGCGCTTGACACCCTCACGGTCCTCGTACGACCGCTGCCTCAGCCGGCCCTGCACGATGACGCGCATGCCCCGCTGGAGGGACTCGGCGACGTTCTCAGCCGCCTGCCGCCACACCGAGCAGGTCAGGAACAGGCTCTCGCCGTCCTTCCACTCATTGGTCTGACGGTCGAAGGTGCGGGGGGTGGACGCGACACGGAACTTCGCGACCGCCGCACCCGAGGGGGTGAAGCGCAGCTCGGGGTCGTCGACGAGATTGCCGACGACCGTGATGACGGTCTCGCCTGCCATGGATGAACCTCTCGGCGGGGATTGCTGCTGGGCTGCTGTGCTACTCGGTCCCGATTACCGCTGAACCGAAGTTCAGTGGGTCTCGGGGCGAAGGACCTTGGTCCGGAGAACCGACTCGTTCAGGTTCATCTGTCGGTCAAGCTCCTTGACGACCGCAGGCTCGGCCTGAAGGTCGATGACCGAGTAGATGCCCTCGGGCTTCTTCTTGATCTCGTAAGCGAGACGACGACGGCCCCAGGTGTCGACCTTCTCGACCTTTCCGTTGCCCTCACGGACGACGGAGAGGAAGTTCTCGATCAGCGGGGAGACAGCGCGCTCCTCGAGATCGGGGTCGAGGATGACCATCACTTCGTAGTGACGCATGTGGAACCCACCTCCTTTGGACTCAGCGGCCACGGTCGTTCCGTGGCAGGAGGGTC
The DNA here is from genome assembly GCF_055602345.1 of Streptomyces sp. NPDC037401. Lineage (NCBI taxonomy): Bacteria > Bacillati > Actinomycetota > Actinomycetes > Kitasatosporales > Streptomycetaceae > Streptomyces > Streptomyces sp. NPDC037401. The sequence continues at coordinate 183,036 of NZ_JBVJWO010000009.1, forward strand.
GTGATGCGTGCTGCGCGGAGTGCTCAGAGCAGACACCGCGCAGACCGTACAGAGTACCTGCTCACGTCCTTCCGGTTGAAATCCGGCAGCGAAGGGCCACAATCTGTACACATCGGGTGTGCGTGGTGCTATGCCCGGCGCAGCTGGCCGGACGGCTCCACGGCACGACGCTCCATCGCCGGGAGGTGCCCCCCATGGCACAGGCAATGCGACCCCAGCCGTCGATCTCGCTGCTGTCCACCGACGGCAAGCCCCACCCCCTCCAGGACACCCTGCTCGCCGTGACCCTGGTGCTCGGCGCCGTGGCGTTCGTCACGGCGTTCTTCCACCACCTGCACCTGCTCAGCTCCTGGACCGGCCTGATCGGAATCCTGACCGGGGCGTACGGGCAGTTCATCTCCGAGACGACACGCGAGCGCTTCGCACTGATCATCGGGCTCGGTGCCTCGGCCATCGGCTTCTTCCTCGGGATGGCGCACGGCGGCCTCTTCGGCGGCGTTCTGGGCTGACCGGGGCACCTCTGCAGCAGGGCGCCGGACGGGCTGCGATTCCTCGCGCGGCCCGTCCCCCGGATGGGTGGCGCCCTTGCCGCAGTAGGCTTCGCGCCATACCAGCGAAGCCGCCGGAGGAGACGCCCCGCATGAGCCTGTCCCTGAGGACCATCAGCCGAGAACAGCATCTGGCCTATATCCAGAGCCTGTCCTCGGCGAGCCACTGCCAGGTCCCGGCGTGGGCCGACGTGAAGAACGAGTGGCGTTCCGAGAACCTCGGATGGTTCGACAAGTCCGGCGAACTCGTCGGCGCCGCACTCGTGTTGTACCGCCAGCTGCCCAAGGTCAAGCGGTACCTCGCGTACCTGCCCGAGGGCCCCACCATCAACTGGTACGCCCCCAATCTCGACGAGTGGCTCCAGCCGATGCTGGCGCACCTCAAGCAGCAGGGCGCGTTCACCGTGAAGATGGGTCCGCCGGTGGTCATCCGCCGCTGGAACTCCGCCGCCATCAAGGCCGGCATCCAGGATCCCGAGGTCAAGCGCCTGCGTGACGTCGAGGCGTCGCACATCGAGCCGCGCGCCTTCGAGGTGTCCGACAAGCTGCGCCGGATGGGCTGGCAGCAGGGCGAGGACGGCGGCGCAGGTTTCGGCGACGTGCAGCCGCGCTACGTCTTCCAGGTGCCGCTGGCCAACCGCTCCCTGGACGACGTCCTCAAGGGCTTCAACCAGCTGTGGCGCCGCAACATCAAAAAGGCCGAGAAGGCCGGCGTCGAGGTCGTCCAGGGCGGCTACGAGGACCTGCCGACCTGGCAGCACCTGTACGAGATCACGGCCGAGCGCGACAAGTTCCGCCCGCGCCCGCTCAGCTACTTCCAGCGCCAGTGGACGGCCCTCAACTCCGAGGACCCCAACCGGATGCGCCTGTACATCGCGAAGCACGAGGGCGAACCGCTGGCGGCCGCCACGATGCTGACCGTGGGCCAGCACGTCTGGTACTCGTACGGCGCCTCCGCGAACCACAAGCGCGAGGTCCGCCCGTCGAACGCGATGCAGTGGCGCATGCTGCGCGACGCGTACGCGCTGGGCGCGAGCGTGTACGACCTGCGCGGTATCAGTGACACCCTGGACGAGAACGACCACCTGTTCGGCCTGATCCAGTTCAAGGTCGGTACCGGTGGCGAGGCCGTCGAGTACGTCGGCGAGTGGGACTTCCCGCTCAACAAGCTGCTGCACAAGGCGCTCGACATCTACATGTCGCGCCGCTGACGCCCGGCGTCACCCCTACCCCCACCGTTTTCGAGAAAGGTTCCGTACCGGTCATGGCGCTCACGCTCTACGTCGACACCGCGCGCTGGCGTGCGCACCAGAAGCAGGTGCTGGACCAGTTCCCGGGGATGATCCCGGTCTGCAAGGGCAACGGCTACGGCTTCGGCCACGACCGGCTGGCCGACGAGGCCACCCGGCTCGGTGCCGACGTCCTGGCCGTCGGCACCACGTACGAGGCCGCGCGGATCAAGGACATGTTCAGCGGGGACCTGCTGGTCCTCACGCCGTTCCGGCGGGGCGAGGAGCCCGTGCCGCTGCCGGACCGGGTGATCCGCTCGGTGTCCTCCGTCGACGGGGTCCGCGCCCTGGTCGGCGCGCGGGTCGTCGTCGAGTGCATGAGCTCGATGAAGCGGCACGGCGTCTCCGAGCAGGACCTCGGACTGCTGGCCGGTGCCATCGAGGACGTGCGGCTGGAAGGCTTCGCCCTGCACCTGCCGCTGGACCGCCCGGACGGCTCCGACGCCGTGGAGGAGGTCATCGGCTGGATGGACCGGCTGCGCGCGGCGCGGCTGCCGCTGCACACGATGTTCGTCAGCCACCTGCGGGCGGAGGAGCAGGTCCGGCTCCAGCAGCAGTTCCCGCAGACCCGGTTCCGGGCGCGGATCGGCACCCGGCTGTGGCTGGGCGACCACGATGCGACGGAGTACCGGGGTTCGGTGCTGGACGTCACGCGGGTGGCGAAGGGCGACCGGTTCGGCTACCGCCAGCAGAAGGCCGCTTCGGACGGCTGGCTGGTCGTGGTCGCGGGCGGCACGTCGCACGGTGTGGGCCTGGAGGCGCCGAAGGCGCTGCACGGCGTGATGCCGCGGGCCAAGGGCGTGGCGCGGGCAGGGCTGGCCACGGTCAACCGCAACCTGTCGCCGTTCGTGTGGGCGGGCAAGCAGCGCTGGTTCGCGGAGCCCCCGCACATGCAGGTGTCGATCCTGTTCGTGCCGTCGGACGCCACGGAGCCGACGGTCGGCGACGAGCTGGTGGCGCACCTGCGCCACACCACGACGCAGTTCGACCGCGTCGTGGAGCGCTAGGCCGTACGAGGGGGCCTAGCGGCCCCAGCCGACCCGTTGTACGCCCGAGGGCGCCGCGTCCTGCGGCGCCCTCGCCGCGTCTCCGAGGACGAACACGTCGGGGGCACCGTCGAGCACGCCGCCTGAGGGGTCGTCCGAGCCGTCGCGGCGTACCGGGTCGTGGTGGGGCTGCAGGACGTCCCGGACGACCATCGCGCACAGGTACAGGGTCGCCAGCAGGTGGGCGGCGATGGCGAGCTGGTAGCCCTCGACGGGCAGCCCCTGGTGCTTGTCGCCGCTGGTCGTGTAGGCGAGGTGCATCCAGATGCCGACGAAGTACACGAACTCGCCGGCCTGCCAGATCAGGAAGTCGCGCCAGCGCGGCCGGGCGAGGGCGGCCAGCGGGATCAGCCAGAGCACGTACTGCGGCGAGTAGACCTTGTTGGTCAGGATGAAGACGGCCACGACGAGGAAGGCCAGCTGGGCCAGGCGGGGGCGGCGCGGTGCGGTGAGGGCGAGCAGGCCGATGCCGGCGCACAGCAGCAGGGTGAGTGCGGTCGCGTAGAGATTGGCGTTATCCAGGGGGTTCCCGGAGCGCTGGGAGATGATCAGCCAGAAGGATCCGAAGTCGACCGGGCGCTCCTGGCTGAAGGTGTAGAACTTCTTCCACCCTTCCGGTGCGCGCAGCATGACCGGCACGTTGACCGCGAGCCAGGCCGCCGCGGCGCCGCCGAGGGCGGTGCCGTACGCCCGCCACTTCCCGGCGCGCCAGCACAGGACGAGCAGCGGTCCGAGGATCAGTACGGGGTAGAGCTTCGCTGCGGTGGCCAGGCCGATGAGGATGCCGAAGGCCAGGGCGCGGCCGCGGGACCACATGAGCAGGGCGGCCGCGGTGAGGGCGACGGCGAGCAGGTCCCAGTTGATGGTCGCGGTGAGGGCGAAGGCGGGCGCCAGGGCGACGAGCAGGGCGTCCCAGGGGCGGCGGCGGTGGGTGCGGGCCACGCAGACGGCGATGACGGCGGCGCAGACCATCAGCATGCCCGCGTTGACCATCCAGTAGATCTGTTCGCGGTGCTGGAGGCTGCCGCCCTGCGGGGTGACCCAGGAGGCGAGCTCCATGAACAGCCCGGTGAGTACGGGGTACTCGAGGTACTGCATGTCACCGGGAAGCCGGTCGAAGTACGGGGTGAGGCCTTCCGCGAAGCCGCGTCCGACGTACAGGTGCGGGATGTCGGAGTAGCAGGCGTGGGTGTACTGCGATCCGGCGCCGCGGAACCACGCCCAGTCGTAGCAGGGCAGCTTCTGCACCATGCCCAGCGCGAACATGCCGAGGGCAACGAGCACCACGACGCGCACCGGGGTGAGTCGGTGGCCGCCGAGCCGTGCGCGCCTGCCCATCGGACCGCCGAGCAGTGCGCTGCCCGCGGCGGCGACCTCGTCCTGCTGCGTGGGCAGTACGGGGTGGTCCTCGTGCACCTTCGTCATGCGCTCATCCTGCCGTACGGGGCGCCGGACGCGGCGAAGGCCGCCGCACCGGAGTGCGGCGGCCCTCGTGGCGAGCGGGCCCGGGGTGGGGGCCGGAATCAGGAACCGTCGTCGCCGGTTCCGCCGAGCAGCCCGCTGTTGGTGCTGCCCCCGCGGCCGCCGCCGGGCCTGCCGGTGCTGGTCGGCGTGGGTGTCGGCGTGGTCCCGCCGATCAGTCCGCCGTCCGTGCCGCCGTCGGTCGTACCGCCGCCGTCGGCGCCCGTGGTGGTACCGGCGTCGGTGTTGTCGCAGTCCCGCTGCCAGGGCTTGCAGGTGGGCTTGCCGCCCTTGGTCGGCGTGGGGGTCGGGGTCGGCGTGGGGGTCGGCTCCTGCGTCGGGTCCTTGGTCTTGGTCGCCGTGGGCGTGGGCTTGGGCGTGGGGGCGCCGTCGGCGTCGGCCTTGACGCCGATTTCCTCGGGCTCGGGGAAGTCCTTCTCCGGGGTGCCCTTGACCGCCTCGCGCATGTAGTCGAGCCAGATCTCGGCCGGGATGTCACCACCGTGGATGGACGGGACGTCGCCCGTGCCGTTCATGGAGATGAGTTCCTTCTTCTCCGACGTGGGGTCGGTGCGGAAGAGCGTCACGGCGGTGGAGAGCTGCGGGGTGTAGCCGACGAACCAGGCCGACTTGTTCTTGTCGGTGGTGCCGGTCTTGCCGGCGGCCGGGCGGCCGAGTTCCTTGACCTTCTTGCCGGTGCCGTTCTTGACGACGTTCTGCAGCACCTTGGTGATGTTGTCCGCGATGGAGTTGTCCATCGCCTTCTCGGCCGCGGGGGCCTCGAAGCCGGGCTGCGGGTTTCCGTCCTTGAGCACCTTGGTGACGGAGTACGGCTCGTAGTGCGTGCCGGAGGCCGCGAAGGTGGCGTAGGAGTCGGCCATGCGGATGGCGCTGGGGGTCGAGGTGCCGAGGGCGAACGACGCGTCGTTGTTCGGGTTCATCGACTCCTCGAGGATGCCGGTGGCCTTGGCCACGTCGCGCACCTTCTGGTGGCCGACGTCGAAGACGAGCTGGGCGAACGGCGTGTTGATGGACTTCTCCATCGCCTCGTTGAGGTCCACGTAGCCGTAGCGCTTGGGGCTCTCGTTCTTCTGCCGGAAGGGCCTGCCGTCGGCGTAGCGCAGCGGCTCTCCGTCGCGGTTCCTGATGACGGTGAGGTCGTTGCCGTTGTACTTGCTGTCGACGGACAGGCCCACGCCGTCGGAGTTGTGGGTGCCGTACTCCATCGCGGCGGCCAGCACGTACGGCTTCCAGGTCGAGCCGACCGGGACACCGGTGGTGTTGGCGTTGTTGGAGAAGTGGTTCTTGTCGAAGCCCGCGCCGCCGTACAGGGCGACGATCTGGCCGTTGGCCGGGTCCACGGACGCGGCGCCGAACTGGACGAACTTGTCCGTCTTGGGCCGGGCCTTCTCGTCCAGGAACTCCTTGCGGGTCTTGTCCACGGCCTTGGCGAGGGCGTCGACCTTCGGCTTCTGGAACGTGGTGTAGATCTGGTAGCCGCCGCGGTCGAGCTCCTCGACGCTCAGATCCAGTTTCTTCATCACGTACTGCTTGGCCGTCTCGACCAGGTAGCCGGTCTGGCCGGCGAGCGAGAGGGCCTGCGCGGACGGCTGGAGCGTCGGGAAGATCTGGAACTTGTCCCGCTCCGCCTGGGTCATGCGGCCGACCTCGACCTCGCGGTCGAGCACCCACTTCCAGCGCTTCTTGGCACGGTCGGTGTTCGCCTCGGGGGTGGCCGCGGAGCCGATGCCGCCGTCCGGGTTGTAGAGGTTGGGGCCCTTGAGCAGCTGGGCCAGGAAGGCGCTCTGCGAGGGGTCCAGCTCCTGGCAGTCCTTCTTGAAGTACGCCTGCGAGGCTGCCTGGCAGCCGTACGCGTTGCGGCCGAAATATGCAGTGTTCAGGTACCCCTGCATGATCTCGGGCTTCTTCTTGGTCGCCCCGACCTTTATCGAGATGAAGAGCTCGGTGACCTTGCGCTTGAGGGTCTGGTCGGAGTCCAGATAGGTGTTCTTCACGAACTGCTGGGTGATCGTGGAGCCGCCCTGGGTCTCCCCGCCGGTCGCCATGTTGAAGACGGCACGGCCGATGCCCATCGGGTCGACGCCCTTGTCCGTGTCGAACGAGGCGTTCTCCGCGGCGATCACGGCGTTCTGGAGGGACAGCGGGATCTTGTCGATGGGGACGATCTGCCGGTTGCGCTCGCCGCCCACCGCGGCCATCTGCTCACCGTTCGCCCAGTAGAAGACGTTGTTCTGGGCGTACGCGGCCTCGTTCTCGCTCGGGGTCCCGACCATGGCCAGGGCGATGCCGGCGCCCGCGGTGACGACGGCGAGGAAGCCCAGCGAGGTGCCTCCGACCAGCTTCCAGCTGGGCACGAAGCGCTTCCAGCCGTGCTTGTCCGAACGCGGATAGTTGATCATCCGCTTGTCCTGGGCGCCCCGGGCCTGCGGCTCGGCACCGCGCCTGCGGCCGCCCGCGCCGCGCTGCGCGGCCCTGCGGGCCTCGGCACGGCTGCCGTGGACGGTTTCCTGGCCGTAGGCGTCACGGCCGTAGGGATCCTGGCCGTGCGGCTGCTGGCCGTACGGGTCCTGCCCGTAGGGCTGGCCGTACGGGGCAGAGGGCGACCCGGTGGGGACATCCCGTCCGGCCGCTTCTCTGCGACCGGGACGCTGCTGGGCAGCCCGGCGGGCCGCAGCGCGTCCACCACCCTGCGACTGCGGCGGTTTACGACGGTGCTCGCTCATCGAACGACTACTCCTCGGGCAGGCGAGTTCGCCTGAAGCGGCAGTTGAATTCCGGTCCCCCCGGTGTCCTGGCGCACAGACTACGCACGGTCAAAACCCTCGCAGTGCCGAAGTTCACCCCAAATCAGGCAACTTACCTCCTACGAATTGGTGATGTGACGCCGGTCACCATGTCTGCCCTTGTCGCGGGAACCTGCCCGTTCTATCGTCTGGATGTATCGAGTCGATACATCAGCTCGGCATACGGGACCAGGGCGGAAGAGGAGGCGGAAATGAGCAGACGCTCCGGCATCCTCGAGTTCGCCGTCCTCGGCCTGCTTCGCGAATCCCCCATGCACGGCTATGAGCTGCGGAAACGCCTCAACACCTCGCTGGGGGTGTTCCGGGCGTTCAGCTACGGAACCCTCTACCCCTGCCTCAAGACGCTCGTGGCCAACGGCTGGTTGATCGAGGAACCGGGAAACGCCCCGGAGGACGCCCTCGCCGCATCACTCGCGGGGCGCCGTGCCAAGATCGTCTACCGGTTGACGGAAGCAGGCAAGGAGCACTTCGAAGAGCTCCTGTCCCACACCGGTCCCGACACCTGGGAAGACGAGTCCTTCGCCGCCCGCTTCGCCTTCTTCGGCCAGACCGAACGCGACGTGCGGATGCGAGTGCTCGAAGGCCGCCGGAGCCGGCTCGAGGAACGCCTGGAGAAGATGCGGGCCTCACTGGCCCGCACCCGGGAGCGCCTCGACGACTACACGCTTGAGCTGCAGCGGCACGGAATGGAGTCCGTGGAGCGCGAAGTGCGCTGGCTGAACGAGCTCATCGAGAGCGAGCGGGCGGGTCGGGATCGGCGACGATCCGGACCGTCCGACGACACTGCAAAGTGAGCACCTGCGCAAGCAGGTGCTCAACCGGAACACTGAAAACTGACAGGGAGCAACCGGAATGGGTTCGGTTCGCGTAGCCATCGTCGGCGTGGGCAACTGCGCCGCCTCGCTGGTGCAGGGCGTCGAGTACTACAAGGACGCCGACCCGGCCGCCAAGGTCCCGGGGCTGATGCACGTCCAGTTCGGCGACTACCACGTCGGTGACGTCGAGTTCGTTGCCGCGTTCGACGTCGACGCGAAGAAGGTCGGCCTCGACCTCTCGGACGCCATCGGTGCCAGCGAGAACAACACCATCAAGATCTGCGACGTCCCGAGCGCGGGTGTCACGGTCCAGCGTGGTCACACCCTCGACGGTCTCGGCAAGTACTACCGCATGACCATCGAGGAGTCCGCCGAGGCTCCCGTCGACATCGTCCAGGTCCTCAAGGACCGCGAGGTCGACGTCCTCGTCTGCTACCTGCCCGTCGGTTCCGAGGAAGCTGCGAAGTTCTACGCGCAGTGCGCCATCGACGCCAAGGTCGCGTTCGTCAACGCCCTCCCGGTCTTCATCGCCGGCACCAAGGAGTGGGCGGACAAGTTCACCGAGGCCGGTGTCCCGATCGTCGGCGACGACATCAAGTCCCAGGTCGGCGCGACCATCACGCACCGCGTGATGGCCAAGCTGTTCGAAGACCGCGGTGTCCGCCTCGAGCGCACCATGCAGCTGAACGTCGGCGGCAACATGGACTTCAAGAACATGCTCGAGCGCGACCGCCTCGAGTCCAAGAAGATCTCGAAGACCCAGGCCGTCACCTCGCAGATCCCCGACCGCGAGCTCGGCGAGAAGAACGTCCACATCGGCCCGTCCGACTACGTGGCGTGGCTCGACGACCGCAAGTGGGCCTACGTCCGCCTCGAAGGCCGCGCCTTCGGCGACGTCCCGCTGAACCTCGAGTACAAGCTCGAGGTGTGGGACTCCCCGAACTCCGCCGGTGTCATCATCGACGCCCTGCGCGCCGCGAAGATCGCCAAGGACCGGGGCGTCGGCGGCCCGATCCTCTCCGCGTCCTCGTACTTCATGAAGTCCCCGCCGGTGCAGTACTTCGACGACGAGGCGTACGCGAACGTCGAGAAGTTCATCAAGGGCGAGGTCGAGCGCTAAACAGCGCCCGGCCGGCCGGGACCCCCGGGTCTTCAGCCGCTCTTCCACGGAGGGTCCCCGGACAATGCGTCCGGGGACCCTCCGCGTATGTGACCCTTGCCCACATGCCTGTCGTACGTGATCTGCGCGTACTCCTGCGCCTCAGGGACTTCCGCCGCCTGCTCGCCGTACGACTGCTCTCCCAGTCGGCCGACGGCGTCTACCAGGTGGCGCTCGCCACCTACGTGGTCTTCTCCCCGGAGAAGCAGACCTCGCCCGCGGCGATCGCCTCCGCGATGGCCGTCCTGCTCCTTCCCTACTCCGTGATCGGCCCCTTCGCCGGAGTGCTCCTCGACCGCTGGCGTCGGCGCCAGGTCTTCCTCTACGGCAACCTGCTGCGCGCCCTCCTGGCCGGCGTCACCGCCGTGCTGATCGTCGCCGAAGTGCCGGACTGGCTGTTCTACGCCTCCGCCCTGTCGGTCACCGCGGTCAACCGCTTCGTCCTGGCCGGACTCTCCGCCTCCCTGCCGCACGTCGTCGACGCGGACCGGCTGATCACGGCGAACGCCCTCTCACCGACCGCCGGCACCCTCGCCGCAACCGCCGGCGGGGCGCTCGCCTTCCTGGTGCGCATCCTGGCTTCCGATTCCAATGCTGTGGTCGTCCTGCTCGGCGCCGCCCTGTACCTGTGCGCCGCGCTCGCCTCGCTCCGGCTGGCCGTGGGACTACTGGGCCCCGACCACAGCCCCGAGCACAGGAACCCGGCACTGGGAGAGGCCCTCGTGCTCACCGCCCGGGGGATGGCCGACGGGCTGCGGCACCTGGCGCAGCGCCGGGAGGCGGCACGGGCGCTGGCGGCCATGACCCTGATGCGCTTCTGCTACGGCGCTCTGACCGTGATGCTGCTCATGCTCTGCCGGTACGCGTGGACGGACTCGGAGTCGGAGGGACTCGCGCTGCTCGGGCTCGCGATCGGCGTCTCCGGGGCCGGGTTCTTCGCGGCAGCGCTGGTGACCCCGACAGCGGTGGGCCGCTTCGGCACACACGGCTGGATCACGATCTGCGCCGCGCTGGCCGCCGTTCTCGTTCCCGCCCTGGGGCTGCCCTTCGCGCCCGGACCGATGCTGGTCGCCGCGTTCGTCCTGGGGCTCGTGACCCAGGCCGCGAAGATCTGCACCGACACCGAGGTGCAGTTCCGGGTCGACGACGAGTTCCGCGGCCGCGTATTCGCCGTCTACGACGTGCTCTTCAACGTCGCGTTCGTGGGCGCCGCAGCGGTGTCCGCCCTCGTGCTGCCCCCGGACGGGAGGTCGGCGGCACTGATCCTCGGCGTGGCCGTGCTCTACGGATCCGTCGCGGCGGCACTCAAGCGAACGGGGCGATGTTTCACGTGAAACATCGCCCCGGTCCATCCCGGCTCGCGATGTTTCACGTGAAACATCGCCGCGGTCGGCTCAGCCCTGAGCGGCCCACCACTCCTTGAGGGCCTCGGCAGCGGCCTCCTGGCCCATGGGGCCGTTCTCCAGCCGCAGCTCCAGCAGGAACTGGTAGGCCTTGCCGATCACCGGGCCGGGGCCGACGCCCAGCACCTTCATGATCTCGTTGCCGTCCAGGTCGGGCCGGATCGAGTCCAGCTCCTCCTGCTCCTGGAGCTGGGCGATCCGCTCCTCCAGGCCGTCGTAGGCTCGGGAGAGCGCCATCGCCTTGCGCTTGTTGCGCGTGGTGCAGTCCGACCGGGTCAGCTTGTGCAGCCGGTCGAGCAGCGGGCCGCCGTCCCGTACATAGCGGCGCACGGCCGAGTCGGTCCACTCCCCGGTCCCGTAGCCGTGGAAGCGCAGGTGGAGCTCCACCAGCCGCGACACGTCCTTGACCATGTCGTTGGAGTACTTCAGGGCCGTCATGCGCTTCTTGGTCATCTTGGCGCCCACCACCTCGTGGTGGTGGAAGGAGACCCTGCCGTCCGTCTCGAACCGGCGCGTGCGCGGCTTGCCGATGTCGTGGAGCAGCGCGGCCAGCCGCAGCACCAGGTCCGGGCCGTCCTCTTCCAGGTCGATCGCCTGCTCCAGCACGATCAGCGAGTGGTCGTAGACGTCCTTGTGCCGGTGGTGTTCGTCACTCTCCAGCCGCAGGGCCGGGAGCTCGGGCAGCACGTGCTCGGCCAGCCCGGTGTCCACGAGCAGCCCCAGTCCCTTGCGGGGGTGCGCCGAGAGCAGGAGCTTGTTGAGCTCGTCACGTACCCGCTCGGCGGAGACGATCTCGATCCGGTCGGCCATCGCCGTCATCGCGGCGACCACCTCGGGTGCCACCTCGAAGTCCAGCTGCGCGGCGAAGCGGGCGGCCCGCATCATGCGCAGCGGGTCGTCGGAGAACGACTCCTCGGGGGTGCCGGGGGTGCGCAGCACCCGCGCCGCCAGGTCCTCGAGGCCGCCGTAGGGGTCCACGAACTCCTTCTCGGGCAGCGCCACGGCCATGGCGTTGACCGTGAAGTCACGGCGCACGAGGTCCTGCTCGATGGAGTCGCCGTAGGACACCTCGGGCTTGCGCGAGGTCCGGTCGTACGCCTCGGACCGGTAGGTGGTCACCTCGATCTGGAAGCGCTGGACCACGTCGCCGACCCGGGCGTCCTTCTGCGCGCCGACGGTGCCGAAGGCGATGCCGACGTCCCAGACCGAGTCCGCCCAGCCGCGGACGAGCTTGAGCACGTCCTCGGGGCGGGCGTCGGTGGTGAAGTCGAGGTCGTTGCCGAGCCGCCCGAGCAACGCGTCCCGGACTGACCCGCCGACCAGGGCGAGGCTGAAGCCCGCCTCCTGGAAACGGCGGGCGAGGTCGTCTGCGACCGGTGAGACCCGCAGCAGCTCACTGACTGCGCGGCGCTGCACCTGGCTCAGGGCGCTGGGGGTGTCTTCGTTGGCGTTCGGCACAACAGAAGAGGGTACGTGGCCCGCCCGGCGTGGGCTTCCCGGTTTGCGCCGGGGCGGGGAGCGGGGACCCGCCCTCCCTGGGCGATCATGTGGAGCAGTCCGCGGCACTCCGGCACAGCGGGCCTCGTTACCATGCGTGGACGCACAACCGACGACCACTGACACGACGAGGGACGGGGCGCGCGCGTGGCCGAGGCGGCAGACAACCAGGGGGCGGCGCCCGCCCCTGCCCGCCGCTGGCTGCGGCGTGCAGTCGTTCTGCTCGCCGGCACGCCGGTACTGGCCGGGCTCGTCTACGTGCACGACGGGCCGTCTGCGCAGGCCGCAACGGCGGCCCCCCGGTCCGGCTCGTCCACGGTCGACGTGTCCCTGGACTCCCTGGCCCCCAGCGCGCCCGTGAAGGACGACACACTCACCATCTCCGGGACGGTGGTCAACCACGGGTCCGAGCCGATCACCGACGCCCACGTCGGTCTGCGGGTGGGCCCTGCGCTGAGTGAGCGCAGCACGATCGACGAGGCAGCGGGCCGCACCGAATTCCGGCCCGGGGTCGACCCTGCGGAGATCGACTCGGCGTACTCCGTGAAGATGCCGGTCCTCGCCGCGAAGGTCTCCCAGCCCTTCACCCTCAAGGTCCCGGTGAGCAAGCTCGAGCTGGACGAGGAGGGCGTCTACCAGCTGGGCGTCTCTCTGTCCGGCGAAACCGAGAGCCGCCAGTACGAACAGGTCCTCGGCATCCAGCGGACCTTCCTGCCCTGGCAGCCGGAAGCCGCCGAGAAGCGCTCCCAGACCAGCTACGTGTGGCCGCTGATCTCCACGACGCACCTCACGGCCGAGACCGGCTCCGACGCAACGCAGACCCCCGTCTTCCGGAACGACGACCTGGCCGCCGAGCTGCGGCCCGACGGCCGCCTGGAGCAGATGGTGGCGCTGGGCGCCGGCCTGCCCGTCACCTGGGTGATCGACCCCGACCTGCTGGCCAGCGTCGACGCCATGAGGGGCGACTACCGGGTCCGCACGCCCGACGGCAGCACCGTCCCCGGCCGGAACCAGGAAGTCGCCAAGCGCTGGCTGAACGCACTGGAGAAGGCCGTCCAGGGCAAGAAGGTGGTCGCCCTGCCCTTCGCCGACCCCGACCTGGCCTCCCTCGCCCACCGCGGCAAGAACGTCTCCGGCTCCCTGGGCCACCTGCGGCCCGCCACCGAGAAGGCCAAGCAGGCCGTGGAGACCGTCCTTCACGTCACCCCGTCCACGGACTTCTCCTGGCCGGTCGACGGAGCGGTCGACCCCGCCATCGTCAGCGTCGCCACCTCGGCAGGCGCCCACAACGTGCTCGCCCGCAGCGACAGCTTCAAGGAGACCGGCAGCCTCGCCTACACGCCCTCCGCGCCCCGGCCCATCGGGGCCGGCCGGACCGCCGTCGTCGCCGACGCCCGCCTGTCCACCTCCTTCGCCGGGGACATGCTCCACGCCGGGAATGCCACCCTCGCGATCCAGCGGTTCCTGGCCCAGAGCCTGGCCCTGAACCTCCAGGACTCCGACACCCAGCGCAGCTTCGTCGTAGCCCCCCAGCGGATGCCGACCGCCAGCCAGGCGCAGACCATGGCCGCCGCCCTGCGGACCCTGCAGTCCGGGCGCTGGACCCAGGCCGTGGACCTGGAGACCGTGGCCAAGTCCAAGCCGGACCCGGACGCGACCTCCCTGGTGCCCGGCGCCGGACAGTACCCGCGGGCACTGCGCGCACAAGAGCTGCCGCAGTCCGCGTTCGAGAAGATCCGCACCACGCAGAACACCCTCGACAACTTCAAGGTGATCCTCACCCGGCCCGAACGCGTCGAGTTCCCCTTCAGCAACACCTTCAACCGGGAGATGTCCGCCTCCTGGCGCGGGCGCGCCCAGGAAGGCCGCGTGTACCGCAACGAGGTCCAGGACTACCTGATCACCCTCACCGAGCGGGTACAGCTGATCCAGAAGTCCGACGTCACCCTCTCCGGGCACAGCGCCACCATCCCGGTCACCGTGCAGAACAGCCTCGTCCAGGACGTCGAGGGCCTGGTCCTGCGGCTGACGTCCAGCAACGCGACGCGCCTGATGTTCGACGACTCCGGCGAGTCCGAGCAGGACGTCGCCGTCCAGGGCGGCCACAGCCAGTCGGTGAAGTTCACCGCGAACGCCACCGCCAGCGGCCCGGTCGAGGTCACCGCGCAGCTGTTCACCAAGGACGGCGTGCGCTACGGCACGGAACGCCGCTTCACCGTCGACGCCACCGAGATCACCCCCACCGTGATGCTCGTCATCGCGGGCGGCATGCTCCTCCTCGTCCTCGCAGGCATCAAGATGTACGCCAGCCGCAAGCGCGCCGCTGCCCGCGCCGCCGGGGAACAGGGCGACCCGGCCGGGCAGAGCGAGCAGCCGAGTGACCCGACACCGGACACCGGACCCGAAAGCGATGACCCGTCCGGCCCGAGTGAGACAGTGGACCGTTGAGCGATGCCGTGGCCGGCCGGCCTGGGGACGATGAGGTGGGGTTTCGATGAACGCGCCGTACGACGGTGACCGCGCGCAGGGCGCGGGCGGCACTGGGCCCTCCCAGGACCCCGGCCAGGGCACCCCGGTGCCCGGGCAGGCGACCCCGCCCGGCGCACCGCAGCCGGACCCCTATGTCCAGGACGCCTACAACCACGACCCGTACCGGTCCCAGGACCTGTCCGCGCAGGACCCGGTGACCGAGGCCCTGTACGACCGTGCCGCGCACCCGCCGCCCCCGCCCGGCACCTTCCAGGAGCCCGGCCCGCTGTACGAACGCCCCGCGGCCCCCGCGTACGCCCCCGACCCCCGGGTGTGGGCGCAGACCCCGCCGCCCGAGCCGGACGGCCCCTCCCGGCACCTGCCCTACGGCGACCACGCCACCACCACCCAGTTCGTCGGCGTGGACGCGCTGGTCACCAACGCCACCGAGGAGCAGCCGGAGCCGGACGCCTTCGCGTACCTCTACCGCGACCAGCAGGCACCCGGCCAGCAGGCGCCGTTCCAGCAGCCGCCCGCCCCGCGGGCGCCCGTTCCCCCGCCCGCCGAGGAAGCACCGCTCGCCACCCCGGCGCCCGTCAAGCCCGCGGGCCGCGCCGCGAGCCTGCTCAGGTCCTCCGCGCTGATGGCCGCGGGCACGATCGTCTCGCGCATCACCGGCTTCCTGCGGACCCTCGTCATCGCCGCCGCCATCGGCGTCGGCACCCTGAACGACACCTACCAGGTCGCCAACACCCTCCCGACGATGATCTACGTCCTCGTCGGCGGCGGCGCGCTCAACGCCGTCTTCATCCCGCAGCTCGTCCGCGCCATGAAGAAGGACGACGACGGCGGCGAGGCCTACGCCAACCGCCTCCTGACCCTCGTCGTGGTCCTCCTCGCCGGCGTCACCACCGTCTGCGTACTCGCGGCACCGCTGTTCATCCGCATGATGTCCACGAAGATCGCCTCGGACCCGCAGCAGCTGGAAGTGGCCGTCGCGTTCGCCCGCTACTGCCTGCCCACCATGTTCTTCATGGGCATCCACGTGGTCCTCGGCCAGATCCTCAACGCCCGCGGCCGCTTCGGCGCCATGATGTGGACCCCGGTCCTCAACAACATCGTCGTCATCGCCACCTTCGGCGCCTTCATCTGGGCCTTCGGCGGCTTCACCACCTCGGGCGTCAGCGCCGCCAACGTCACCCCGGAAGGCGTTCGGCTCCTGGGTCTCGGCACCCTCCTCGGCCTGACCGTCCAGGCCCTGGCGATGCTCCCCTACCTGCGCGACGCAGGCTTCCGGCCCCGCCTGCGCTTCGACTGGAGGGGCCACGGCCTCGGCAAGGCGGCCCGCCTCGCCAAGTGGACCTTCTTCTTCGTCCTCGCCAACCAGGCCGGCCTCGTCGTCGTCACCCAGCTCGCCACCTGGGCCGGCTCCGTCGCCGAGAAGCAGGGCCACTCCGGCACCGGCATCACCGCCTACAACTACGCGCTGCTGCTGTGGCAGATGCCGCAGGCCATCATCACCGTCTCCGTGATGACCGCCGTCCTGCCGCGCATCTCCCGCTCCGCAGCGGACGGCGACGCCGCCGCAGTCCGCGACGACATCTCCTACGGCCTGCGCACCTCGGCGGTCGCGATCGTGCCCTGCGCGTTCGCCTTCCTCGCCCTCGGCGTCCCGATGGCCACCCTGCTCTACGCAGGCTCCGGGGACGGCGCCCGGAACATCGGCTACATCCTGATGGCCTTCGGCCTGGGCCTGATCCCGTACTCCGTGCAGTACGTCGTGCTCCGCGGCTTCTACGCCTACGAGGACACCCGGACGCCGTTCTACAACACCGTCATCGTTGCCTCCGTCAACGCCGTGGTCTCCATCGTCGCCTTCCTCGTCCTCCCCCCGCGCTGGGCCGTGGTCGGCATGGCCGTCGCCTACGGCCTCGGCTACGCGGTCGGCGTCGGCGTCGCCTGGCGCCGGCTGAGCCACCGCCTCGGCGGCGACCTCGACGGCGCCCACGTCATCCGCACCTACGCCCGCCTCGCCGGCGCCTGCGTCCCCGCAGCCGCCCTTGCCGGCGCCGCCGCGTACGGGGTCACCCACTTGCTCGGAAGCGGAGTCCTCGGGTCCCTCGCCGCGCTGATCGCCGGCGGTGTCGTCCTGATGGGCGTGTTCCTCGCAGCCGCCAAGCGGATGCGCATCGAGGAGCTCAACGCGATGGTCGGCATGGTGCGCGGGCGTCTCGGGCGCTGATGCGCACAACCATCGGCCCCCGTCGCGTGTCGTGCATAGCGCCGGACTGTGGGCACAATTGGCATGACTTTGCAGACTGGCCGACAGCGCGCAACGGATGGGGAGGCAGGAACGACGGTGGCGGAACGTAGCACGGCTGCCGTCGACGTGGCTGACAACAGCGGTGACGAGCCGCTGACCGCCAAGGCGGAGAAAGCCACGGCCGACGGGGCGGCGGCCCAGCAGGCCCGGACAGCCCAGCAGCAGACGGAGAAGACCACACCCGAGACGGACGGCGACCGCAAGAGTGCGGCCCCCACCGCCGCCCCCGAGCTGCACAGCGGACACAAGCTCGCCAGACGCTACCGACTCGAGGAGTGCGTCACCCGTCTGGACGGATTCAGCAGCTGGCGTGCGATGGACGAAAAACTCCGCCGCGCCGTGGGCGTCCACCTGCTGCCCGCAGACCACCCCCGCGCCCGCTCCGTCCTCGCCGCGGCCCGTTCCTCGGCACTCCTCGGCGACCCCCGCTTCGTCCAGGTCCTCGACGCCGTCGAGGAGAACGACCTCGTCTACGTCGTCCACGAGTGGCTGCCCGACGCCACCGAACTGACCGCGATCCTCGCCGCCGGACCCCTCGAAGCCCACGAGGCCTACCAGCTCGTCAACCAGGTCTCCCAGGCGATGACCGCAGCCCACCGCGAAGGCCTGGCCCACCTGCGGCTCACGCCCAGCGCCATACTGCGCACCTCCTCCGGCCAGTACCGGATCCGCGGCCTCGCCGTGAACGCCGCCCTGCGCGGCATCACCAGCGAACACCCCCAGCGCACCGACACCGAGGCCATCGGCGCCCTGCTCTACGCCGCCCTCACACAGCGCTGGCCCTACGAGAACGACGCCCACGGCCTGACCGGCCTGCCCAAGGGCGTCGGCCTGATCGCACCGGACCAGGTCCGCGCCGGCGTCCACCGCGGACTCGGCGAACTGGCCATGCGCGCCCTCGCAAACGACGGGGCCACCGCGTCCCGACAGGAACCCCCCTGCACCACCCCCGAGGAACTCGCCAAGGCCGTCGCCGCCATGCCGCGGATCCGGCCCCCGGAGCCCGCGTTCACCGCCCCGCCGGACTACCAGCACACCACCTACCAGCAGGGCAGCTACGGACGCCCGCAGCCCCACCCGGCCGCCACCCAGCCCATCGCCACCCCGCCGGCCCCTCTGCAGAGCCGCACCGGAAGGGCCCTGAAGTGGGGCGTCGCCGCGCTGCTCATCGCCTCGCTCGGCCTCGGCAGCTGGCAGCTCGCGGACTCCCTCCTCGACCGGCTCAACGCCGACAACGGCCAGCAGCAGACCGGACGGCAGGAAACCGACGACACCCCGAAGAAGAAGGAACCCGGCAAGCCCCTCGCCCTCGGCGACGTCTCCGTCTTCGCCCCCGGCGGCGACGCGATAAACGAGAAGTACAGCGCCAGGGCATTCGACGGCGACACCGGATCCGCCTGGGTCACCCCCCGCTACGAGGGCTACCCGAACTTCGGCAACCTGCCCGCCCGCAGGGACGGCAGCGGCCTCGTCATCGACCTCGGCAGCGTCAAGAACGTGTCCGGACTGGACATCGACATGTACGCCGCCGGGCAGACCGCCGAGGTCCTCGCCGCCGGCCCGGACGCCTCCTCGCCCTCCTCTCTCGACGAGTTCCCGCAGCGCCTCACCAAGCTGGAAACCGTCGGGAAGAAGCTCGAGACCACCCTCGAAAAGCCGGTCCGCACCCGGTACGTTCTGATCCACATCACCGAGTTGCCGTCCGACGGCAGCTCGGACGGCTACCGGGGCGGCATCTCCGAGATCCACGTTCTGGGCTGAGCGCCCCAAGTACCGGGGCCGACAGAGTGCGGGGGAGTCACGTGAGTCCTGGCCCAGAGAGCCAAGGAGTTCCAGACGAGGAACTCCTGGCCCGCCATGTCGCCGGCGACCCCGACGCCTTCGGCGAACTCGTCCGCCGCCACCGAGACCGCCTCTGGGCCGTCGCCCTGCGCACCCTCGGCGACCGCGAGGAAGCCGCCGACGCCGTCCAGGACGCCCTCGTCTCCGCCTACCGCGCCGCCCACACCTTCCGCGGCCAGTCGGCCGTCACCACCTGGCTCCACCGGATCACCGTCAACGCGTGCCTCGACCGCGCCCGCAAGGCCGCCACCCGACGCACCTCACCCCTCGACGACACCGAACGCCTGGAAAGGCTCCTGGAGCCCCACGAGTCCGCCGAGGCACCCGCCGAGCGCCAAGACCTCCACCGCGAGCTCCTGGCCGCTCTGAGCACCCTTCCAGCCGAGCAGCGGGCCGCCCTGGTCCTCGTCGACATGCAGGGATACCCCGTGGCCGAAGCCGCCCGCATCCTCGACGTGCCCACCGGCACCATCAAAAGCCGCTGCGCCCGCGGCCGGGCACGACTGGTTCCGATGCTCACTCATCTGCGCGCCGACCCCGGGGATAACAGTGACTCCGACCGGGGAAGGAACCGGACGCAGGGGACACCCGTCCCACCAGCAGCAGAACCCAGGGACCCCAATGCTGTGAAGGGCGGAGGTGGGCGAGCGTGACTTCCACGACCGGCGCGATCCGGCACCCTGACGTCTCGGAAATCTCCGACCTGACCGAAGGGCTCCTCTCCCCGGCCCGGACCACCGAGGTCCGCAGCCATCTCACCGACTGCGCCCTGTGCGCCGACGTACGCGACTCCCTGGAGGAGATCCGCGGACTGCTCGGCACGCTGCCCGGCCCGCAGCGGATGCCCGTCGACATCGCCGGGCGCATCGACGCCGCCCTCGCCGCCGAAGCGCTCCTCGACGCCACCTCGCCCGAGGCCCGCGCGCCGGCCACCGACCCGCTCCACAGCACCACGCCCACCGATGTTTCACGTGAAACATCACCGAAGACCCCGGCCCGCGGCACCGCCCCCCGGCCCGCGACCGCCCCCGGGCGACCCTCGGGACGGCCCCGCGGCGCCACCGGCCCCGGCCGGACCCGCGCCCGCCGCAGCATGGCCGTCCTGGGCACCGTGCTCGCCGGCACCGCCATCTGCGCCATGGGCATCTTCCTCACCGGCATGCCGAGCACCAGCACCAAGGGCGTCGACGCCGCCAAGACGGACGCCGGAGCCGGCGTGAGCGCACTCCAGCCCCCCGCCGAGTTCACCGATGCCACCCTGGAAGGCACCGTCCAGCAGCTGCTGAGCGGGGTCGGCACCAAGGACAAGCCCGTGTCTCCGCCCGCCGCCGACTCCTACAGCTCCGAATCCCAAAACTCGACCCGCCGTGCGGAAACCGCCGTGCCCGCGTGCGTGCGCGCCGGCATCGGCCGCACCGAAAAGCCCCTGGCAGCCGAACGAGGGACCTACGAGGGAGTGGACAGCTACCTCATCGTCCTCCCCCACCCGGGCGACAGCACCAGGGCCGACGGCTACATCGTCGAGGCAGCCTGCGAGAACACCACCGGCAAGGATCCCGGCAAGGTCCTGGTGAGCGAGTCGTACCCGCGTCCCTGACCCCGCACGCGCCGTGTCCCGGACCTGCACAACCGGTCACCGGGACCGTCGGGCGCGGGTTGGGGAATGCAGGCGCCGTAGGATCCGTTTGGTGGGGTGAGACCCAGCACCGGCCCCCCGGTAGTCAGCAGGCAGTCCGCAGAGACGAGGAAAGCACCCGTGAGCGACGTCCGAAACGTGATCATCATCGGTTCCGGGCCGGCCGGTTACACGGCCGCCCTGTACACCGCACGCGCATCGCTCAAGCCGCTCGTCTTCGAGGGCGCCGTCACCGCCGGCGGCGCGCTGATGAACACCACCGACGTGGAGAACTTCCCCGGCTTCCGCGACGGCATCATGGGCCCGGACCTCATGGACAACATGCGCGCCCAGGCCGAGCGCTTCGGCGCCGAGCTCGTCCCCGACGACATCGTCAACGTCGACCTCACCGGCGACATCAAGACCGTCACCGACACCGCCGGCACCGTCCACCGCGCCAAGGCCGTGATCGTCACCACCGGCTCCCAGCACCGCAAGCTCGGCCTGCCCAACGAGGACGCCCTCTCCGGCCGCGGCGTCTCCTGGTGCGCCACCTGCGACGGCTTCTTCTTCAAGGACCAGGACATCGCCGTCGTCGGCGGCGGAGACACCGCCATGGAGGAGGCCACCTTCCTCTCCCGGTTCGCCAAGTCCGTCACCATCGTCCACCGCCGTGACAGCCTGCGCGCCTCCAAGGCCATGCAGGACCGCGCCTTCGCCGACCCGAAGATCAAGTTCGCCTGGGACAGCGAGGTCGCCGCGATCCACGGCGAGCAGAAGCTCTCCGGTCTGACGCTGCGCAACACCAAGACCGGCGAGACCTCCGAGCTGCCGGTGACCGGCCTGTTCATCGCCGTGGGCCACGACCCCCGCACCGAGCTCTTCAAGGGCCAGCTGGAGCTGGACGACGAGGGCTACCTCCAGGTCGACGCTCCCTCGACCCGCACCAACGTCACCGGCGTCTTCGGCGCCGGCGACGTCGTCGATCACACCTACCGCCAGGCGATCACCGCTGCCGGCACGGGCTGCTCCGCCGCCCTCGACGCCGAGCGGTTCCTCGCGGCCCTCTCCGACGCGGAGACCGCGGCCGCGGCCGTCTGACCCTTCAGAACCCCCCTCTACACCCCACCGCAGTAAAGAAGAAGGAGGCCGCTGTGGCCGGCACCTTGAAGAACGTGACCGACGCAGACTTCGACACCGAGGTCCTCGCCAGCGACAAGCCCGTCCTGGTGGACTTCTGGGCAGAGTGGTGCGGCCCCTGCCGTCAGATCGCTCCGTCCCTCGAAGCCATCGCGGCCGAGTACGGCGACCAGATCGAGATCGTCAAGCTCAACATCGACCAGAACCCGGCCACGGCAGCCAAGTACGGCGTCATGTCCATCCCCACCCTGAACGTCTACCAGGGCGGCGAGGTCGCCAAGACCATCGTCGGCGCCAAGCCGAAGGCCGCGATCCTGCGCGACCTCGACGGGTTCGTCGAGCTGAAGCAGGTCTGACGCCTCAGCGTTTCACTGAAACAGGGCCGCCCCTCCGGGGCGGCCCTGTTTTCTTGCCTTCACAGCGGGCGCAGCGCCGGCTCCTTCTGCACCGCACCCAGCAGCCGGTCCAGAGCGAGTTCGACGTCCTCCTTCCAGGACAACGTCGAACGCAGCTCCAGCCTCATCCGCGGATGCACCGGATGGGGCCGCACCGTCTTGAAGCCCACCGCCAGCAGATGATCCGCCGGCAGCACACACGCAGGCCCCTCCCAGCGCGCATCACCGAACGCCTCGATGGCCTTGAAGTTCCGGCGCAGCAGATCCTTCGCCACCGTCTGCACCATCACCCGCCCCAGACCCTGACCCTGGTAACCGGGCAGGATCCGCGCCGTCATCAGCTGGACCGCATCAGGGGAGACCGGGCTCGTCGGGAAGGCGAGCGAACGAGGCACATACGCCGGCGGCGCATAGAGAACGAACCCCACCGGAACGTCGTCCACATAGACCACCCGGCCGCAGGACCCCCACTCCAGAAGCACCCCGGAGATCCACGCCTCCTTCTCCAGCTCGGGAGTACCGGCCTTTACCGCGGCCTCTCCACGAACCGGATCGAGCTCCCAGAAGACACAGGACCGGCAGCGCTGGGGCAGATCCTTGAGGTTGTCCAGCGTGAGCGGTACAAGCCGACGGCCCATGATCCGACAAACCCTCCGACGGCTCCCAGTCCCAGGCCCACAGTCACCAGCCCGGTGCGACTCACCGATCGCATGGCCCCCGCCCCCTCCACCTTCAGGTGCTCTTGAGTGGAAATGCCATACCTGAACGCATCGTATCCACCCATCGATTGCACCGAAACCGGCAGAAAGCAAAGGGCGGGCCGAAGCCCGCCCCCCGCACCCGACCCACCAGGTCAGCTCTCGGTGCCGCCCTGCTCCAGCACCCGTCCCTCACCCGGCGCAAGCGTGCCGAGAATCCGCTCGAGGTCGTCCATCGAAGCGAACTCGACGGTGATCTTGCCCTTCTTCTGGCCCAGATCCACCTTCACCCGCGTCTCGAACCGGTCCGACAGACGCGACGCAAGCTCCGTCAGCGCCGGAGAAACCCGCGCACCCGCCCGCGGCCCCTTCGGCTTGACCGAACTCGCCGGACTCGACCCCATCAGCGTGACGATCTCCTCAACCGCACGCACCGACAGACCCTCGGCCACGATCCGGTGCGCCAGCCGGTCCTGCTCTTCCGAGTCCTCCACGGACAGCAGAGCCCGCGCATGGCCCGCAGACAGCACACCCGCCGCCACCCGCCGCTGCACCGACGGCGAGAGCCGCAGCAGCCGCAGCGTGTTCGACACCTGCGGACGCGACCGCCCGATCCGGTCCGCCAGCTGATCATGCGTGCAGTTGAAGTCCCGCAGCAGCTGGTCGTACGCCGCCGCCTCCTCCAACGGATTCAGCTGCGCCCGGTGCAGGTTCTCCAGAAGCGCATCCAGCAGCAGCTTCTCGTCGTCCGTCGCCCGGATGATCGCCGGAATCCGGTCCAGACCCGCTTCCCGGCAGGCCCGCCACCGGCGCTCGCCCATGATGAGCTCATAGCGCTCGGCACCCAGCTGCCGCACCACCACCGGCTGGAGCAGTCCCACCTCCTGGATGGAGGTCACCAGCTCCGCGAGCGCATCCTCATCGAACACCTCACGAGGCTGCCGCGGGTTCGGCGTAATCCAGTCCAGCCCGAGCTCCGCGAACGTCGCCCCCGCAACCGAGGCGACCTCCGGCTCACCCGGCACCTCCACCGGCACCGATGTTTCACGTGAAACAGCGCTCTGCGGCAGCGTCGCCACCTTGGCAGCCGCCACACCGCGCTCCGCCGTCAACACCGGCACCGCCGACGGAGACGTGGAACCCGACCCCACCGGAGGACCGGCCTTCTCCTGGGGAGCAGCGGGAATCAGCGCGCCGAGCCCCCGCCCCAGACCCCTACGTCGCTCACTCACTGGATCCCCTCCGCCATGCTCTGCGTGCTGTTCTGTGCGCCGCCCGCATGGGCGTGCTGGGCGTCGTAATGAATCCCCACACCCCGCAGCGCGATCTCACGCGCCGCCTCCAGGTAGGACAGGGACCCACTGGAACCCGGGTCATAGGTGAGCACCGTCTGCCCGTAGCTCGGGGCCTCCGAGATACGCACCGACCGCGGGATGCTCGTCCGCAGGACCTCATTGCCGAAGTGGCTGCGCACCTCGTCGGCCACCTGAGAGGCCAGCCTCGTCCGACCGTCGTACATCGTCAACAGGATCGTCGACACATGCAGCCCCGGGTTCAGGTGTGCCCGCACCAGGTCCACATTGCGCAGCAGCTGCCCCAGACCCTCCAGCGCGTAGTACTCGCACTGGATGGGAATCAGCACCTCGGCACCCGCCACCAGGGCGTTGACCGTCAGCAGACCCAGTGACGGCGGGCAGTCGATCAGGATGTAGTCGAGCGGCTGCTCGTACGCCTGGATCGCGCGCTGCAGCCTGCTCTCACGAGCCACCAGCGAGACCAGCTCGATCTCTGCACCGGCCAGATCGATCGTCGCCGGCGCACAGAACAGCCCCTCGACGTCCGGAACCGGCTGGACGACCTCCAGCAGCGGCCGGCTCTCGACCAGCACGTCATAGATGGACGGCACCTCGGCATGGTGGTCGATCCCGAGCGCCGTCGAGGCGTTGCCCTGCGGATCCAGGTCGATCACCAGCACCCGCGCACCATGCAGCGCCAACGAAGCCGCCAGATTCACGGTCGTCGTGGTCTTGCCGACGCCGCCCTTCTGGTTGGCGACCACCATCACCCGGGTCTGCGGCGGGCGGGGAAGACCCTCACCCGCACGGCCCAGTGCCTCTACCGCCAACTGGGCGGCACGGCCAATGGGGGTATCGGCATCCACCGACGGCGGGAGCGATGTTTCACGTGAAACATCGTCGCCCACCGACTCGGTGCGGGGGCCGGGGACCGGATCGGCCATCGGCCCCGCGAGGTTGGCGTCGGACCGCACGGATTCACTCTCCTCGACATCAGGCTCAGGCTCGCGATGAACAGAGCCTGCCATGTCTACGGGGCTGCGAACCAGCGGGGCCCTTACTCCTGTGGATGAATCCACCGATGTGGACAAGTCTGTGCCCCCCGCCTCCTTACGGCCACGAGGGGACGCAGCCGCACGACCGCGGCTGATGATTCCGTGCAGCAGAGAGCGACGTTTCACGTGAAACACGATGCACGGACAGCGTCACCAGCCCGCTACGACACTCCGAAATCCATACCTATAGGGCGCAACGGATCACCGGCGCCTGCGCACACGCCCCACCCGGGCCGCCTTCGCCCGCTTCGCCGCGAACCGCACACCACCCGGGCTCTCGCCCACCTCGACCCGCACCACCGTGGTCATCGGGTCGACAACGCCCTCACCCACCTGCAGCACCGAGGTCTTCACCACACCGAGCTTGCTCAGCGCCGCCTTCGCGGACACCAGCTCCTCGTCGGCGGTGTCCCCCTTCAGCGCCAGCATCTCGCCGTACGGCCGCAGCAGCGGCACACCCCAGCCGGCCAGCCGGTCCAGCGGCGCCACCGCGCGCGCGGTCACCACATGCACCGGCTGCAGCTTGCCGAGCATCTCCTCCGCACGTCCGCGCACCACCGTGACGTGGTCCAGGCCCAGCAGCTCCACGACCTCCTGGAGGAAATTCGTCCGCCGCAGCAGCGGCTCCAGGAGCGTGATCTTCAGATCACGACGCACCAGCGCCAGCGGAATACCCGGCAGACCCGCACCCGAGCCCACGTCACAGACGGTGACGCCCTCCGGCACCACCTCCGACAGCACGGCACAGTTCAGCAGGTGCCGCTCCCACAGCCTCGGCACCTCCCGCGGACCGATCAGGCCGCGCTTGACCCCCGCGTCCGCCAACAGCTCCGCGTACCGGACAGCCTCCGGGAAATACTCACCGAATACCGCCCGGGCCTCTTCCGGAGCCGGGGGAAGCTCAGCTGCTGCCTCCGTCACGGGGACCGTCCTTCCGTACCGCACTGTGGGACTGAACACTGTGCTGACTGAACACTGTGGTGGCTTGAATGCCAGGCTGACAAAGATCGGCCCCGCCTGCGATACAGACGGGGCCGACTTCTCGACTTGCTCCGGTCAGGCCGGGAGAACAACGACGAAGCGCTGCGGCTCCTCGCCCTCGGACTCACTGCGCAGACCCGCGGCCGCCACGGCATCGTGGACGACCTTCCGCTCGAACGGCGTCATCGGGTCGAGCTTCACCGGCTGGCCGCTGCTCTTCGCCTCGTCCGCGGCCTTGGCGCCCAGAGCCGTCAGCTCCTCGCGCTTCTGCGCACGGAAGCCCGCGATGTCCAGCATCAGCCGGCTCCGGTCACCGGTCTCCCGGTGCACGGCCAGACGCGTCAGCTCCTGAAGAGCCTCCAGGACCTCACCGTCCCGGCCGACGAGCTTCTGAAGATCCCGGCCGCCCGAGTCACTGATGATCGACACCGCGGCCCGGTCGGCCTCGACATCCATGTCGATGTCGCCGTCCAGATCGGCGATGTCGAGCAGACCCTCGAGGTAGTCGGCCGCGATCTCACCTTCCTGCTCCAGGCGGGTGAGAGTGTCGCCACCCTCGGCGGCAGCGGAGGAGGTGGTGCCTTCCGTCACGGGATGGACTCCTTCTTACTTCTTGGACGAGGGCTTGGGGGGATTCTGACGCTGCGACTTCGACTGCCGCTTCGGCTGCTGCCGCTTCGGCGCACCACCGCTCGCGGCATCCGCATCCGCCGTGGCCTCAGAACTCTTGATCACAGAGCCGTCGGCCTGAGCGGCCAGACCCTGCTTCGACAGCGCCGTGATGAAGCGGCGCTCGTTGTCGTTGCGGTCCGGGCCCTTGGCCACGATCGCCGTCACGATGTTCCTCCGGCGGCGGCCCTTCACATCACCGTGAGAGGTGACGTGCTTGAGCAGACGCTGCAGGTACTGGTCCTGGGCCTTCGAACCCGGCGTCGGGTTCTGGTTGATCACGTACATCTGCTGGCCCATGGTCCACACGTTCGTGGTCAGCCAGTAGACGAGAACACCGACGGGGAAGTTGATGCCCATGACCGCGAAGATCACCGGGAAGATGTACATCAGCATCTTCTGCTGCTGCATGAAGGGCGTCTTGACCGAGAGGTCCACGTTCTTCTGCATCAGCTGACGCTGGGTGTAGAACTGCGACAGCGACATCAGGACGATCATGACGGCGGTCACGATGCGTACGTCCAGCAGGGAGGCGCCCAGCGCCTCGACCTTCTCCGGGCTGTCCATGAACTTCGCGGCGATCGGAGCACCGAAAATGTGCGCCTCACGGGCACTGTCGACGAGGTTCTCGTCGAGAACGCCGATTTCCTTGCCGCTGGCGATGCTCGCCAGCACGTGGTACAGCGCGAAGAAGAACGGAGACTGCGCCAGGATGGGAAGGCACGAGGAGAGCGGGTTCGTACCCGTCTCCTTGTACAGCTTCATCATCTCTTCGGACTGACGCTGCTTGTCGTTCTTGTAGCGCTCCTGGATCGCCTTCATCTTCGGCTGGAGCGCCTGCATGCCACGCGTCGCCTTGATCTGCTTCACGAACAGCGGGATCAGGCAGATACGGATCAGGATCACCAGGGACACGATGGAGAGGCCCCAGGCCCACCCGCTGTCCGCCCCGAAGAGCGCACCGTAAAGGCTGTGGAACTGGACGATCACCCATGAGACGGGCGTGGTGATAAAGCTGAACAGACTGGCAATCGTGTCCACTAATCAGGCTCCTTGAGCATTGCGAGGTCTACGCAACGCACTGCGCAGCTGTTCATGCCAACGCGGGCGTTTACGAGGTGGGACATGATCGACACCGCCCGGCGACCACGGATTGCACCGCAGGATCCGCCAGGCGGTCAGAACAGTCCCCTTCACCGCACCATGCCGGTCGATGGCCGTGTACCCGTAGTGCGAACACGACGGGTAGTAGCGGCACACCGGCCCGAGCAGCGGACTGATCGTCCACTGGTACAGCTTGATCAAAGCGAGCAGCGGGTACTTCATCGAGCCACGCCTCCCAGCAGCCGCTCGAAAGCGGCATCCAGGTCCCGGGCCAGCTGATCGTGGTCGGCGTCGCCCGAACCGGGCAGCGCACGCACCACAACCAGGCTACCGGGGGGCAGCACAGCGAGCCGATCGCGCATCAGGTGACGCAGCCTGCGCTTCACCTTGTTGCGGACGACCGCACCGCCCACGGCCTTGCTGACGACGAAACCCGCACGCGTCGGGGAAGCAGAGTCCCCCGGCTCGTGCGGGTCCGTTGCACCGCTGGTACGTAGGTGTACGACGAGAAGCGGGCGGCCTGCCCGGCGGCCTCGTCGTACCGCGGTCGCGAAGTCCTCGCGCCGCCTCAGCCGATTTTCGGTAGGCAGCACGACGTCATGACCTGTGCGCGATTACGCGGACAGGGCGCTGCGACCCTTGGCACGGCGGTTCGCGAGGATCGCGCGGCCGGCACGGGTACGCATACGCAGACGGAAACCGTGGGTCTTGGCGCGACGACGGTTGTTCGGCTGGAAGGTGCGCTTGCTCACTCGGGGGCTCCAGAGAATGAATCGTTGTGGCGGGACATCGCCTGGCTGTCACCGTGCGCCCACGAAGAAACTCGCGTATCGCCCGAGTGGCACCGCTAAACGATCACTATCAGTGACCTTCGCCCATCGGTAGGCAGGCGGCAGCAGCCATCGACAACTCGACCTCGTTACGGTACGCGCGGCTACGCCATCCGGTCAAACCGAACCCTGACCGGCCCCCACTGTGCACAGCCTGTGGACAACAACTTGAACCGCAGCGGTCGCCCTGACTACCTTGACTAGACCCCGCATTTTTTTGTCCCGACCGTCCCAAAGAACCACACATTCGTGGGACCTGTGAGAGAGCGTGCCCTGTGGCTGACGTACCTGCCGATCTTGCCGCAGTGTGGCCAAGGGTCCTCGAACACCTCCTCGGCGACGGAAACCCGGGCATCGAACCCAAGGACCGCCAGTGGGTCGAGCGCTGCCAGCCCCTCGCGCTGGTCGCCGACACCGCCCTCCTCGCCGTACCCAACGAGTACGGCAAGCAGGTCCTCGAGGGCCGCCTCGCCCCCCTCATCAGCGAAACCCTCAGCCGCGAATGCGGCCGCCCCATCCGCATCGCCATCACCGTCGACGACTCCGCCGGCGACCCCGCCCCGGCCCCCGCCCCGCCGGCCCCCCAGCCGCGCTACGAGGACCAGGACCGCCGCGACAACGGATACGACAACTACGGCCAGCGCCCCGGCGACGACCTGCCCACCGTCCGGCCCGCCTACCCGGACTACCAGCAGCCCCGCCCCGAACCCGGCGCCTGGCCCCGCCCCGGCCAGCAGGACGACTACGGCTGGCAGCAGCCCCGCCTCGGCGGCTTCCCCGAGCGCGACCCCTACGCCGGCCCCCAGCAGCCCCAGCACGGCTACCGCCAGCAGCCCGACCCCTCCGGCTACGACCAGCAGCCCCCGTACGAGCCCTACCCGTACGAACCCAAGCCGTACGAGCAGCAGCGGCCCGACCGCTCCGAGCAGCAGCCCCCGCCCGGCCGCCCCGGCGGCGCAGCCGCGCCGCCCCCCGCGCCCTCCGGCTCCTCCTCCGGACCCGTCGAGCCCACCGCCCGGCTCAACCCCAAGTACCTCTTCGACACCTTCGTCATCGGAGCGTCGAACCGCTTCGCGCACGCCGCCGCAGTCGCCGTCGCCGAAGCCCCCGCCAAGGCCTACAACCCGCTCTTCATCTACGGCGAGTCCGGCCTCGGCAAGACCCACCTGCTCCACGCCATCGGGCACTACGCGCGCAGCCTCTACCCCGGCACCCGCGTGCGCTACGTCAGCTCCGAGGAATTCACCAACGAGTTCATCAACTCCATCCGCGACGGCAAGGGCGACGCCTTCCGCAAGCGCTACCGCGAGATGGACATCCTGCTCGTCGACGACATCCAGTTCCTCGCGAGCAAGGAGTCGACGCAGGAGGAGTTCTTCCACACGTTCAACACGCTCCACAACGCGAACAAGCAGATCGTGCTCTCCTCCGACCGGCCGCCCAAGCAGCTGGTCACCCTGGAGGACCGGCTGCGCAACCGCTTCGAGTGGGGACTGATCACCGACGTCCAGCCGCCCGAGCTCGAGACCCGCATCGCGATCCTCCGCAAGAAGGCCGTCCAGGAGCAGCTGAACGCCCCGCCGGAGGTCCTCGAGTTCATCGCCTCCCGGATCTCGCGCAACATCCGCGAACTGGAAGGCGCACTGATCCGGGTCACCGCCTTCGCCAGCCTCAACCGGCAGCCGGTCGACCTCGGACTCACCGAGGACGTCCTCAAGAACCTCATCCCCGGCGGCGAGGACTCCGCACCCGAGATCACGGCCGGCGCGATCATGGCGGCCACCGCCGACTACTTCGGACTGACCGTCGACGACCTCTGCGGCTCCTCCCGCAGCCGCGTCCTGGTCACCGCCCGGCAGATCGCCATGTACCTCTGCCGCGAGCTCACCGACCTCTCCCTGCCGAAGATCGGCGCCCAGTTCGGCGGCCGCGACCACACCACCGTGATGCACGCGGACCGCAAGATCCGCGCCCTGATGGCCGAACGGCGCTCCATCTACAACCAGGTCACGGAGCTCACCAACCGCATCAAGAACGGCTGACGGCGGGCCGCGAGGCGGCCGAGCACACGCAGAAGGGCGCCCCGGGACAACTCCCGGGGCGCCCTTCTGCCTTGCCGTGGCGTTGGACAGATGAGCTGTCCGTTCGATTAGTGAGGTGGTTACGTAAGTTGCCCACAGATCTGGGGAGTTTTTGTCGTCCACACCCTGGGGACCGGGTGCGGCGCCCACAATCTGTCCACAGGGCAGGGTCCTGAGTGCCCATCAGGGCAGGTCAGGGGGCTGTGAATTTGTGGGCGAGAGAATCCACAGCCTGTGGACGGAAATTTTGTCCACAGGACCGCCCACAGATGTTGTCCACCGGTGGCCCACAGCCTGGGGCATCTTGTGCACAGCTTGGGCCGTCTTACCCACACCGTTGTCCACTGTTCGGCAACGGACCGCCCTCCATCACCGCCCCGAGTGAAAGGCGTCACACCAAGGTGGACGGTTGCCCTGTGGGCAAGCCGGGTAAAGCTGGGGACGGATCTGTGGAGTACTAGGCCCGTCCTGGGGACGGGATGTGCAGAACTTTCTGTTCTCCACAAGCTGCCCATGTTGTCCACCGGTGCCACCCACAGGGGTTGGGGACAAAAAACCGGTGTTGACCTGCGGAAATCGGGTTATCCACGGTATCCACAAGGCCTACTACTACCCCCATAGAGAGTTAGCTCGGAATCCGTTTTCAAGCAGGACCTGTGCACAACTCGTCGAGAGGCCGCCCCAACGACTCGGGCCCGACTTGACGGGCAGCAGCACCGACTGTCGGTGCCGTACGTCAGACTGGTCTCCGGCAGTCAGCCGACGACGAAGGCCAGCAGGGCGAGCCAGCAACAGCAGGAGGCGGTTCCGGTGAAGATCCGGGTGGAGCGCGATGTTCTCGCGGAGGCGGTGGCGTGGGCGGCCCGTAGCCTTCCGGCCCGGCCGCCGGTGCCCGTTCTCGCAGGCCTTCTCCTGAAGGCCGAGGAGGGCTCCCTCAGCCTCTCCGGCTTCGACTACGAGGTCTCGGCCCGCGTCTCCGTCGACGCCGACGTCGAGGAGGACGGCACCGTCCTCGTCTCCGGCCGCCTGCTCGCCGACATCTGCCGCGCCCTCCCCAACCGGCCCGTCGAGATTTCCACAGACGGTGTACGGGCGACCGTGGTCTGCGGCTCCTCCCGGTTCACACTCCACACCCTGCCTGTGGAGGAGTACCCGGCGCTGCCCCAGATGCCCACCGCCACCGGCACCGTCCCCGGTGAGGTCTTCGCCTCCGCCGCCGCACAGGTGGCCATCGCCGCCGGCCGTGACGACACGCTGCCCGTGCTGACCGGTGTCCGCATCGAGATCGAGGGCGACCGCGTCACCCTCGCCTCCACCGACCGCTACCGCTTCGCGGTCCGCGAGTTCCTGTGGAAGCCGGAGAACCCGGACGCGTCCGCCGTGGCGCTCGTGCCCGCGAAGACGCTCCTCGACACCGCCAAGTCGCTGACCAGCGGTGACACCGTCACCCTGGCGCTGTCCGGCTCGGGTGCGGGCGAAGGCCTCATCGGTTTCGAGGGCGCCGGCCGCCGTACCACCACCCGCCTCCTCGAAGGCGACCTGCCGAAGTACCGCACGCTCTTCCCGACGGAGTTCAACTCCATCGCCGTGATCGAGACCGCCCCCTTCGTGGAGGCCGTCAAGCGTGTCGCGCTCGTCGCCGAGCGGAACACCCCGGTGCGGCTGAGCTTCGAGCAGGGCGTGCTGATCCTCGAAGCCGGTTCCAGTGACGATGCACAGGCTGTGGAGCGTGTGGACGCCAAGCTGGAGG
Organism: Streptomyces sp. NPDC037401; assembly: GCF_055602345.1. Taxonomy (NCBI): domain Bacteria; kingdom Bacillati; phylum Actinomycetota; class Actinomycetes; order Kitasatosporales; family Streptomycetaceae; genus Streptomyces; species Streptomyces sp. NPDC037401. Next base: position 215,326 of record NZ_JBVJWO010000009.1, read on the forward strand.
GCGACGACATCTCGATCGCCTTCAACCCGACCTTCCTGCTCGACGGCCTGAGCGCCATCGACTCGCCGGTCGCGCAGCTGTCCTTCACCACGTCGACCAAGCCGGCGCTGCTCAGCGGCCGCCCGGCCGTCGACGCCGAGGCGGACGAGGCGTACAAGTACCTGATCATGCCGGTCCGGCTGTCCGGCTGAATCTCCGCCCGGACGTGCAGGTCAGGCCCGGCCCCGCAGGCTGCGGGGCCGGGCCTGACGGCTTTCCCGGAAAGCCCGTGACGCCGGGGCGGCCGCCCCGGCGTAGGCTCGGAGCCGGGTAAGAACCGCCGCGAAGAATCGCCTCAACGCTTAAGGAAAACCTGATGGAGCTCGGTCTCATCGGTCTCGGCAAGATGGGCGGCAACATGCGCGAGCGCATCCGCCGCGCAGGCCACACCGTCATCGGATACGACCGCAATCCCGACCTCGCCGACGTCCACAGCCTGCGGGAACTTGTGGACAGCCTGCAGGGCCCGCGGGTCGTGTGGGTGATGGTCCCCGCCGGCGAGGCGACCCAGTCGACGGTCGACGAGCTGTCCGAGCTGCTGTCCCCGGGCGACATCGTGGTCGACGGCGGGAACTCCCGCTGGACCGACGACGAGAAGCACGCCGCGGAGCTGGCCGCCAAGGGCATCGGCTTCGTGGACTGCGGCGTCTCCGGCGGTGTGTGGGGCCTCGAGAACGGCTACGCGCTGATGTACGGCGGCGAGAAGGAGCACGTCGCCCTCGTCCAGCCGATCTTCGATGCGCTGAAGCCGGCCGGTGAGTTCGGTGCGGTGCACGCCGGCAAGGTCGGTGCGGGCCACTTCGCGAAGATGGTCCACAACGGCATCGAGTACGCCATGATGCAGGCCTACGCCGAGGGCTGGGAGCTGCTGGAGAAGGTGGACTCGGTCACCGACGTCCGCGAGGTGTTCCGGTCCTGGCAGGAGGGGACGGTCATCCGTTCCTGGCTGCTGGACCTGGCGGTGAACGCGCTGGACGAGGACGAGCACCTGGAGCAGCTCAAGGGCTTCGCGCAGGACTCGGGCGAGGGCCGCTGGACGGTGGAGGCGGCGATCGACAACGCCGTGCCGCTGCCCGCGATCACCGCCTCGCTGTTCGCGCGGTTCGCGTCCCGTCAGGACGACTCTCCGCAGATGAAGATGATCGCCGCGCTGCGCAATCAGTTCGGCGGCCACGCGGTCGAGAAGAAGTAACGACACAGCAGCAGCCGGGGGAGGTCGGCGCATCGTGCATGTTTCGCATCTGTCGCTGGCCGACTTCCGCTCGTACGCCCGGGCCGAGGTTCCGCTCGACCCGGGCGTGACGGCTTTTGTGGGGCCGAACGGCCAGGGCAAGACGAATCTGGTGGAGGCCGTCGGCTATCTGGCGACGCTGGGCAGCCACCGGGTGTCCTCTGATGCACCGCTCGTGCGGATGGGGGCGGACCGTGCGGTGATCCGTGCGGCGGTCGTGCAGGGCGAGCGGCAGCAGCTGGTGGAGCTGGAGCTCAATCCGGGGCGGGCGAACCGTGCCCGTATCAACAGGTCTTCGCAGGTCAGGCCGCGTGACGTGCTGGGGATCGTGCGGACGGTGCTGTTCGCGCCGGAGGATCTTGCGCTGGTGAAGGGCGATCCGGGTGAGCGGCGCCGGTTCCTGGACGAGCTGATCACGGCGCGGTCGCCGCGGATGGCGGCGGTGCGGTCGGATTACGAGCGGGTGCTGAAGCAGCGGAACACGCTGCTGAAGTCTGCGGCGATGGCGCGGCGGCACGGCGGCCGGTCGATGGACATGTCGACGCTGGACGTGTGGGACCAGCATCTGGCGCGGGCGGGTGCGGAGCTGCTGGCGCAGCGGCTGGATCTGGTGGCGGTGCTGCAGCCGCTGGCGGACAAGGCGTACGAGCAGCTGGCGCCGGGCGGTGGTCCGCTGGGTCTGGTGTACCGCAGTTCGGTGGGCGAGGCGGTCGACAGCGCCGTCCACAGTTCGCGCGAGGAGCTGTGTGCGGCTCTGCTGGTGGCGTTGGGCGAGGCGCGGAAGCAGGAGATCGAGCGGGGTGTGACGCTGGTCGGTCCGCACCGGGACGAGCTGGTGCTGCGGCTGGGGGAGCTGCCGGCGAAGGGGTACGCGAGCCACGGTGAGTCGTGGTCGTATGCGTTGGCTTTGCGGTTGGCTTCGTACGACCTGCTGCGTGCGGAGGGCAGTGAGCCGGTGCTGGTGCTGGACGACGTGTTCGCGGAGCTGGATGCGCGGCGTCGGGAGCGGCTGGCGGAGCTGGTGGCTCCGGGTGAGCAGGTGCTGGTGACGGCAGCTGTGGACGACGACGTTCCGGGTGTGCTGGTGGGTTCCCGGTACGCGGTTTCGGGCGGTGAGGTGAGCCGGCTGTGAGCGGTGTGGATCCGAAGGGCGAGCCGCGGAAGGTTCCCGAGCCGACGGGTGTGGATCTTGCGCGTCAGGCGCTGGCCGCTGCCAAGGAGGCTGCGCGGGCGCGTGGTGCGGCGGTGAACGACAAGAAGCGGGCTCGGCAGGGGGGTCTGCGGTCGGGGGCGCGGGCGGACGGCCGGGATCCGATGCGGCTGGGTGCGGCGCTGGAGCGGATGCGCACCGAGCACGGCTGGGAGCAGCCGATGGCGGTGGCGGGGGTGATGCAGCGCTGGGACGAGATCGTGGGTCCGGAGGTGGCGGCGCATTGCCGGCCGGAGGCGTACGACGCGGATCCGGAGAAGCGCGAGCTGACGGTGCGGTGTGATTCGTCGGCGTGGATGGTGCAGCTGCGGCATCTGACTCCGGAGCTGGTGGCGCGGTTGAACGGGCAGCTGGGGCAGGGGACGGTGCGGTTCATCAGGGTGCTGCCGCCGGGCGGGGGCGTGCGGCGGTACGGGCCGTTGCGTGCGCCGGGGAGTACGGGGCCGGGGGATACGTACGGGTGAGGTGGGCCGGCTGCGGGGTGTGGGGGGTGTGGTGTCCCGCACGGTAGTCGGAGGTTGACAGGCCGAAGGGCTGGATGCCCGTGTGAGCCTCTTTGGGCCCCTTCCCGGATATGGGGAGTCGGGCGACGTGGGTTCAGGGCGGCACATGCGGACTCAGGTACCGGCAAACCCCCATTCATGTCCGTGGTACCGGTAGACTGGGGGAGAATCCCGCCTCTTCGGCGGGATCCCGCTGAGAACGCTGACAATGCAGATCGACGCAGCCGCTCCTGCTTGCATGCCTGCTGGCCCGGAGTCCGGCCTGTGCTGTGCCAGAAAGGGCGCTTCGTGGCCGATTCCGGCAACCCCAACGAGAACAATCAGTACACCGGCAGCAACATCCAGGTCCTGGAGGGCCTGGATGCGGTCCGCAAGCGGCCGGGCATGTACATCGGATCGACGGGCGAGCGTGGCCTGCACCACTTGGTGCAGGAGGTCGTGGACAACTCGGTCGACGAGGCGATGGCCGGGCATGCGGACACCATCGACGTGACGATCCTCCCGGACGGCGGCGTGCGGGTGGTCGACAACGGCCGCGGTATCCCGGTGGACATCGTGCCGTCCGAGGGGAAGCCTGCGGTCGAGGTCGTGCTCACGGTCCTGCACGCGGGCGGTAAGTTCGGTGGCGGCGGTTATGCCGTTTCCGGCGGTCTGCACGGTGTGGGCGTGTCCGTGGTGAACGCGCTGTCGACGAAGGTCTCGGTCGAGGTCAAGCGTGATGGCCACCGGTTCTCCCAGGACTACAAGCTGGGTGTGCCGACGGCGCCGCTGGCGAAGAACGAGGAGACCGACGAGCACGGCACGTCGGTGACGTTCTGGGCCGATCCGGACATTTTCGAGACGACCGAGTACTCCTTCGAGACGCTGTCGCGGCGCTTCCAGGAGATGGCCTTCCTCAACAAGGGCCTGACGATCAGCCTGACCGACGAGCGTGAGTCGGCGAAGGCGACCGTGGGTGCGGATTCCGCGGAGGAGTCCGACGACGACCAGGCGCGGACGGTCAAGTACTACTACGAGGGCGGCATCGTCGACTTCGTGAAGTACCTGAACGCGCGCAAGGGCGAGCTGATCCATCCGACCGTCATCGACGTCGAGTCGGAGGACAAGGAGCGGATGCTCTCGGTCGAGATCGCGATGCAGTGGAACTCGCAGTACACGGAGGGCGTGTACTCCTTCGCGAACACGATCCACACGCATGAGGGCGGTACGCACGAGGAGGGCTTCCGTGCGGCGCTGACGGGTCTGGTGAACCGTTACGCGCGTGACAAGAAGCTGCTGCGGGAGAAGGACGACAACCTCGCCGGCGAGGACATCCGCGAGGGTCTGACGGCGATCATCTCGGTGAAGCTGGGCGAGCCGCAGTTCGAGGGTCAGACGAAGACCAAGCTGGGCAACACGGAGGCGAAGACCTTCGTCCAGAAGGTGGTCCACGAGCACCTGAACGACTGGTTCGACCGGAACCCGAACGAGGCCGCGGACATCGTCCGCAAGTCGATCCAGGCGGCGACGGCGCGTGTCGCGGCGCGCAAGGCGCGCGACCTGACGCGTCGCAAGGGTCTGCTGGAGTCGGCGTCGCTGCCGGGCAAGCTGTCGGACTGCCAGTCGAACGACCCGACGAAGTGCGAGATCTTCATCGTCGAGGGTGACTCGGCCGGTGGTTCCGCGAAGTCGGGCCGCAACCCGATGTACCAGGCCATCCTGCCGATCCGCGGCAAGATCCTGAACGTCGAGAAGGCGCGGATCGACAAGATCCTCCAGAACACCGAGGTGCAGGCGCTGATCAGCGCTTTCGGCACGGGTGTGCACGAGGACTTCGACATCGAGAAGCTCCGCTATCACAAGATCATCCTGATGGCGGACGCCGACGTCGACGGTCAGCACATCAACACGCTGCTGCTGACGTTCCTGTTCCGCTTCATGCGGCCGCTGGTCGAGGCGGGGCACGTGTACCTGTCGCGCCCGCCGCTGTACAAGATCAAGTGGGGTCGTGACGACTTCGAGTACGCGTACTCGGACCGTGAGCGCGACGCCCTGGTCGAGCTCGGCAAGCAGAACGGCAAGCGGATCAAGGACGACTCGGTCCAGCGCTTCAAGGGTCTCGGCGAGATGAACGCCGAGGAGCTGCGCGTGACGACGATGGACGTGGACCACCGGGTCCTCGGCCAGGTGACGCTGGACGACGCGGCGCAGGCCGACGACCTGTTCTCGGTGCTGATGGGTGAGGACGTCGAGGCCCGGCGTTCGTTCATCCAGCGCAACGCCAAGGACGTCCGCTTCCTCGACATCTGAGTCGGTCTCAGCTGACCGCCTGAAAGGACTTCTGACCAGCAATGGCCGACGAGAACACTCCTGTTTCCACCGAGACGCCCGATGAGGGGCCGCAGCTGCGGATCGAGCCCGTGGGGCTCGAGACGGAGATGCAGCGCTCCTACCTCGACTACGCGATGTCCGTCATCGTGTCGCGTGCGCTGCCCGACGTGCGGGACGGCCTCAAGCCCGTGCACCGGCGCGTGCTGTACGCGATGTACGACGGCGGGTACCGGCCCGAGAAGGGCTTCTACAAGTGCGCCCGTGTCGTCGGTGACGTCATGGGCACGTACCACCCGCACGGTGACTCCTCGATCTACGACGCGCTGGTCCGCCTGGCGCAGCCGTGGTCGATGCGCATGCCGCTCGTGGACTCGAACGGCAACTTCGGTTCTCCGGGCAACGACCCGGCGGCCGCGATGCGGTACACCGAGTGCAAGCTGATGCCGCTGGCCATGGAGATGCTCCGGGACATCGACGAGGAGACCGTCGACTTCACGGACAACTACGACGGCCGCAACCAGGAGCCGACGGTTCTGCCGGCGCGCTTCCCGAACCTGCTGGTGAACGGTTCGGCGGGTATCGCGGTCGGTATGGCGACGAACATCCCGCCGCACAACCTCCGCGAGGTCGCGGCCGGCGCGCAGTGGGCGCTGGAGCACCCGGACGCGTCGCACGAGGAGCTGCAGGACGCGCTCCTCGAGCGGATCAAGGGCCCTGACTTCCCGTCGGGTGCGCTGGTGGTGGGCCGCAAGGGCATCGAGGAGGCGTACCGGACCGGCCGCGGCTCGATCACGATGCGCGCGGTGGTGGAGGTCGAGGAGATCCAGAACCGCCAGTGCCTGGTGGTGACGGAGCTTCCGTACCAGACCAACCCCGACAACCTCGCGCAGAAGATCGCCGACCTGGTGAAGGACGGCAAGATCGGCGGGATCGCGGACGTCCGCGACGAGACCTCGTCGCGGACCGGCCAGCGCCTGGTGATCGTCCTCAAGCGGGACGCGGTCGCCAAGGTCGTGCTGAACAACCTGTACAAGCACACCGATCTGCAGACGAACTTCGGCGCGAACATGCTGGCGCTGGTCGACGGGGTGCCGCGCACGCTGTCGATCGACGCGTTCATCCGTCACTGGGTGCAGCACCAGATCGAGGTCATCGTCCGGCGTACGAAGTTCCGGCTGCGCAAGGCGGAGGAGCGCGCTCACATCCTGCGCGGTCTGCTGAAGGCGCTGGATGCGATCGACGAGGTCATCGCGCTGATCCGGCGCAGCAACACCGTCGAGATCGCGCGCGAGGGCCTGATGGGCCTGCTGGAGATCGACGAGATCCAGGCGAACGCCATCCTGGAGATGCAGCTGCGGCGCCTGGCGGCCCTGGAGCGGCAGAAGATCGTCGCGGAGCACGACGAGCTCCAGGCCAAGATCAACGAGTACAACGCGATCCTGGCGTCGCCGGAGAAGCAGCGTTCGATCGTCAGCGAGGAGCTGGCGGCGATCGTCGAGAAGTTCGGTGACGACCGGCGGTCCAAGCTGGTGCCGTTCGACGGTGACATGTCCATCGAGGACCTGATCGCCGAAGAGGACATCGTCGTCACGATCACGCACGGCGGTTACGTCAAGCGGACCAAGACCGAGGACTACCGCTCGCAGAAGCGCGGCGGCAAGGGCGTGCGCGGCACGAAGCTGAAGCAGGACGACCTGGTCGACCACTTCTTCGTGTCGACGACGCACCACTGGCTGCTGTTCTTCACGAACAAGGGCCGGGTGTACCGGTCCAAGGCGTACGAGCTGCCGGATGCGGGCCGGGACGCGCGTGGTCAGCACGTGGCGAACCTGCTTGCGTTCCAGCCGGACGAGAAGATCGCGCAGATCCTCGCGATCCGCGACTACGACGCGGCTCCGTACCTGATCCTGGCCACGAAGGCCGGTCTGGTGAAGAAGACGGCGCTGAAGGACTACGACTCGCCCCGTTCGGGTGGCGTCATCGCGATCAACCTCCGGGAGACGGGCGCCGACGGCGCCGACGGCACTGCCGACGAGCTGATCGGTGCGGAGCTGGTGTCCGCCGAGGACGATCTGCTGCTCATCAGCAAGAAGGCGCAGTCGATCCGTTTCACGGCCACCGACGACGCGCTGCGCCCGATGGGCCGTGCGACGTCCGGTGTGAAGGGCATGAGTTTCCGTGAAGGTGACGAACTGCTCTCCATGAGCGTGGTGCGCCCGGGTACGTTCGTGTTCACCGCGACCGACGGCGGCTACGCCAAGCGGACGCCGGTGGACGAGTACCGCGTCCAGGGCCGTGGTGGTCTGGGTATCAAGGCGGCCAAGATTGTGGAGGACCGCGGGTCGCTCGTGGGAGCGCTCGTGGTGGACGAAACCGACGAAATCCTTGCAATCACCCTCAGTGGTGGTGTGATTCGTACGCGCGTCAATGAAGTCAGGGAGACCGGCCGTGACACCATGGGCGTCCAGCTGATCAACCTGGGGAAGCGCGATGCCGTGGTCGGCATCGCTCGTAACGCCGAGGCCGGTCAGGACGCTGAAGAGGTCGACGAGACCGACGCGGCCGAGGGACAGGCCGTGGAGGCCGCCGAGGGCACCGAAGCCCCGGCCGGGGAGCACGAGGAGTAAAGCGTGAGTGGAGCCACGGGCGCCGGATCGGCCACGCCTGGAGCGAACGGTGCCCGTGGCCCGGCCGCGGACTCCAAGGGGGGAACCGTGACGGACCCGCGAGACCCGCGAGCACCGCAGCCGCAGGCGCAGCCTCAGGCGATGGCGCAGGCAGCGCAGGCACAGCCCCAGGCGGGGCCGTACCACCCGCCGCAGGCGTACGCGACCCCGGGCGCCGGCCCGGGGGCGCCCGCGCGGGGCGGTGAGCGGGTCCCGCGCACGGGCGCGGCCCGGACGACCCCGCGTACCCGCAAGGCGCGGCTGCGGGTGGCGAAGGCCGACCCGTGGTCGGTGATGAAGGTCAGCTTCCTGCTGTCGATCGCGCTGGGCATCTGCACGATCGTGGCGTCCGCGGTGCTGTGGATGGTCATGGACGCCATGGGGGTGTTCTCGACGGTCGGCGGGACCATCAGCGAGGCCACTGGCTCGAACGAGTCCAACGGCTTCGACCTCCAGTCGTTCCTTTCGCTGCCGCGGGTGCTGATCTTCACGTCGGTGATCGCGGTGATCGACGTGGTGCTGGCAACGGCGCTGGCGACGCTGGGCGCCTTCATCTACAACCTCTCGGCGGGCTTCGTGGGCGGTGTTGAGCTCACCCTCGCCGAGGACGAGTAGGCCTGTGACCAGCGATTTGGGAACTCCCGGGTCTGTGCGCTAATCTTCAGGAGTCAGCGCGCAGCGCGGAGGGGCTATAGCTCAGTTGGTTAGAGCGCATCCCTGATAAGGATGAGGCCACAGGTTCAAATCCTGTTAGCCCCACAGAACGGCAACGGCCCGGCGGAGATTCTCCGCCGGGCCGTTGCCGTTGCGGCAGTTGGGTCGTTCCCAGATAACCAATCGGTATCGGTCGGTGTGTATAGTCGGGCGCCAGAAGTCCCCAACGTCAATGAAAGACGAGGTCGCGCGGTGAAGAAGCTTCTCCTGGTTGCACTGGCCGCCATCGGCGGGCTCCTCGTGTACCGCCAGATCCAGGCGGACCGCGCCGAGCAGGACCTGTGGACCGAGGCGACCGACTCGGTGCCGTCCGGTTCCGGTGTGTGAGACCCAAGGCTGAGTTCATGAAGCCCCGGCTGCCGCTGCGGCCGGGGCTTTGTGCTGTTCTGCGACGATAAATTCAGGTTTGCAAAGTTTTGGCTTGCGGTGGCAAATCCGGTGTGTGCCGTGGGGTGGGGCGTGAAGAGGCAGTTCCGTGGAGCGGTGGCGGCGGGAGCGGCGGTGTGGCTGCTCGCGGGCGTCCCGGGAGCGGCCCACGCGGCCGAGTACCCGTACGTGAAGGGGCCGGGCAGCCGGCCCGTCCAGGGCGGCGACAGCTCGGCCACGGCGCCGACGCTGGAGGCCGGCGGGACGTACGAGGACACCCTCGCGCCCGGTGAGCGGTTCTACCAACTGTCCCTGGACGACCGGTCGAGCGTGTACATCTCGGCGGTGGCCCGGCCCGCTCCGGGCGCGAAGGTCGCCTACGGGGACGGCATCGACGTGGTGCTGATGACCCGCGGCGGTCAGGAGTGCGGCAGCGGCGACCGCGCCACCTTCGGCTCGTACCAGCCCCGCCCGATCTCCGACGTGGCCGTACGGCGGCTCCAGGAGGATGGCGACTGCCAGGACCGCGGCACGTACTACGTGAAGATCGTGCGCACCTCCGACAAGGACTCGGCGCAGGGCGACTGGCCGGTCGAGCTGAAGGTGATGCGCGAGCCCGGCCTGACGACCGGCAGCGCCCCCGAGCCGGCCGTGAGCGCCTGGCCCTCGACGCCGCCGGTGCCGCCCTCCGGGGCGGGCACGGTCCGCACGGGCGGTACGGGCTTCAACGACGCGCGGGCCCTGGAGACGGGCGCCTGGCAGGACGGGCTGCGGCCCGGCGAGACCCGCTTCTACCGGATCCCGGTGGAGTGGGGCCGCCAGCTCAGCGTCAGCGCGGAGCTGGCCAAGGCGCCGAAGATGACCAAGGACTACGGGTCCGCGGGCTCCGGGCTCGCCATGACCCTCTACAGCCCGGTCCGCACCGAGGTCGGCTCGGAGAGCAAGTCGTACGACGGCAAGCAGGCGATGGTCGCCTTCGGCAAGACGGCTCCCGTGGCCTACAACAACCGCTACTCCAACGACGGGTGGGTGCGGCAGACCCGGGTCGCCGGCTGGTACTACCTGGCCGTGACGGTGGATCAGGAGGTCGGCGAGTTCGTGGCGGACGCCGAGCCGATCCCGCTCACCCTGCGGGTGAAGGTCGAGGGCACCGAGGCCGGGGCCCCCGCCTACGGCGAGGACGCCGTCGCCGCCGGTTTCGGGGTCTCCGGGGACGACCGGACGGCCGCCCGGGAGGGCCTGACGGCGGCCGAGGCGCAGGACGCCGCCGACCGGCGCTCCACCATGGGCATCGTGGCCGCGGGCGGCATCGGGACCGGCACGGTGCTCGTGCTCGGACTGGGCGCGTGGACGCTGCTGGCCCGGCGGGCCGGCGTCAGGTCTGCGTGAGGGCCCAGAAGCCGACGGCGAAGCACACCAGGGCCAGCAGCAGCACCGGTACGGCCACCTTGGCGGGCGGGCCCGCCGACGGCTGGCGGGCGCCGGGCTGATCCAGCGGCCCGCGGGCCGGCTGGGGGGCGGTGTAGGGCCGGGTGGAGTCGGCCGGCGGGGCCAGGTGGAAGCTTCCGGTCTCCGACGCCGATGTTTCACGTGAAACACCGCCGTAGTGCGCTTGCCCACCGGGGACCGCACGGGCCCCGTGTGCGGTCTGCGGGGCGGGCGCGGTGTACGCGGTCTGGGTGGGATCGCCCGGCGAGTAGACGGTCGCCGGACCGGGCGTGTGCACGGGCTGCGGCGGAGGGCCGAACTGCGCCGGTACGGGGGCGGCCGAGGCCGAGGGCGAGGGCGGCGGCAAGGGTGACGGCGTGGGCGACGGCGAGGGCGTGGCCGGGGGCGGTGACGGCGGGGCCGTGGCGGGGCCTGAGGGGCCGAATCCGGCGGGCAGCGGACCCAGCTGGTCGAACACCTCGACGGGCTCCTCGTCGGCCGCTGCGGGCGGCAGCAGGTCCACGGCCTCGGCAAGGGCCTTGCGCGCCCCTGTGGCGGTCCGGAAGCGGGCCTGGGGGTCCGGCTGGAGGAGGGTCGCGAGCACCTGCCACAGCGGCTCGGGGAAGCCCTGCGGGGCCGCGGGGGTGCCGTGGACCAAGAAGTGCTCCACGAGGGCCTGGGAATCTGGTTTCTGACCCTGCAGCAGGTACAGCGCGACGAGGCCGACGGCGAAGAGGTCCGCGGAGAAATCGGGCTCGGCGCCGAGCAGTTGCTCGGGGGCGAAGTAACCGGGCGTCCCGACGACGTAGTTGGTCTCGGTGAGCCGGGGCTCGCCCATGCGCATGGAGATGCCGAAGTCGGACAGCCGCAGGTGCGGCCGCCCGGTCCCGGTGGCCTCCATCAGGATGTTCGCGGGCTTGATGTCGCGGTGCACGACGCCTTCCGCGTGCACCGCGGCCAGCCCGGACAGCAGCTGGTCGAGGAGAGTGCAGACGAACCGGGCCGGGAGCGGCCCGTAGTCGCCGATGACATGGGCGAGGGAGCCGCCGCTCACCAGGTCCATGGTGAACAGCACCTTGTCGTCGTCCGCCGCCCAGCTGGCCGGGGCCAGCACGTGCGGGTGGTCGATCCGCAGCGCCTGCTCGCGCACGAAGCGCAGCAGGGTGTGGGCGTCGCTCTGCTGGAGCACCTTCGCGGCGACGTACCGCCGCCGCCGGTGGTCCCAGGCCCGCCAGACGGCGCCGACTCCCCCTCGTCCGATCGGATCGATCAGTTCGTACCGACCGGCGAAGACCTCACCCATCGCGCTGCGCCCGCTCCCCGTCTGGTGTCAGCCCTGGTGCGCCTCGTAGTGGGACACCGCGTCCGCGGTGCGCCCGGCGCCGTACACCCGGAGGAACTCTGCCAGTTCCGGGTGGGTCGGGGCGAGGGAGTCCGCGGCATCGATGATGTCGCCGGCGGCCGCGACCGAGCGCAGCAGCGACTGGATCTCGCGGACGACGCGCTTGACGGTGGGGGCACCGGAACTCGTCGTGGTCTGGCCGGTGTTGCTGAGCACCGAGCCGCCCTGGGTCTTCTTGATCTCGTCCATCCGGTCCGTGGCCTCCACTGCGCTGACGCTGCCGTCGGCCACGAGTCCGGCCAGTTCCTGGAGGGCCTGGACGCGCTGGACCACTGCCGGGTTGCCGATCTTGGCCCGCTGGCCGCTCATCAGCTGGGACAGCATGGGCGCCGAAAGGCCCAGCACGGCAGCGAGGCGGGCCTGGTTGAGGCCGAGGTCATCTATGAGCCGGCGGAAGAGGGCGCCGAGCGGCTCCCCGTACCAGCTCCGCTGAAGTTCCCTGGCTCTCGCCGTGGCCTCTTGCTGCACTGCGTCCACTACTACTCCCCTTCGCTGGTGCGAACCTCGCGAGCATCTTACGGAGCGTGGTCGCAGACCGGGAGTCCCTATCATTTTGCGGTATCCCGGGGGTGACCCGGTACTCTGGTCTGCGGACGTGGCCGAGCGACTTCTCGTCGGTGGGCGCATCCATGTTCCGGGGCCTTAGCTCAGTTGGTAGAGCGCTGTCTTTGCATGGCAGATGTCAGGGGTTCGACTCCCCTAGGCTCCACAAGAAAGACCCCTCCGACCTGCGGAAACGCTGGTCGGAGGGGTCTTTTTGCGTGCGCCGGCGCAGACTGCGGAGGGGCTCACCGGGCCCTGCCGGGGCCGGAGTTCGGCGGCCAGTGCGCACCGCCCCCGGTGAGACGGCAGCCCGTCGCGGGCGCCGGTTTCGGGGGCGGCGCCCGCGAAGAATCCGCGGACCGGGCGTCCCGGGGCGGACGGCCGGGCGTCCCGGGACGCCGGTTCAGCCGGCGAAGCGGGCCACCGCCGCCGCCACCGGGAGCTCCTCGCGCGCCCCCGAGCGCCGGTCGCGCAGCTCCACCACACCCTCCGCGGCCCCCCGGCCCACCACCAGGATCCGCGGCACCCCGATCAGCTCCGCATCCGTGAACTTGACCCCCACGGACACCCCCGCCCGGTCGTCCACGAGCACCCGGACCCCGGCAGCCGCCAGGCGCTGCGCGAGCTCCAGCGCCAGTTCCGTCTGCACCGCCTTGCCCGCTGCGACCACGTGGACGTCCGCCGGTGCCACCTCCGCGGGCCAGCACAGCCCCCGCTCGTCCGCCGACTGCTCCGCCAGCGCCGCCACCACCCGGGACACCCCGATGCCGTACGAGCCCATCGTGACCCGCACCGGCTTGCCCTCCGGGCCCAGCACGTCCAGACCGAAGACATCGGCGTACTTGCGGCCCAGCTGGAAGATGTGGCCGACCTCCACCGCCCGGTCCAGCGCCAGCCCGGCGCCGCAGGACGGGCAGGGATCCCCGTCCTGCACCACGACCACGTCGAGGTAGCGGTCCACCGTGAAGTCCCGGCCGCACACCACGTCCCGCGCATGCACGCCCGGCCGGTTCGCGCCCGTCACCCACGCCGTGCCCGGAGCCACCCGCGGATCCGCCAGATAGCGCACGGACCCCAGCCCCTGCGGGCCCACGTACCCCCGCACCAGATCAGGGCGGACGGCGAAGTCCTCCTCCGTCACCAGCTCCACCACCGCCGGGGCCAGGTGCTCGGCCAGCTTCCCGAGATCCACCTCCCGGTCGCCCGGCACGCCCACCGCGACGATCTCCCCGTCCACCTTCACCAGCAGGTTCTTCAGCGTCGCCGACGCCGGCACGCCCAGCCGCGCGGCCAGCAGCTCGATCGTCGGCGTATCCGGGGTGTCCACCTCGCCGAGCGCCCCGCGGCCCGCCGCCACCGCCTCCGGCACCGGCTCCGGCACGAACGTCACCGCCTCGGTGTTCGCCGCGTACCCGCACGACCGGCAGTCGGCGTACGTGTCCTCCCCCGCAGCCGCCGGCGCCAGGAACTCCTCCGACGCCGAACCGCCCATCGCCCCCGACACCGCCGCGCAGATACGGAAGTCCAGCCCCAGCCGCGTGAAGATCCGCCGGTACGCCGCACGGTGCACGGCGTACGACTGCGCGAGCCCCTCGTCCGACACGTCGAACGAATACGCGTCCTTCATCAGGAACTCGCGGCCCCGCAGCACCCCCGACCGCGGCCTCGCCTCGTCGCGGTACTTCGTCTGGATCTGATAGAGGATCACCGGCAGGTCCTTGTACGACGCGCACTGGTCCTTCACCAGCAGCGTGAAGACCTCGTCGTGCGTCGGCCCCAGCAGATAGTCCGCGCCCTTGCGGTCCCGCAGCCGGAACAGCAGCTCCCCGTACTCCTCCCAGCGGCCGCTCGCCTCGTACGGCTCCCGAGGCAGCAGCGCCGGCAGCAGCACCTCCTGCCCGCCGGCCGCGTCCATCTCCTCCCGCACCACACGGGACACGTTCTCCAGGACCTTGCGCCCCAGCGGCAGCCAGCTCCACACGCCGGCCGAACTCCGCCGCACGTACCCCGCCCGCACCAGCAGCCGGTGGCTCACCGTCTCCGCGTCCGCCGGATCCTCGCGCAGCGTCTTGACCATCAACCGGGACATGCGCAGCACCTGAACCATCACGACTCCTCGAGCATCGGCGGGGGCAGCCATGAAATCCGCCCCGCCGGGCGCGCCGCAACGCGGATTCGAAGCCCCTCACCGGCCCCGTCCCCCGGACGGCGTACGCGAGGCGCGGTCCGCACAGGTGTGCAGGACAGTGGAGGAAGGGGACCGCACCCGCCGGAGGCGTACACGATCATGGGACTCTTCGACTTCCTCAAGCACGACAAGCAGAAGGCGGACGAAGCCGCCGGGAAGGGCTCCGCCGCAGCCGCCGGAACCGCCCGCGCAGCGGAGTCCGCCGACGCGGCCCGGCGGACCGCCGAACGCATGGCGGCGCCCCCGCCGCCCACGCGCCCCGTGTCCCTCGCCCCCGGCATGGACCTCAGCCACACCCCGCCGGAAGCGGCCAAGCGCTCCGCGCCGCCGCAGCACACCGCCGTCCCCCACGAGCCGGACACCGGATCCAGGTCCGCGACGCACCCGGCACCGCCCGGAACGGCCAAGAGGTCCGCGCCCAAGCCGCCGCCCCACGGCGACCACGGCGATCACGGCGACAAGGCCTGAGCACGCGAAACGGCACACGCGAAACGGCCACGGCCCGGATCCCGTCACGGGATCCGGGCCGCGGCCCGCGCACACCTGCCGGCTCAGCGGCGGCCGTCGTTCCCGTCCGCGTCCGCCTCGGCCTCCTTCGCCGCGATCTCGTCGTCCAGACGACCACCACTGCCGTCCACCGAGGACAGCCCGCCCCGGTCCGACACCTCCGTCGCCGCCGGCGGCTCCACCAGCCAGTCCGGGTTCGACTGCTGGTCCCACCAGCGCCACGCGGCGTACGCACCGGCCGCCAGCAGGCCCACGATCGCCACGCCTTTGAACACCTTGCCAGCACGAGCACGCCGCCGCTGCCGCTTCACCAGCCTGCGGACCTCGTCCGCCGACACCTGGCCGCGCAGCGCCGCGACAGCCGCGACCGACCGCGAAGCAGCCTCCTCGGCCACCGGCTGCGCCGCCGCGACCGCACTCTCCCACCGCGGCTGCGCGTAGTCGACGGCCTGCCGGGCCGCCCTGCGCGTACCGCGGACCATCCTCGTGGCGGCCTCGTCGACCTGCGGCGGCAGTGCACCGCGGGCCTGCGCCAGGTGTGGCGCCACATGGGCGCCGTACTGCGTACGGCACTGCCGGGCGGCCTCTTGGGCCGCAGTCGAAACCTTCGGCGCGACCATCACGCGCGTCTCGTGCGCGTAGTGCACCGCTGCGTCCTTGGCAGTCCCTGCGTACGGCGCCACCACTTCCGCTGCGTGCCGGATGCTGTCCTTCGCCGTGCTCGTAGCGGCGCGCACGCCGTCGTTGCGGGTCACGTGATCCTCCTCCTCGGTGGCGGACACAGCTCACCTTTCCACCCTTTGTCGGATCATGCCTGTCAAACCGCCCGGAGGCATGCGAGGAAAGGCATCTGGGTGTCCCCCTCGCAGGCACCTTGGTCCATGCGAGGATCGAGGGACGTCAGCGAAGACTGAGAACGACCGAGGAATACGGAAGGCAGATTCGTGGCCGAGAAGCTTTACGCCACCCTGAAGACCAACCAGGGCGACATCGAGATCGAACTGCTGCCCAACCACGCCCCGAAAACGGTCCGCAACTTCGTCGAGCTCGCCCAGGGCGAGCGGGAGTGGACCAACCCGGAAACCGGCATCAAGTCCACCGACCGCCTCTACGACGGCACCGTCTTCCACCGCGTCATCAGCGGCTTCATGATCCAGGGCGGCGACCCCCTCGGCAACGGCACCGGCGGCCCCGGCTACCAGTTCGCCGACGAGTTCCACCCCGACCTCGCCTTCACCAAGCCCTACCTGCTGGCCATGGCGAACGCCGGCCCCGGCACCAACGGCTCCCAGTTCTTCATCACCGTCGCCCCCACCGCCTGGCTGACCCGCAAGCACACCATCTTCGGCGAGGTCACCGACGAAGCCAGCCGCAAGGTCGTCAGCGCCATCGCCGGGAGCCCCACCAACCCGCGCACCGAGCGCCCCCTGCACGACGTGGTCATCGAAACCGTCGTCATCGAGAAGCGCTGAACCGGGCGGGGGCCATGGACACCGACGAACTGCCGCACTGCTACCGGCACCCGGACCGCGAAACCGGCATCCGCTGCACCCGCTGCGACCGCCCGATCTGCCCCGAATGCATGATCGACGCATCCGTCGGCTTCCAGTGCCCCGACTGCGTCCGCACCGGATCCGGCACGGGCCACAGCCCCGCCGCCACCGAACCCCGCACCGTCGCCGGCGGCACGCTCGCCACCGACACCAGCCTCGTCACCAAGCTGCTCATCGGCATCAACCTGGCGGTCTTCCTCGGCGTACGCGTCTACGGAGACCGGTTCGTCGACCAGCTCGCCCTCATCGGCGGCTACCTCGACATCGACGGCACCGTCCAGGGCGTCGCCGGAGGCCAGTGGTACCGGCTGGTCACGTCGGTGTTCCTGCACGCCGAGATCTGGCACATCGGCTTCAACATGCTCAGCCTGTGGTTCCTCGGGCCGCCGCTCGAAGCCGCCCTCGGACGCGCGCGGTACATCGCCCTCTACCTCGGCTCGGGACTCACCGGAAGCGCCCTCGTCTACCTGCTCGAACCGCCCCTCAGCCTCACCCTCGGCGCCTCCGGGGCGATCTTCGGGCTCTTCGGCGCCACCGCCGTCCTCATGCGCCGCATGCGCTACGACATGCGCCCCATGATCGCCCTGCTCGTCCTCAACCTCGTGCTGACCTTCGGCTGGAGCGGGATCTCCTGGCAGGCCCACATCGGCGGGCTCGTCGGCGGCGCCGCCATCGGCATCGGCATGGTCCACGCCCCCCGCAACCACCGCGCGCTCTGGCAGTGGGGAACCTACGCGGTCGTGATCCTCGCCGTCGTCGTCACCGTGCTCCTGAGGACCGCTGCGCTCACCTGAGCAGTCACCCACAGCACAAGTTGTCCACAGTCCGTGGTGGATCTTGTGCACGATGCGGAACACGCCCCGGACAGACAAGGACCCAGGTAGACGGCCGAATCAATCACACCGGCGTCAACCTGGGTCCAAGTTATCCACAGATCTTCTGTCTTTTCCTCAGCTGTGGATAGCGCTGTGGATAAGTATGGGGAGAGCTTGACTTACTTCCACTGGGTGGATACGCCGAACCCCGCGGCGATGAAGCCGAAACCGACCACGATGTTCCAGTTGCCCAGGGATTCGACGGGCAGCCGGGTGTCGGTGACGTAGAACATCACGATCCAGGCGAGACCGATCAGGAACAGCGCCAGCATCACCGGTGCCACCCAGCTGCGGTTCGTCAGCCTGATGGACTGGGCCTGCTTGGCTGCCGGCGGCGGCGTGTAGTCGGTCTTCTTGCGGATCCGTGACTTCGGCACGAGGGGCTCTCCTGTCGATGCGCTGGGGACTCTGCCTCCCCGGGCGTCCGTTAGCGTAGTGGCTCTTACGGCGTTGAAGGAGAAGGGTACGTTGAGCAATTCCGACGACTCCGACCGGAGGCCGGTACGGCTCCTCACGCTCGCCGTCTTCGCCCTTGCCGGACTCATCTTCGTGACCAGCTTCAACACCTCCAAGGGTACGAACATCCGGACGGACGACTCCCTCCTGAAGCTGTCCGACCTCATCCAGGAGCGCAGCCACGAGAACGCCGGCCTCGAGGACGCCACCAGCGCCGTCCGCCGCCAGGTCGACGCCCTCGCCGAGCGCGACGACGGCAGCACCACGGCCGAGGACGCCCGGCTCAAGGCCCTCCAGAAGGCCGCCGGCACCGAACCCATCACCGGCCGGGCCGTCACCGTCACCCTCAACGACGCCCCGCCCGGCGCCAAGGCCCGCATCCCCAACGTCCCCGAGCCGCAGCCCAACGACCTCGTCATCCACCAGCAGGACCTGCAGGCCGTCGTGAACGCCCTGTGGCAGGGCGGCGCCCGCGGGATCCGGGTCATGGACCAGCGCCTGATCTCCACGAGCGCCGTGCGCTGCGTGGGCAACACCCTGATCCTCCAGGGCCGCGTGTACTCCCCGCCGTACAAGGTCACGGCGGTCGGCGACCCGGACGCGCTGCAGAACGCGCTGGCCGCGTCGCCGGCGATCCAGAACTACCAGGCGTACGTGAACGCGTACGGGCTGGGCTGGAAAGTGGACGAGCACAAGGCGATGACTCTGCCGGGGTACTCCGGCACAGTGGACCTCCACTATGCGAAGCCTGTGGAGACCACGTCGTGAGACCGTGCGCCCCGAGCGGGTGCTGCGGCTGGTCGTGCGGACCTTCAGCGAGCTGTGCCTGACCGCAGGGACGGTCATCGTGCTGTTCGTCGCGTACGTGCTGTTCTGGACCGGGGTCAAGGCCGACCGGGCCATGGACGGGGAGCTGGAGGGGCTGCGGGACCGCTGGGCGGCCCGGGAGCCCGCCGCGGGAGCCCCGCAAGCCCCGCAGGAGGCGGGCGCCCGGCGGTCCGCCCGGGTCGCGTACCCGGTGGGGCGGGCCTTCGCGGTGATGTACATCCCGCGGTTCGGGGCCGGCTGGCACAAGCCGGTCCTGGAGGGCACGGGCACCGGCGTGCTGAAGAAGGGCCTCGGGCACTACGAGGGGACCGCGCCGCCGGGCGGCACGGGAAACGTGGCCGTGGCCGGGCACCGGCGGACGTACGGCGACCCGTTCAAGGACTTCCCGCGGCTGCGCCCGGGAGACGCGGTGATCCTCAAGGACGCGGTGGCGGCATACACGTACACGGTGCGCAAGGGGCCGTTGCGGACGCTGCCGACGGACGTGGCGGTCATCGACCCGGTGCCGCGGAAATCGGGGTTCACGGTGCCGGGCCGTTACCTCACGCTCACCACCTGTGATCCGGAGTGGGGGCACAGTCACCGTCTCATCGTGTGGGCGGAACTCACCGAGACCCGGCCCGCGGGGCAGGCCAGCCCGTAGTCTGTTGCCCGATACGGAATGGAAGAGACGGGGAAGACGGGGTCGGACGGCATGTACGGCTGGATCTGGCGGCATCTGCCGGGCAACGCGTGGGTTCGCGCGCTGCTGTCCCTGGTGCTGGTCACGGCGGTGGTGTTCGTGCTGTTCCAGTACGTCTTCCCGTGGGCCGAGCCGCTGCTTCCGTTCAACGATGTGACCGTCGACGAAGGATCGGGAGCCACCCGGTGAGCGCGCGCATTCTGGTCGTGGACAACTACGACAGCTTTGTTTTCAACCTGGTCCAGTACCTGTACCAGCTCGGTGCCGAGTGCGAGGTGCTGCGCAACGACGAGGTCGGGCTCGCGCACGCCCAGGACGGCTTCGACGGTGTGCTGCTCTCGCCGGGCCCGGGGACCCCGGAAGAGGCCGGCGTGTGCGTGGACATGGTCCGCCACTGTGCGGAGACCGGCGTGCCGGTCTTCGGCGTCTGCCTGGGCATGCAGTCGATGGCCGTGGCGTACGGCGGCGTGGTCGGGCGGGCTCCGGAGCTGCTGCACGGCAAGACGTCGCCGGTGGTGCACGAGGGCCTGGGGGTCTTCGAGGGGCTGCCGTCGCCGTTCACCGCGACCCGGTACCACTCGCTGGCCGCCGAGCCGCAGACGCTGCCGGACGTGCTGGAGGTGACCGCGCGGACCGAGGACGGGATCATCATGGGCCTGCGGCACCGGGAGCACGATGTCGAGGGCGTGCAGTTCCACCCGGAGTCGGTGCTGACGGAGTGGGGCCACCGGATGCTGGCGAACTGGCTGGTGCGGTGTGGTGACGCGGATGCCGTGGCCCGGTCGGCGGGCCTGGCGCCGGTGGTGGGCAAGGCCGTCGCGTGACCGCGGTCGCGCCGTCCGCTCCCACCGGGGGGCGGGCCGCGCGGCGCAGGGCGGCACAGGAGGCCGCCAAGCGCGCCCGGCGGCGGGCGCGCGGCGGTCCGGTGGTGATCGCGAGCCGTGCGGCCGGGGAGCTGTTCATCACGCTGGGCGTGCTGATGCTGCTGTTCGTGACCTATCAGCTCTGGTACACGAACGTGCTGGCGGAGCGTCAGGCGAACGGTGCGGCGGGGAGTTTGGAGCGGGACTGGGCGGCCGGCGGCGGGCGCGAGCCCGTGGGTGCGTTCGAGCCGGGCCAGGGTTTCGCGATCATGTACATCCCGAAGCTGGACGTGAAGGTGCCGGTCGCGGAGGGCATCAGCAAGGCGAAGGTGCTGGACCGGGGGATGGTCGGGCACTACGCGGAGGGTGCGCTGAAGTCGGCGATGCCGTCGGACAAGACGGGGAACTTCGCGGTGGCGGGGCACCGGAACACGCACGGCGAGCCGTTCCGGTACGTCAACCGGCTGGAGCCGGGGGATCCGATCGTGGTCGAGACGCGGGACGCGTACTACACGTACGAGATGACCTCGATCCTGCCGCAGACTCCGCCGACGAACGTGTCGGTGATCGAGCCGGTGCCGCGGGGGTCGGGTTTCACGAAGCCGGGGCGGTACCTGACGCTGACGACCTGTACGCCGGAGTTCACGAGCACCTACCGGATGATCGTGTGGGGCAGGATGGTCGAGGAACGCCCACGCAGTGCGGGTGTGCCGGCCGCGCTGTCGGCCGGGTAGCGGGCAGGGGTACGGGGTGTCACGGCAGGTGTCGCGGAAGGGCGGGCGCAACCGCGTCGCGGGCGTCCTCAGCTTCGTCGGGGAGCTGTTGATCACGACGGGTCTCGTGCTGGGGCTGTTCGTCGTGTACTCGCTGTGGTGGACGAACGTCCTGGCGGACCGGGCGGCCGCGGAGCGGGGTGACGCGGTCCGCGAGCTGTGGAAGGCGGCGCCGGTCGCGGCCGGGCCGGGGGCGCTGGACACGAAGGACGGGATCGGCTTCCTGCACGTGCCGTCGATGGGCGGCGGCGAGGTGCTGGTGAAGCGGGGGACGTCGGCGGAGGTCCTGAACAACGGGGTGGCGGGCTACTACACGGAGCCGCTGAAGTCGGCGTTGCCGTGGGAGAAGACGGGGAACTTCTCGCTGGCGGCGCACCGGGACGGGCACGGGGCGAAGTTCCACAACATCCACAAGGTGCGGACGGGCGACGCGGTCGTCTTCGAGACGCGGGACACCTGGTACGTCTACAAGGTCTTCGCGGAGCTGCGCCAGACGTCGAAGTACAACGTGGACGTGATCGCCCCGGTCCCGAAGGAGTCGGGGCGTACGAAGGCGGGCCGCTACATCACGCTGACGACGTGCACGCCGGTCTACACGTCGAAGTACCGGTACGTGGTGTGGGGTGAGCTGGTGCGCACGCAGAAGGTGGACGCGTCACGGACGCCGCCGGCGGAGCTGCGCTGACCGAGTGCCTGTGGGGCACTCGGTCAGCGGCGCGGGCTACCGCAGCACCTGCAGCGTGGTTCCGGCGCTCCACGCCTCCAGAAGGCCCCTGTGGACGGCCGTGACGCCCGTCTCGGCGGCAATGGCCAACGCTTCCCTGGTGAAGCTGCACGTGGCCACGTAGAGGGCTACGTCGGCCTTGTGGAGGACCTTGGCCGAGCCCAGGAACTTCTGCATCTCGCCGGAGAGGATCGACCGGAACGGCGCGAAGTTCTTGCACTGGACGGCGACGCGGCGGCCGTCGGCGGTGAGTGCGGTGATGTCGGAGCCGCGGTCGCCGTGGCCGCCGTGCACCTCGACCTGCGTGCAGCCGTCGCGGCGCAGCAGTCCGGCGACGTGGTGCTCGAACTGCCGCCAGGTCATGGCGTCCATCGCGGACATCACCCCGGCGAGCGGCCGGGTCGGCGCGACGGTCCGGTAGACGCGCCGCTTGAGGTCCTCGACGTCCTGCCGGAGCGCGGCGAGCTCACCGCGGTGTTCGCCGAGGGTCGCGATGATCGCGTTGAGCATCGGCACGACGGCGGTCTGGAGCACGTCTGACGGGGGCCTGTGGAGAAAGTTATCCACAGGCTGCGTGCGGGCCGTGTACTCGGTGTCGAGGAGTAGGTACGCACCTGACGTGCGACTTCGCTGTCGCGGAGCAGCATCCCGACGTTCAGAACGGCCCGGCGGGAGTAGAGCGTGAGGCTCGACCGGGCCTGTGGACCCGAATAGCGTGACAGGATGTCACGCTTGAATTCGGTGAGTTCATCTCCCCACAGAGTGGCCATCCCGTTATCGGAGAGCTCATCGCGATGGCGGGCCTTCAGCTGGCGGATGGCCGCGACGGTCACCTCGTAGTACGCCGCCACCATCGCCGTCGTCACGTGCAGGCCGTCCGGCAGCAGGGACAGTGTTTTCACCTTGTCCAGGACTTCCGTGCGGTCCAGGACGCCCGAGCGGAGTGCTTTCGATTCCAGCAGTGCCGTTTCGTTCACCATGCCTCGTCTCCCTCCCCGGGCGGGGTCCGATACCCCACCCCATCCCGGATAACGAGTACCGACATATAAGGACACGTTCCGCTTATAGGCAGGTATGGCGAGGCATGACGAAAGGCCCGGTTTCCCTTCGGGGAAACCGGGCCTTCAACTGGAGCGGGGTGGGTCAGTTGCCGCGGAGGCCGCCGAGGAAGCCGCCGCCCTGGTTGTCGCCGCCGCCGTTGCCGTTGCCGCCGTCCTGCTGGCCCTGGATCGTGCGGACGTTGATCACGGTGCCGGGGGCGACCGGGGAGTTGGCGCCCGGCTCCGAGGTCAGGATGATGGCGTTTTCGTCCTGCGGACCCGACAGCACGGACCCGAAGGCCAGGTTCTGCTGCTGGAGGATCTGCCTGGCCTCGGCCACCGTCTTGTTGAAGAGCTGGGGCACCTGGACCTGCTGGGCCGCCTTCGCGATCTCCACGTTGACGGTGGAGCCCGGGGCGACCTGCTCGTTCGGGGCCAGGCTCTGCTTGACGACCGTGCCCGGGGTCGCGGTGGAGTCGACCTCGGTGGTGGTGCCGAGCGTCAGGTCGGCGTCCTCCAGGGCCTTCTTGGCCTCTGCCGCGGTCTTGCCCATCAGGTCGGGCACCGTGGACTTCTCGGCCTCCTTGGCGACCGTGAGGGTGACCGTGGAGCCCTTCTGGACGGACGAGCTGCCCTTCGGGTCCTGCTCGAGGACCGTGCCGGCCGTGCGCTCGGACTCCTCGTTCTTCCGCTCGACGTGGAAGCCCTTGTCCTTGAGGGTCTTCTCGGCCTCCTCGAAGGAGACGTTGAGGACGTCGGGGACGAGGACCTTGGGGGCGCCGGTGGAGACGACGACGTTGATCGTCGCGCCCTTCTCGACGTCGGCGCCGGCCGCGGGGTCCTGGCTGCAGACACTGCCCTTCGGCTGGTCCTCGCAGGGTTCCCTCTTGGCCTCGACGACCTTCACGCCGGCGTTCTCGCCGTTCTTGACGGCCTGCTCGAAGGCCGTGCCGACCAGGTTCGGGGCGGCGAAGGTGTCGTTGCCGGTGCCGCTGGTCAGGGCCTGGCCGATGAGGATGGCGCCGATCAGGACGAGGACGGCCGCCGCGGCGAGCAGGACCGTGGAGGCCTTGTTCTTCTTCTGGGTGCGGCGGTTGGCGCGCCCGCCGTCGTCGTAGCCGGGCGGGGGGTAGCCGCCGTCGCCGCCGGGCGGCATGGGCGGCATCATCGAGGTCTGGCCGGGGTCGGCCGTGCGCAGGGCGGTGGTGGGCTGGTCGTAGCCCTGGTGCCCGTGTCCGTGGCCGTAGCCCTGGTCGTAGCCGCCGTAGCCGGGGGCGCCCATGGTGGCGGTGGCCGCGACGGGCTGGCCGTCGAGGCAGGCCTCGATGTCGGCGCGCATCTCGTCGGCGGACTGGTAGCGGTAGTCGGGGTCCTTGACCAGGGCCTTGAGGACGATGGCGTCCATCTCGGGCGTGATCTCGGAGTCGAAGTTGCTCGGGGGCTGGGGCTCTTCCCGTACGTGCTGGTAGGCGACGGCGACGGGGGAGTCGCCGACGAACGGGGGCCGCACGCTGAGCAGCTCGTAGAGCAGGCAGCCGGCGGAGTAGAGGTCGGAGCGTGCGTCGACCTGTTCGCCCTTGGCCTGTTCGGGGGAGAGGTACTGGGCGGTGCCGATGACGGCGGCGGTCTGGGTCATGGTCATGCCGGAGTCGCCCATGGCGCGGGCGATGCCGAAGTCCATGACCTTGACCTGGCCGGTGCGGGTCAGCATGACGTTCGCGGGCTTGATGTCGCGGTGGACGATGCCGGCGCGGTGCGAGTACTCGAGGGCCTGGAGGATGCCGATGGTCATTTCCAGGGTGCGCTCGGGCAGCAGTCGGCGGCCGGAGTGCAGGAGTTCGCGCAGGGTGGATCCGTCGACGTACTCCATCACGATGTACGGGATGGAGATGTTGTCGACGTAGTCCTCGCCGGTGTCGTAGACGGCGACGATCGCCGGGTGGTTGAGCGAGGCGGCGGACTGGGCCTCCCGGCGGAACCGGGCCTGGAAGGACGGGTCGCGGGCGAGGTCAGCCCGCAGCGTCTTCACGGCGACGGTGCGGCCGAGCCGGGTGTCGTGCGCGAGATAGACCTCGGCCATGCCACCACGGCCGAGCACCGAGCCCAGCTCGTACCGGCCGCCGAGGCGACGCGGCTCTTCCATAACGTTTCCAGCCCTCTCCGTCAGTCCCGACCGCACCCGTGTGTGGTCCGGCGGTGTGCTGTTCGCGCAAAGGCTACCGGCCGTGCGGGTGTCTGCCGTCCGTGACCGCAGGCTGATACAGGACCGGTACCGTATGCCGCCGGGGGTCCGGCGGTGTGAGGTGTGTCACCCGGAGGTCACTCCTGGGCCTTGAGTACCGCCTGCATGACGTCCTTGGCGACCGGGGCGGCGAGGCCGCCGCCGCTGATGTCCTCGCGGGTGGCGCCGCTGTCCTCGATGACGACGGCGACGGCGACGGAGCCCTTGTCGGTCTTGGCGTAGGAGATGAACCAGGCGTAGGGGCGCTTCTTGTTCTTCTCGCCGTGCTGGGCGGTGCCGGTCTTGCCGCCGACGGTGACGCCGTCGATGCGGGCGTTCTTGCCGGTGCCGTTCTCGACGACGTTGACCATCATCTCCTGGAGCTTCTGGGCGTTCTCCGCGGAGAGCGGGCGGCTCATCTCCTCGGGGCTGGTGCGCTCCAGGACGTCGAGGTTGGGGGCGGTGAGCTGGTCGACCATGTACGGCTTCATCAGCTTGCCGTCGTTGGCGACGGCGGCGGCGACCATGGCCATCTGGAGGGGGGTGGCCGCGGTGTTGAACTGGCCGATGGCGGACTGGGCGTTGCCGTCCCTGCTCATGCCCTTGTCGTAGACGCTGGCGAAGGCGCGGACCGGGGTGTCGATCTCGCTGTCGTTGAAGCCGAAGGCCTCGGCGGTCTTGACCATGTCGTCGCGGCCGACCTTGTCGCCCATGTTCGCGAAGACGGTGTTGCAGGAGACCTTGAGGGCTTCGTTGAGGCTGGCCTTCTCGCAGCCGCCGTGCTGGTTGATCAGCTCGGTGCGGGTGCCGGGGAGGATGTACGGGTCGGGGGTGTCGGTGGGGGCGTCGATGTCGGTGACGGCCTCGTGCTCGAGGGCGGCGGCGGCAGTGACGACCTTGAAGGTGGACCCCGGCGGGTAGGTCTCGCGCAGGGCGCGGTTGACCAGTTCCTTGTTCTTGCTGTCCTTGAGGGTGACCCAGGCCTTTTCGTCGGCCTTGGAGTTGCCGGCGAAGACGGACGGGTCGTAGGAGGGGGCGCTGGCGAGGGCGAGGATGGCGCCGGTGCGGGGGTCGAGGGCGACGACGGCGCCCTTGTTGCTGCCGAGGCCCTTGAAGGCGGCCTTCTGGGCGGCGGGCATCAGGGTGGTGACGACGTTGCCGCCCTGCTTCTTCTCGCCGGTGAACATTCCGATGGTGCGGTCGAAGAAGAGCCGGTCGTCGTTGCCGGTGAGGATGCCGTCGTGGAGCTTTTCGAGCTGGTTGGAGCCGAAGGCCTGGGAGGCGAAGCCGGTGACGGGTGCCCACATGGGGCCGTCGACGTAGGTGCGCTTGTACTTGTAGTCGCTGCCGTCGGTGACGGCGGAGCCGGTGATGGGCTTGCCGGCGACGATGATGTTGCCGCGTTCCTGGGCGTACTGGGCGATGGCGACCCGGCGGTTTTCCTTGCGGGTGCTGAGGTCCTGGGCCTGGACGTACTGCAGCCAGTTGGTGCGGAGCATCAGGGCCAGGACGAGCAGCCCACAGAAGATCGAGATTCTGCGCAGGGGCTTGTTCATGACGGGCGGACCACCTGGGTCATCTCGGAGTCGGGGGACGGGGCGGGGGCCGGTGCGGGGCGGCGCGCAGTGTCGCTGATCCGGATGAGGATGCCGATGAGGGCCCAGTTCGCGATGATCGAGGAGCCGCCGGATGCCAGGAAGGGCATGGTCATGCCGGTGAGCGGGATGAGGCCCATCACGCCGCCTGCGACGACGAAGATCTGGAGCGCGAAGGCGCCGGAGAGGCCGATCGCGAAGAGCTTGCCGAAGGGGTCGCGGGCGGCGAGGGCGGTGCGTACGCCGCGTTCGATGATCAGGCCGTAGAGCAGGAGGAAGGCCATCACTCCGGCGAGGCCGAGTTCTTCGCCGACGGTGGAGAAGATGAAGTCGGAGTTGGCGGCGAATCCGATGAGGTCGGACTTGCCCTGGCCCCAGCCCGCGCCGAGGACGCCGCCGGAGCCGAAGCTCATGATCGACTGGCCGACCTGTTCGCAGGCGCCGGAGGTGGTGTAGCAGCTGAAGGGGTCGAGGAAGGCTTCGACGCGGTACGCGACGTGGGAGGAGAAGGAGGCCACGAGCACGGCGCCGGCGACGGACATGCCGAGGCCGATGACGATCCAGCTGGTCCGCTCGGTGGCGACGTACAGCATGATCACGAACATGCCGAAGAACAGCAGCGAGGTGCCGAGGTCGTTCTCGAAGATCAGGATGAGGAGGCTGACGGCCCAGATCATCAGGATCGGGCCGAGGTCGCGTCCGCGGGGCAGGTAGAGGCCCATGAAGCGGCGGGAGGCGAGCGCGAGGGCGTCGCGCTTGACCATCAGGTAGCCGGCGAAGAAGACCGCGAGGACGATCTTGGCGAATTCGCCGGGCTGGATGGAGAAGCCGGCGACGCTGATCCAGATCTTGGCGCCGAAGACGTCGGCGCCGAGGCCGGGGACGATCGGCAGGATCAGCAGGACCAGGGCGGCGGCCATGGAGATGTACGTGAAGCGCTGGAGGACGCGGTGGTCCTTCAGGAGCAGGAGGACGCCGATGAAGAGCGCGATGCCGACGGCGGTGTAGAGCAGCTGGTTCGGGGCGGAGGGGGAGAACACGCCGAAGGACCGCTTGGCGAGGTTCTGGAGGCGTTCGGACTGGTCGAGTCGCCAGATCAGGACGAGTCCGAGGCCGTTGAGCAGGGTCGCCAGGGGCAGCAGCAGCGGGTCGGCGTACTTGGCGTAGCGGCGTACGACGACGTGGGCGATGCCGGCGAGCAGGCCGAGTCCGAGGCCGTACGCGAGCATGCCGGGCGGCAGCTTGCCGTGGATGGCGAGGCCCACGTTGGCGTAGGCGAAGATCGGGATGACCACGGCGAAGCCGAGCAGCAGGAGCTCGGTGTTGCGCCGGCTCGGCAGCTCGATGGCTCCGATGGTGGTCGTGTTGGTGACTACGCTCATGGTGTGGCAGGCCCCCTGTGCCCGCTTACTGCTCCAGCTACTACTGCTTGCCGCACAGGCTGACCAGCTTCTTCTCTTCTTCCGTGAGGCTGGGGCCGGGTGTGGGTGTCGGGTTGTTCTGCGTGGCGGTGCCGCTGTCGGGTGCGGGCTTGGAGGTCTCTTCGGCCTTGCGGCGCTCTTCGTCCTTCTTGCAGGCGGAGACCTGGGTGGCCAGTTCGCGGATCTTCTCGGCGGCGCTGGCGCGGTCGCCTTCGCTGATGGTGGCCTCGACGAGCTTGCGCTTGAAGGGCGGGAGGTACTTCAGCTCGATCTCGGGGTGGTCCTGGTCGACCTTGGAGAGGCTGATCCAGGCGAGGTTCTGGCTGATGCCCTGGTAGAGGGCTACGTGCTGGTCTTTGACGCCGACGTAGTACTGGGTCTGGGTCCAGCGCCAGCCGCCGTAGAGGCCGCCTCCGACGACGCCGAGGGCGAGGAGGAGGAGGAAGGACCGCTTGAGCCATTTCCGCCCTTTGCGGGGGGCGAATTCGTCGTCGTCGAAGCCGTCGTGGTCGCCGTATTCGCCGTACGTGCCGTATCCGCCGGGGTCGGCCTGGGGTGTGGCGCCGTAGCCGGGGCTGTCGCCGCTGCCGGGCGGGCCGAAGCCCTGGGCGGGCGGCGGGGTGTGGCGGCCGAGGCCGGAGGCGCGTCCTGCGGGGGTCTGCATGGCGCCGCCGTCGAACAGCTGGTGCTGGTTCTCGGCGACCGCGCCGACGACCACGGGGGTGTCGGTGTACTGGGCGGCGAGGGTGTCGCCGCTGTCGGTGTCGAGGACGTCGGCGACGATGCAGGTGATGTTGTCGGGTCCGCCGCCGCGCAGGGCGAGCTGGATGAGGGCCTGCACGGTCTCGTGGGGGCCGTGGTAGCCGGCGAGGGTCTCTTCGAGGGTCTGGTGGGAGACCACGCCGGAGAGGCCGTCGGAGCAGATGAGGTAGCGGTCGCCGGCCCGGACTTCCCGGATGGAGAGGTCGGGTTCGACGTGGTCGCCGCTGCCCAGGGCGCGCATCAGCAGGGAGCGCTGCGGGTGGGTGGTGGCTTCTTCCTCGGTGATGCGGCCTTCGTCGACGAGGCGCTGGACCCAGGTGTGGTCCTGGGTGATCTGGGTGAGGACGCCGTCGCGGAGGAGGTAGGCGCGGGAGTCGCCGACGTGGACGAGTCCGAGGCGCTGGCCGGTCCACAGCAGGGCGGTGAGCGTGGTGCCCATGCCTTCGAGCTGGGGGTCCTCTTCGACCATGACGCGCAGCTGGTCGTTGGCGCGCTGTACGGCGACGCCGAGCGCGGTGAGGATGTCGGAGCCGGGGACGTCGTCGTCGAGCTGCACGAGGGTGGAGATCACCTCGGAGCTGGCGACTTCGCCTGCGGCCTGGCCGCCCATGCCGTCGGCGATCGCGAGGAGGCGGGGTCCGGCGTAGCCGGAGTCCTCGTTGCCCTCGCGGATCATGCCCTTGTGCGATCCGGCGGCGAACCGCAGGGACAGACTCATGTGCACCTGCCCTGTCGTTGCTGCCTCCGGGTACAACCGGTCTCGAGCCACACTGCCCACCCTCCGGTCGGGAGCGCGCTCGGGTCCGCTGTGGGGACCGCCGCGGCTCGCTCGCTCCGCTCGCTCATTCTCGTACTACTTCCGCAGCTCGATGACGGTCTTGCCGATGCGGATCGGGGCGCCCAGGGGAATGGGTGTCGCGACGGTCAGGCGGGCCCGGTCGAGATACGTGCCGTTGGTGGACCCGAGGTCCTCGACGATCCAGTTGCCGTCGCGGTCGGGGTAGATCCTGGCATGCCGGCTGGAGGCGTAGTCGTCGTCCAGCACGATGGTGGAGTCGTGGGCGCGGCCGAGGGTGATGGTCTGGCCCTGGAGGGCGACCGTGGTGCCGGTGAGGGTGCCCTCGGATACGACCAGCTTGGTGGGTGCGCCGCGGCGCTGGCGCTGCTGTGGTGGCGCGGCCTGCTGGCGGCCGGGCTGCTGCTGCGCACGGTTGTCGGCGCCGCCGCGGCGGGAGCCGCGCTGCGTGACTCTCGTTCCGAAGAGGTCGCTGCGGATGACCTGGACGGCCACGATGACGAACAGCCACAGAACGGCCAGGAAACCCAACCGCATGACCGTCAGGGTCAGCTCTGACATTGCCCCCGCTTCACCCTTCGGCTTGCCGGTAAATGATGGTGGTGCTGCCCACGACGATCCGCGAGCCGTCGCGGAGCGTAGCGCGGGTGGTGTGCTGCCCGTCCACCACGATGCCGTTGGTGGACCCGAGATCCTGGATCGTCGAGGGCGTTCCGGTCCGGATCTCACAGTGCCGACGGGATACGCCGGGGTCGTCGATCCGCACGTCGGCTTCGGTGCTCCGGCCGAGCACCAGCGTCGGGCGGGAGATCTGATGGCGGGTGCCGTTGATCTCGATCCAGCGGCGCGTGGCGCCGCCTCCGGTTGCGGGGGCGGGGCCGGTGGGGGCCGGGCGCCGCTGGGGTCCGCCGGGGGGCGGTCCGGGCGGCATGGGCGGTGCGCCTGCAGGGGCTCCTGCGCCGTAGGCGGGCGGGTAGCCGTATCCGCCGGGGCGGGGTGCGGCGTTGCCCTGCTGGGGCGGTTCGGGCTGCTGCTGGGAGCTGGAGGACGCCAGGGTGCGGCTGCGCACGCGGTAGAGGCCGGTGTCGAGGTCGTCGGCCTTTTCCAGGTGGACCTTGATGGGGCCCATGAACGTGTAGCGCTGCTGCTTGGCGTAGTCGCGGACCAGTCCGGCGAGTTCGTCGCCGAGCTGGCCGGAGTACGGGCTGAGGCGGTCGTAGTCGCCGGCGCTCAGCTCCACGATGAAGTCGTTGGGGACGACGGTGCGCTCGCGGTTCCAGATGGTGGCGTTGTTGTCGCATTCGCGCTGGAGCGCGCCTGCGATCTCGACCGGCTGGACTTCGGACTTGAACACCTTGGCGAAGGTGCCGTTCACCAGACCTTCGAGTCGCTGCTCGAAACGCTTCAGGACTCCCATGGGGCACCTCCTCCGTCGTTGTCGCCCTGGTACTGCTTACTGATCGTATCCACGCGTGGGGAAATCGGCTGGTTCCCCTTATCTGTCCCGCAGACGAGTGTTGCCCCTCACAAGGGATCGTAGAGGCGGCTCCCGGACAGTGTCCCGCACCGGGCGGGGAGTGTGGGAGGGGAGGGGCGCAGCCTGCCGGAAGCGGGTGGTCCGGGGGTGCTGGGAAAGCGATGTGATTCCACCCCCTCCGACGTGCTAATGTTCCGATGTCGCCAGGGGAACGGCCCGCAAGGGAACGCCTCTGGAAGCTACTCGGGCGAGTGGCGGAACGGCAGACGCGCTGGCTTCAGGTGCCAGTGTCCTTCGGGACGTGGGGGTTCAAATCCCCCCTCGCCCACAGCGGAAGCCCCGCGGATCTTCGGATCCGCGGGGCTTCTTCGTTGTCCGGGTACGGGCGGGTGCTGGGGGTGCCCGGGGCGTCGCGGGGAGGGCGACTTTCGTCGGGCGGGGCGCGACGAAAGGTGGTGGGGGCCGGGGCGGCCCGTTGCCTAGGGTCGGGGCGTGGACGTGTGGGAGAAGGTGCGCCGGGGCTGGGTCTGGCTGAAGGGCCCGGATGCGTGGCCGCGGCGGCGCGTGGCCGGGGAGTTCGTGCTGGCCGTGGTGCTGGCGCTGATGGGCGCGGGGATCTCGGACCTTGCGGAGGACCCGTGGCCGAAGGTGGCGGCGACCGGGTTCGGTGTGGCGTTGCTCTCGTTGGTGCGGCGGCGGCTGCCGGCGGGGGTGCTGGTGGTGTCGTGTGCGCTGGCCGGCTGGCTGGTGGGGATGGCGCCGCTGACGATCCTGGCGGGCTGGACGGCGGGTCGCCGGATCGTGGGGGTGGGCCGGGCGCTGGGGGCGTTCACGCTGGCGTTCGTGCTGAGCGTCGGGGTGGGGATGCTCACGGAGGAGGCGTGGCTGCGGCCGTTGCCGCTGATCCTGCTGTCCACGCTGATCTTCCTGGCGACGACGGTGGTGCCGGGGCTGGCGAGCCGGTACTGGAACCAGCGCCGGACGCTGCTGCACGCGCTGCAGGACCGCAATGCGCAGTTGCTGCGGGAGCGGGAGATGGTGTCGGGGCAGGCGCGGCTGCGGGAGCGGCAGCGCATCGCGCAGGACATGCACGACAGCCTGGGGCACCAGCTGGCGCTGATCGCGGTGCACACGGGTGCGCTGGAGGTGGATCCGGCGCTGACGGACCGTCAGCGGGAGGCGGTGGGGGTGCTGCGGCAGGCGTCGGTGTCGGCGATGCACGAGCTGCGGGAGGTCGTGGGGATCCTGCGCGACGGTGTGGAGGCTCCGGCGGGCGGGGACGAGGCGCAGCCGGCGGCGCGCGGGGTGGCGGGGATCGCGGATGTGGTGGAGGCGGCGCAGGCGGCGGGTACGCGGGTGCGGCTGACGCGGTCGGGCGTGGAGCGGCCGCTGGCGGCGGCGTGTGACCACGCGGCGTACCGGATCGTGCAGGAGGCGCTGACGAACGCGTACAAGCACGCGCCGGGTGCGGCGATCGCGGTGGAGCTGCGGTACGAGGACGATTCGCTGGTGGTGGAGATCGCGAACGGGCCTGCGGAGGGTCCGGGGCCCGGTGAGGTCGTCAGTGGGGGTCAGGGGCTGACGGGGCTGCGGGAGCGGGCGCGGCTGGTCGGCGGGATGGTGCATGCGGGGGCGGCGCCGGACGGGGGTTTCCGGGTGGCGGGTGTGCTGCCGTACGGGGCGGAGCCGGCGGGGCAGCCGGGGGCGCGGACGGTGCCGCCGGTGGAGGCTGCGGACGATTTCGGGCAGCAGGCGACGGCGGTGCCCCTGTGGGGGCGGGATGCGCCGATGGACTGGGCTGCGGTGGACAAGGAGCTGGCGGGCCGGTCGGGCGGGGGCCGGTTCGGGGGGCTGGCGGTGGGGTGCGGCATCGCGGTGGTGGCGGTGGTGCTGCTGGTGCTGGCGGCCGGCGGGCTGCTGTTCATGATGGTGGGTTCGGCGCAGAAGTCGATCGTGGGGCGGGAGACGTACGACGAGGTGCGGGTGGGGCAGTCGGAGGAGGAGGTGCGGGGGGTGCTTCCGGAGGGCGGGACGCTGATGACGCAGGGGCTGGAGGGGGGTCCGGAGCGGCCGGCGGGGTCGCGGTGCCTGGTGCTGCTGTCGGAGGAGACGGCCGACCGGCTGGACGAGGAGCCCGTTTTCCGCTTCTGCTTCAAGGGCGGCAAGCTGATCGAGAAGACGTCGTACAACGCGAAGAGGTAGGGCTTCCGTGGTGAGCGGTGTGGTGCGGGTGGTGATCGCCGACGACGAGCCGCTGATCCGTGCGGGGATCCGGATGATCCTGACGTCGGATCCGGGTGTCGAGGTGGTCGCGGAGGCGGCGAACGGCCGTGAGGCGGTGGAGCTGGCGCGGGCGTACGCGCCGGACGTGGTGCTGCTGGACATCCAGATGCCGGTGATGGACGGGCTGACGGCGCTGGCCGAGCTGCGGCGGGCGGTGCCGGCGGCGCGGGCGCTGATCCTGACGACGTTCGGGGAGAAGGAGAACGTGTTGCGGGCGCTGGCGGAGGGCGGTGCCGGGTTTTTGTTGAAGGATTCCGCGCCGGCGGAGCTGATCGGCGCGGTGCGGGCGGCTGCGGCGGGGGACGCGTACCTGTCCCCGGCGGCGACGCGGCACGTGGTGGACCAGCTGGCGTCGGGGGCCGTGGGGCGGGCCGGCGGGCGGGCCGGGGAGGCGCGGCGGATGGTGGCGGAGCTGAGCGAGCGGGAGCGCGGGGTGCTGGCGCTGCTCGGTGAGGGGCTGTCGAATGCGGACGCGGGCCGGCGGCTGCACATGAGCGAGGCGACGGTGAAGACGTACGTGAGCCGGATCCTGGCGAAGCTGGGCTGCGAGAACCGGGTGCAGGCGGCGCTGCTGGCGCGCGACGCGGGGCTGTGAGGAAGGGCCGTGCGGCGGCGCTTGGGGGGGCGCCCTGAGCGGGCGCCGTGAGACACGGCGGTTCCGGCTTCCGTGATCCGGCCGGGGTGGGTACGGTCGTCCGCTGTCGGCCGGGGTGATCGCTCCGGCCGGTCCGGCCGGTCGGCCGGTTCGGTGTGGGACGAGTGCGGGGGGCTGGCATGGGCGAGCGGATTCCTCAGGTGGCCGGGTTCGCCCCGCGGACGGCGCAGGGCGCTCCGCGGGCCGAGGGGAAGGCGCTGCGTGCGCGGGTGCCGCGGTACGAGCACGCCCGGCTGGAGCCGGTGGCGGGGCGTCCGGATGCGGTGGCGGCGGTCGAGCAGTCGAACGCCGGGCGGGTGCCGGAGCTGACGCCGATAAGGGTGGGGCGGATGGCGGCGAATCCGTTCGCCTTCCTGCGGGGTGCGGCCGGTCTGATGGCGCACGACCTGGAGGGCACGCCGCTGACCGGGGTGGGTGCGCAGCTGTGCGGGGACGCGCATGCGGCGAACTTCGGCCTGTACGGGGACGTGCGGGGGCAGCTGGCGATCGACCTCAACGACTTCGACGAGACGGTGTTCGGTCCGTGGGAGTGGGACGTGAAGCGGCTGGCGTCCTCGCTGGTGCTGGCGGGCCGGGTCGCGGGTGCGGCCGAGGACGTGTGCCGGGCGGCTGCGCTGGATGCGGTGGGTGCGTACCGGCGGACGATGCGGCTGCTGGCTCGGCTGCCGGTGCTGGACGCGTGGAACGCGACCGTCGACGAGGAGCTGGTCTCGCACACGGACGTACGGGATCTGGTGGGCGTGCTGGAGCGGGTGGCGCAGAAGGCCCGCAACAACACCAGTGCGCGGTTCGCGGCGAAGTCCACGGAGGAAGTGCCCGGCGGGAGGCGCTTCGTGGACGCGCTGCCGGTGCTGCGGCGGGTGGGGGACGAGGAGGCGTCGGCGGTCGCGGTGGCGCTGGGCGGCTATCTGGAGACGCTGCCGCCGGACCGGCTGCCGCTGCTGGCGCGGTACGCGATCCACGACGTGGCGTTCCGGGTGGTGGGTACGGGCAGTGTGGGGACGCGGTCGTACGTGGTGCTGCTGCTGGATCACCGGGGCGAGCCGCTGGTGCTGCAGGTGAAGGAGGCGCGGCCGTCGGTGCTGCTGCCGCACCTGCGGGCGGTGGGGTTCGAGTCGCCGGTGGAGCAGCACGAGGGGCGGCGGGTGGTGGCCGGCCAGAAGCGGATGCAGGTGGTGTCGGACAACTTGCTGGGCTGGACGACGGTGGAGGGGCGGCCGTTCCAGGTGCGGCAGTTCCGCAACCGGAAGGGCAGTGTCGATCCGGCGGCGCTGTCGGGGGAGCAGCTGGACGACTACGCGCGGATGACGGGTGCGCTGCTGGCGCGGGCGCACGCGCACAGCGCGGATCCGCGGGTGGTCGCGGGGTACTGCGGCAAGAGCGAGGAGTTCGACGAGGCGGTGGCGGCGTTCGCGGTGGCGTATGCGGACCGTACGGAGGCCGATCACGCGGATCTGGTGGCGGCGGTGCGGGCGGGCCGGGTGGCGGCCGAGGAGGGTGTGTGACCTGCGGGCCCGCCGGGGGTTACGGGACAGCCCTTAGGCTGGTCCGGTGAGCGAGGAAACCCAGAACGGCCGGCAGCCCGAGGCGGAGTCCGACGAGCGGCCCGAGGCGCGGCTGGGGCGGGCCGTGCGCGCCGCCGAGCAGGCGCTGATCGAGTTCGAGATCGCGGTGGAGACGTTCCGTGTGGAGGTCGAGAACTTCTCCCGGCTGCACCACCAGAAGCTCGGGCCGATGTACACGCGGCTCGACGAGCTGGATGCGCTGATCGCGGAGGCGCGGGCGGCCCGTACCGGCGATCCGGAGGATCTGCGGCGGGCCGCGGAGGCGCGGGCGCTGGTCATGCCGATGCCGGGTGTGGACGAGCTGTTCCAGGACTGGCTGGGTTCGGACGGGATCTCCGACGACGCCGCGGCGATGCTCGGCGGGCGCTCGGTGCGGCCGCCGGAGCGGGTGCGGCCCTCGGAGGAGGCGCGGCGGCTGTACCGGGAGCTGGTGCGGCAGGCGCATCCCGACCTGGCGCGGGACGACGAGGAGCGGCAGCGCCGGGATGCGTTCCTGGTGAAGGTCAATGCCGCGTACGGCCGGGGCGACGAGGCGGAGCTGCGGGAGCTGGCCGAGGTGTGGGCGGCCGGTCCGGAGCCGGAGGACGGCCGGATCACGGAGGCCGAGGAGCTGTATGCGCGGCTGGAGTGGCTGGCGCGCCGCAAGGAGCTGCTGACGGTGGTGGC
The DNA here is from genome assembly GCF_055602345.1 of Streptomyces sp. NPDC037401. Taxonomy (NCBI): domain Bacteria; kingdom Bacillati; phylum Actinomycetota; class Actinomycetes; order Kitasatosporales; family Streptomycetaceae; genus Streptomyces; species Streptomyces sp. NPDC037401. The sequence continues at coordinate 251,668 of NZ_JBVJWO010000009.1, forward strand.
CGGGGAGCTCGAGGAGAGCGCGATCGGCGCGATGCTGCGGATGGCTCCGGACGATCCGGACCGGCTGCTGGAGGAGATCGCCGAGCAGCTGCTGGCGCAGGTCTCCGAGCGTGAGGCCGAGTTGGCGGAGCTCGTCGGATAGGTTCGTAGGACACCTGCCGGGTCCCTGCCGGGTCCCGAAAACACGAGAGAAGGCGTTATGAACTTCGGTCCGCTCCCCTCGGTGGACGCTGCGGCCGTCCCGGCCGACGGCTTCGTCCTGGACGTGCGGGAGGACGACGAATGGCAGGCCGGTCACGTCGAGGGTGCGCTGCACCTGCCGATGAGCGGTTTCGTGGCGCGGTTCGGTGAGCTGACGGAGGCCGTCGAGGACGGCCGCCGGGTGCACGTGATGTGCCGGGTCGGCGGCCGGTCCGCGCAGGTGACGCAGTACCTGCTCCAGCAGGGTGTCGACGCGGTGAACATCGACGGCGGGATGCAGGCCTGGGAGGGCGCCGGCCGCCCGATGGTCACGGACAGCGGCGCCCCGGCCTTCGTGCTGTAGGGGCACGGCACAGGCGCCGTCCGGACCGTCTACGGGACGGCCCCTAGCTGAGGGGATGGGCGGCCAGCAGGTCGCCGAGGGCTTCCTCGTGGGCGGCCGCCGGGCCGAGGGACAGCTCCAGCTGCTTGGCCCAGGCGTGGTAGCGGTGGAGCGGGTAGTCGGTGTCGGCGCCGAAGCCGCCGTGCAGGTGCTGTGCGGTCTGGACGACCCGGCGGACGCCTTCCGAGGCCCAGATCTTGGCGACCGCGATGTCGCCGGCGCTGGGCAGCGGGCCGCCCGCTCCGCTGTCGAGGCGCCAGGCGGCCTGCCAGAGGGTGACCTCCATGGCGCGCAGGTCGATGTAGCGGTCGGCGGCCTGGACGGCGACGGCCTGGAAGGTGGCGACGGGGAAGCCGAACTGCTCCCGCTTGGCGGTGTACTGGCTGGTCATCGTCAGGACGTGCTCGCCCAGGCCGAGGGCCAGGGCGCAGGTGCCGGTGGTGAGGAGCTGGCGGAGCCGCTCCCACGCGCCGGTCCGCGTGATCACGTGGCCGGCGGGGAGGCGTACGGCGTCGAGGGTCAGCTCGGCCATGCGTTCGCCGCTGGTGGAGTACTGGTCGGCCAGGGTGAGGCCGGTGGTGCCGGTGCGCGGGACGAGCGCGATGACGGCGTCGCCTTCGCCGGTGTGGGCGGGTACGGCGATGACGTCGGCGCCGTGGGCCCAGGGGACCGCGCTCTGGAGGCCGTCGAGGATCCAGTGGTCGCCGTCGGGGCGGGCGGTGACGGCCAGTTCGGCGGGGTCGTGGCCGGTGCGGCCGTGGGCGGCGACGGTCAGGACGAGTGCGCCGCGGCCGGCCCGGGGCAGGAGTTCGGCGGCGAGTGCGGGGTCGCCGTGGGCCTGGACGGCGAGGGCCGTGGCGCAGTGTTCCAGCAGCGGCACCCGGGCCAGGACCTTTGCCGCTTCGCGCAGGACGAGGCACAGGGCGGTGGTGTCCAGGCCGGCGCCGCCGTGCTCGGGGGCGAGGACGAGGCCGAGAAGGTCGGAGGCGGCCAGCTTGGCCCACAGCGGGCGGTCGAAGTCGTCGGCGACCGCGCCGGGGCGCAGGGCGGGGCTGGGGACGCCGTCGGGTGCGACGTCCGCGAAGACGGCCCTGGCCGCTTCGACGGCCGCCTGCTGTTCCTCGGTGAAGGTGAAGTCCACTGCCTGTCCTCCCGCGCGCGCACCGGATCCCGTCCTGTCTGACGGGTCGTCAAGATAGAACAGGTTCCTGTAATTGGACAGGGCGCGGCGCGGCGCGGGCGGACGAGTGCGGGTGCGGGTGCGGTCCCGCGGACCGGGTGGCTGCGGTGCCGTCAGCGGTCGAAGTCGATTTCCACCGCGTCGGTCACCGGGTGCGACTGGCAGGCCAGGACGAAGCCCGCTTCGGTCTCCTCTTCCTCCAGGGCGAAGTTGCGGTCCATCCGGACCTCGCCGGACACCAGGAAGGCCCGGCAGGTGCCGCACACGCCGCCCTTGCAGGCGTACGGGGCGTCGGCGCGGTTGCGCAGCACCGCGTCCAGCAGGGATTCGCCGTCCTGGACCGGCCAGCTGCCGGAGCGCCCGTCGAGCTTCGCGGTGACCGTGAAGTCCGTGGCCGCGGCCGGGCGGGCCGCGGGGGCGGTCCGGGCGCCCTCGCTGTCGGCGACGTGGAAGATCTCCTCGTGGATCCGGGTGCGGTCGACGCCCAGGCCGCGCAGGGCCTCCTCGGCGCCCTGCACCAGGCCGTACGGCCCGCACAGGTACCAGCCCGCGACCTCGTCGACCGGGAGCAGCGCGGGCAGCAGCCCGGTCAGCCGCTGCCGGTCGAGGCGGCCGGACGGCAGCCCGGCCTCCTGCTCCTCGCGGGAGAGGACGGTGACCAGCTGGAAGCGCTGCGGATAGCGGTCCTTGAGGTCGGCGACCTCCTCGAGGAACATCGTCGAGGCCGCCGTGCGGTCGGCACGGACCAGGCAGAACCGGGCCTCGGGCTCGGCGGCCAGCAGGGTCGTGGCGATCGACAGCACGGGCGTGATGCCGCTGCCGCCGACGACGGCGGCGTAGTGCCCGGGGCGGGGTTCGAGGACGAACCGGCCGGCCGGGACCATCACGTCGAGGACGTCCCCGGCGCAGATGTCCTTGTGGGCGTACGTGGAGAACTCGCCGCCCTCCACCAGGCGCACGCCGACCCGCAGGAAGGCGGGGCCGTCGGCGCCGGGCGCGGCGGAGCAGATGGAGTACGTACGGCGGACCTCGGTGCCGTCGGGGCCGGCCTTGCGCAGCGTCAGGTGCTGGCCGGGCAGGTGCCGGTAGTCCTGGCGCAGCTGCGGGGGCACCTCGAGGGTGAGGGCCACGGCGTCGTCGGTGAGCCGGTCGACCGCCGCGACCTTGAGCGGGTGGAACGCGCCGTGGCGGGCCGCAGCCATCTACAACTCCTTGAAGTGGTCGAACGGTTCGCGGCAGGTGACGCAGCGCCGCAGTGCCTTGCAGGCGGTGGAGGAGAAACGGCTCAGCAGCTCGGTGTCGGTGGAGCCGCAGTTCGGGCAGCGCACGGACAGCGTGAGCGGTATGGGGCCTTCGGCGGCGTGCGGCCGCGGCGGGGCGATGCCGAACTCGGCGAGCTTGCGCCGGCCTTCGGCGGTGATGTCGTCGGTGGACCAGGCCGGGGAGAGCACGGTGCGCACCGACACGTCGGGTATGCCGTGGTCGACGAGGACCCGCTCGATGTCGGCGGACATCGCCTCGATGGCGGGGCAGCCGGTGTACGTGGGGGTGAGGGACACCTCCGCGCGACCGGGGCCCAGCATCCGGACCCCGCGCATCACGCCGAGCTCGGTGAGGGTGAGGACCGGCAGCTCGGGGTCGGGTACGGAACCGGCGAGTGCGGCGAGTTCCTCTTCGAGGCGCGTTGAGGTCACCATGTCGCCCCCGGGTGGCTGCGGTGCAGGTGCTGCATCTCGGCGAGCATCCTGCCGAAGGACTCGGTGTGCAGGCCCTGGCGGCCGGCGCCCGCGGCCCAGGCGCCGGTGCGCGGGCCCTCGGGCAGCGCCAGCCCGGCCTGCTGCACGGTCTCGGTGACCGATGCGAGCCAGTCGGTCTCCAGGGCCTCCATGGCGGCGGCGTCGAGGTCCAGGCCGTCGACCGGCCGGAACATCTCGCCGGTGAACTTCCACAGGGCGCCCAGGGCGGCCTGCATGCGGGCCGCGCTCTCCTCGGTGCCGTCGCCGAGCCGCCGGGTCCACTGCTCGGCGTGGTCGCGGTGGTACGCGGTCTCCTTGACGGCCTTGGCGGCCAGCGGGGCGAACGGGCCGTCGCCGGCGGCCAGCTCCGTGTACAGCAGGTGCTGGTACACGGAGAAGTACAGCTGGCGGGCGATGGTGTGCGCGAAGTCGCCGTTGGGCTGCTCGACCAGTTGCAGGTTGCGGAACTCCCGCTCCTCGCGCAGGTAGGCGAGCTCGTCCTCGTCGCCGGCGAGGGAGAGCAGGATGCGGGCCTGCCCGAGCAGGTCCAGCGCGATGTTCGCGAGGGCCACTTCCTCTTCGAGCACGGGGGCGTGGCCGGCCCATTCGCCCAGGCGCTGTGCGAGGACCAGGGCGTCGTCCCCCAGGGCGAGCGCGGCGCCGTTCACCGTCGTGGTCACAGGTGTCGCACCCCTTCGGGGATTTCGTAGAACGTCGGGTGGCGGTACGGCTTGTCCGCGGACGGGGCGAAGAAGGGGTCGCGCTCGTCGGGCGAGGAGGCGGTGACCGCGGTGGACGGGACCACCCAGATCGAGACGCCCTCGTTGCGCCGGGTGTAGAGGTCGCGGGCGTTGCGCAGCGCCATCTCCGCGTCCGGTGCGTGCAGGCTGCCCGCGTGCGTGTGCGAGAGCCCGCGCCGCGAGCGGACGAACACCTCCCACAGCGGCCATTCCGACGTGCTCATGCCTTCACCCCTCCGTGCTTGCGGGCGTACTCAGCCGCCGCGTCCCTCACCCAGGCGCCCTCTTCGTGGGCCCTGCGGCGCTGTTCGATCCGCTGCTCGTTGCACGGGCCGTTGCCCTTGAGGACCTCCCAGAACTCCGTCCAGTCGATCCGGCCGAAGTCGTGCTGACCGCGCTGTTCGTTCCACCGCAGGTCGGGGTCGGGGAGGGTCAGGCCGAGGGCTTCGGCCTGCGGTACCGCGATGTCCACGAACCGCTGGCGCAGTTCGTCGTTCGAATGCCGCTTGATCTTCCACGCCATGGACTGGGCCGAGTGCGAGGACTCGTCGTCCGGCGGGCCGAACATCATCAGCGAGGGCCACCACCAGCGGTTCACGGCGTCCTGGGCCATGGCGTGCTGGGCCTCGGTGCCCTGCGACAGGGCGAGCAGGAGCTCGAACCCCTGGCGCTGGTGGAAGGACTCCTCCTTGCAGATCCGCACCATCGCGCGGGCGTAGGGCCCGTACGAGCAGCGGCAGATCGGCACTTGGTTGGTGATCGCCGCGCCGTCCACGAGCCAGCCGATGGCGCCGACGTCGGCCCAGGTCAGCGTGGGGTAGTTGAAGATCGAGGAGTACTTCTGCTTCCCGGCGTGCAGCTTGTCGAGGAGCTCGTCCCGGCTGGTGCCGAGGGTCTCGGCGGCGCTGTACAGGTACAGCCCGTGTCCCGCCTCGTCCTGGACCTTGGCCATCAGGATCGCCTTGCGCCGCAGCGAGGGCGCGCGGGTGATCCAGTTGGCCTCCGGCTGCATGCCGATGATCTCGGAGTGGGCGTGCTGTGCCATCTGGCGGACCAGGGTGGCGCGGTAGTCGTCGGGCATCCAGTCGCGCGGTTCCACGCGCTCGTCGGCCGCCACGGCCGCGTCGAAAGCCGCGACGAGTGCCGGGTCCGGCACCTGCCCGACCGCCGCGTCCGCCGCGTGTTGGGTCGTTGCCACCATCTTGGCCCCCTGCCCGCTTCCTGCCGAGTCCTGCGCCGAGTGCTGCCGAGTGCTGTCCGGTCGTGGGCCGAGTGCCGGGACCGGCCTACCGACCGATCGTTCGGTCCATGCTCTTCAATGGTGAGACGACGGCCCGTAGGGTGTCAACCTCTGTGGACGGCTCAGTGGGGCGGATGAGGATCGGGTGGGGATGGATTCGAACGAGCACGACGCCGCGGCCGGCCCCGCGGACGGCCTTCCGGAAGGCCGTGCGGCCGGCCGTGCGACCGGCCCCGCCGGCCTCGCGGCGGACCCCGCCCAGGGCGTCACGGCGGACATCCCCGCGGCCCGTACGGCCGGCGCCGCGGACGCAGCAGACGGCGGCGCGGACGCCGCGGACGGGCCCGGTGCGGCCCGGCAGCCCGGGATCGCCGGGCTCTCGCGCCCGTACCGGATCGCCGCCGCCTTCGCCCTCGCGGCCGTCGCCGTCGCCGCCTGCTGGCACCTGTCGATGGTCTTCCTGCACGTCGCCCCGTCGAACACGCTGAGCAAGCAGCACGGCACGACGGTCGACGACTGGGTCTACCCCGAGTTCGAACAGAACTGGAAGCTCTTCGCCCCCAACCCGCTCCAGCAGAACATCGCCGTCGAGGTGCGCGCCCAGGTCCGCACCGCCGGCGGCGACCGGGTCACCACCACCTGGCGCGACCTGTCCGCCGAGGACGGCGCGGCCATCCGCCACAACCCGCTGCCCAGCCACGTCGACCAGAACGAGCTCCGCCGCGCCTGGGACTTCTTCACCGGCTCCCACGACGACCGCAACCGCGCCACCGGCGACCGCGGCGAGCTGTCCGAGGCCTACCTGCGGCGGATCGTCGTGCGCAGGCTGGCCGTGCCCGCCCCGGGCGCCCCCGCCGGGGAGGTCCTGCGGATCCAGCTCCGCTCGGCCACCGCGTCCGTCGCCGCGCCGCCGTGGAGCGGCGAGACGACCGACACCAAGACCTACTACCGGGAACTGCCCTGGTGGACCGTGACGGAGGCAGACCGATGAGCACGCCGGAATCCGCCCCGTCGCCGACCGCGGCCCGCGCGCCGAGGGCCCGCCTCGCGCACGCCGTCCAGAAGGTCACCGGCCAGGCCCTCGGTCCGTACCAGAGCGCGGTCATACGCATCGGCTTCTCCGCGACCTGGCTGCTGTTCCTGCTCCGGGAGTTCCCCCACCGCCACGAGCTGTACGGGCCCGACGGCCCCTGGAGCTGGGACCTCGCCGAGCGGCTGATCGCCTCCAACAACGCCTTCACCGTGCTGCTGTGGGGCGAGGGCGCCCCGTGGTTCGAGCTGGTCTACGCCCTCGCCGTGCTCTCCAGTGCGCTGCTGATGCTCGGCTGGCGCACCCGGGCCACGTCCGTCTTCTTCATGATCGGCGTGCTGTCCCTGCAGAACCGATCCGTCTTCATGGGCGACGGCGGCGACAACGTCATCCACCTCATGGCGCTCTACCTGGTCCTGACCCGGTGCGCACGGGTGTGGTCGCTGGACGCCCGGCGGGCGGAGCGTACCGCCCGCGCCGCCGTGGACGGCACGGCGCCGCCCCGCGACCTGGCCGGGCCGCTGCTGTGGGCGGTGCTGGGCGCCGTCCTCGTCGTCACCGCCGGGAAGGGCGCCACCGGCGGCGCGCTGATCATGCTCTTCTCCGCGCTGTGGACGGCGCACGCCGTGTGGTGGGTGGTCGACCGCATCGAGCCGCGCGGGGAGGCCCGGGCGCTCTTCGACGTCATCGGGAACCTCGTCCACAACGCCGCCCTGCTGATCATCATGGCGGAGGTCTGCCTGATCTACGCGACCGCCGGCTGGTACAAGGTCCAGGGCTCCCGCTGGCAGGACGGCACCGCGCTCTACTACCCGCTCCACCTCGACTACTTCGCGCCGTGGCCCGCCCTGTCGGAGCTGCTCGCCGCCAGCGGCGTGATGGTGATGCTCCTGTCGTACGGAACGGTCGCCGTGCAGGTGGCGTTCCCGTTCACGCTGTTCAACCGGCGGGTCAAGAACGTCCTGCTGGCCGTGATGATCCTGGAGCACGCGGCGATCGCCGTCGTCCTCGGCCTGCCGTTCTTCTCGCTCGCCATGATCGCCGCGGACGCGGTCTTCCTCCCGACGGCGTTCCTGCTGTGGCTGGGTGCCCGGGCGGGCGCGGTCCGCGGGCGGTTGCCCCTGCCGGGGCGCGGCCGCCGTGCCGGGGACGGTCCCGCGCCGGAGACGGCGCCGGACGCCGGGGCCGAGCTGCCCGTACCGCCCCGGGCGGCCGTCGGCTCATAGGGTGGGGGGATGAGCGAGCGCGACGGGACGTACGGGCACGGGGACGGCGGAGAGGTCGCGGAGACCGTGTTGCGGTGGCGGGAGGCGGCGGAGGGCGACGCCGTGCTCCTGGACGGCTTCCACGCGCTCAAGCACGCCCTGCGCTTCGGCGCGGACGTGCGGATCGGGATCGCCGACGACCGCGGCGCGCTGCTGAGGCTGGCGGCGGAGCTGGCTCCCGATGTCGCCGATGCGGCCCTGGCGGCCGTACGCGAGGTGCCCGCCCAGGTGCTGCACGAGCTGCTGCTGCGGGTCCACCCCACCGGCGTGGCAGCCCTGGCCGCCCGCCCGGACCGGGCCGCGAACCTGACGGCCCTCGCCGCGCCGCACCGGCCGGCGCCCGTCGTCGTCCTCGACAACCCCCGCCACCTGGGCAACGTGGGCGCGGTCGTGCGGCTGGCGGCGGGTTTCGGGGCCACGGGCGTGGTCACCACCGGCGACCTCGACCCTTGGCACGCCAACGTCGTCCGCGCCGGGGCCGGGCTGCACTACGCCACGGCCGTGGAGCGGGTCTCCCTCGACGAGCTGCCGCCCGGGCCGCTGTACGCGCTGGACCCGGAGGGCGAGAGCATCCGCTCCTTCGTGCTGCCCGACGACGCCGTGCTCGCCTTCGGCTCGGAACGCCACGGCATCTCGCCGGAGCTGCGGGCCCGCGCCGACCACCTGGTGTCCCTGCCGATGCGCCGGCAGGTCTCCAGCTACAACCTGGCCACCAGCGTGGCCATGACGCTCTTCCACTGGGGAGGCCCGGCCGCGGAGCCGGACCTCCCCTGAGGGTCTGCCGTTGCGCTACGCCTGGCGGCGGACCTCAACCACCCGGAAGCGGTTGGCCACGAACGCCCCGTCGCACAGAGCGGCGTTGGCGGCCGGGTTGCCCCCGGAGCCGTGGAAGTCGGAGAAGGCTGCGGTCTGGTTGACGTACACCCCGCCGGTGAGGTTCAGGGAGAGCTGCGCGGACTCCTCCAGGCAGACCTCCTCGACGGCACGCTCGGTGTCCGGGGAGGAGGTGTACGCGCCGACCGTCATGGCGCCCTTGTCGCGCACGGTACGGCGCAGCAGGTCCAGGGCGTCGGCGGTCGAGTCCACCGCCACCGCGAAGGCCACCGGGCCGAAGCACTCGGACATGAACGCCGCCGAGTCGTCGGGCTTGGCCGCGTCGAGCTTGACCAGCACGGGCGTACGGACGACCGCGTCCGGGAATTCCGGGTTGACGACCTCGCGCGAGGCGAGGGCGACCTCGCCCAGACCGGCCGCCGCCTCCAGGCGCTCCTTCACGCCCGGGTTGACCAGGGCGCCGAGCAGGGCGTTCGCCCGTGCGTCGTCGCCGAGCAGGCCGCCCACGGAGGCCGCGAGGTCCGCGACGACCTCGTCGTACGACTTGCGGCCGGCGTCGGTGTCGATGCCGTCGCGCGGGATGAGGAGGTTCTGCGGGGTGGTGCACATCTGGCCGCTGTACAGGGACAGCGAGAAGGCCAGGTTGGACAGCATGCCCTTGTAGTCGTCGGTGGAGTCGATGACGACGGTGTTGACGCCGGCCTTCTCCGTGTAGACGAGGGCCTGGCGGGCGTTGGTCTCCAGCCAGTCGCCGAACTCCGTGGAGCCGGTGTAGTCGATGATCTTGATCTCGGGGCGGAGGGCCAGGGTCTTGGCGATGCCCTCGCCGGGCCGCTCGGCCGCCAGCGCGACGAGGTTCGGGTCGAAGCCCGCCTCGGCGAGCACCTCGCGGGCCACCTGCACCGTCAGGGCGAGCGGGAGCACGGCCCGGGGGTGCGCCTTGACCAGGACGGGGTTGCCGGTGGCGAGCGAGGCGAACAGGCCCGGGTAGCCGTTCCAGGTCGGGAAGGTGTTGCAGCCGATGACCAGCGCGATGCCGCGCGGGACGGCGGTGAAGGTCTTGCCCAGCTCCAGCGGGTCCCGCTTGCCCTGCGGCTTGGACCAGTCGGCGGAGCCCGGGACGCGGGTCTGCTCCTCGTACGCGTAGGCCACGGCCTCCAGGCCGCGGTCCTGGGCGTGGGGGCCGCCCGCCTGGAACGCCATCATGAACGCCTGGCCGCTGGTGTGCATGACGGCGTGCGCGAACTCGTGGGTCCGGGCGCCGATGCGGGCCAGGATCTCGATGCAGACCAGTGCGCGGGTCTCGGGGCCCGCGTCGCGCCAGGCGGCCGTGCCGGCCTTCATGGCGGGCAGCAGGACGTCCGGGTCGACGTGCGGGTACTCGACGCCCAGCTCGGGTCCGAACGGGGACACCTCGCCGCCTGCCCAGCCGTCCGTGCCGGGCTGGCCGAGGTCCAGGCGGGTGCCGCGGACGGCCTCGTGGGCCGCCAGGCCGTCGGCCGGGGCGCTCTCGCCGTAGGCCTTGGGGTGTTCGGGGTGCGGGGACCAGTAGGCGCGGGTGCGGATCGCCGCCAGGGCCTGGTCGAGGGTGGGCCGGTGCTTCTCGGACAGCTGGGGGACGGTGAGCTCGGCGGCCATCAGGGACCAACTCCTCGTTGAGCCGGGCAAGATCGGGCTGGGTGCGGCCTGGGACCGGGGCCGGGGGGCCGGTACCGGATCAGGCAAGAGCAGGGTCGGCAGAGCAGACTGGAGTTAGAGTAACCGAACGATCGGTCGGGACAAGAGGGCCTGCGGCCCCTTGTGGACACGTCATGCGAGAGGATCGGGGTCATGACAGGAATCGAGCGGTCCCGCACCGTGGCGGTCATCGGCGCCGGAACGATGGGCCAGGGCATCGCCCAGGTCGCCCTTCTCGCAGGTCACAGCGTGCTGCTGTACGACACCGACGGCGAGCGCACGGCCGCCGGCGTGCGGTCCGTGCAGGACCGGGTGGACCGGCTGGCCGCCAAGGGCCGCCTCGACGCCGCCGAGGCGGAGGCCGCGAACGGCAGGATCGGTGCGGCCGGCGGCCTCGTGGACCTGGCCGGCGCCGGCCTCGTCGTCGAGGCGATCGTCGAGGACGTGGCCGTCAAGCAGGCGCTGTTCGCGGCCCTCGAGGACGTCGTCGCACCGGACTGCGTGCTCGCCACCAACACCTCCTCCCTCTCGGTCACCGAGCTCGCCGCCGGCCTCAAGCACCCCGGCCGGTTCCTCGGCCTGCACTTCTTCAACCCGGCGCCGCTGCTGCCCCTCGTCGAGGTCGTCAGCGGCTCCGCCACCGCCCCCGAGACCGCCCAGTCCCTCGTCGAGACGGCCCTGAGCTGGGGGAAGACCCCGGTCCGCTGCGCCGACACCCCCGGCTTCATCGTCAACCGCATCGCCCGCCCCTTCTACGCCGAGGCCTTCGCGGTGTACGAGGAGCAGGGCGCCGACCCGGCCACCATCGACGCCGTGCTGCGCGAAAGCGGCGGGTTCAGGATGGGCCCGTTCGAGCTGACCGACCTGATCGGCCAGGACGTCAACGAGGCCGTGACCCGCTCGGTCTGGGAGTCCTTCTTCCGCAGTCCCAAGTTCGCCCCCTCGCTCGCCCAGCGGCGGCTGGTGCAGTCCGGCCGCCTCGGCCGCAAGTCCGGCCGGGGCTGGTACGGCTACGAGCCCTCCGCCGACGCGCCCGTCCCGCACACGGCCGGCCCCGAGGAGGCCCCCGAGCACGTCACCGTCGTGGGTGACCTCGGTCCCGCCGACGTGCTGGCCGAGATGATGGAGGAGGCGGGGATCACCGTCGCCACGGCCGGGACGGGCGGCCCGTACATCCAGCTGCCCGGGGACGGGCAGCTCGTCCTCGCGGACGGCAAGACGTCCGTGGAGTTCACCGACGTCGTCTACTTCGACCTCGCGCTCGACTACCGCACCGCCGGCCGGATCGCCCTGTCCGCCTCCGCGGACACCAGCGCGCAGACCCTGGCCGAGGCCGTCGGCCTGTTCCAGAAGCTCGGCAAGAAGGTCAGCGTCATCGGGGACGTCCCCGGCATGATCGTCGCCCGTACCGTCGCCATGCTGATCGACCTGACCGCCGACGCCGTCGCCAAGGGCACGGCCACCTTCGAGGACATCGACACCGCCATGCGGCTCGGCGTCAACTACCCCCTCGGCCCCGGCGAATGGCACGACCGGCTCGGGCGGGACTGGGCGTACGACCTCCTGCACCACCTGGACGAGCGCTGCCCCGGCGGCCGCTACGCCCCCTCGCTCGCCCTCTTCCGGCTGGGCTACGCCGACGGCCCTGCGGACGGGGACGCGTGATGACGACGGTCAAGCGGGACACGTACACCCCCGAGACCCTGCTCACCGTGGCCGTGCAGGTCTTCAACGAGCGCGGCTACGACGGCACGTCGATGGAGCACCTGTCCAAGGCCGCCGGGATCTCCAAGTCGTCCATCTACCACCACGTCGCCGGCAAGGAAGAGCTGCTGCGGCGCGCCGTCAGCCGGGCCCTCGACGGGCTCTTCGCCGTCCTCGACGAGCCGGGGGCCGTCCGCGGCCGGGCCGTAGACCGGGTCGAGTACGTCACCCGGCGCACCGTCGAGGTGCTGGTCGGCGAGCTGCCGTACGTCACGCTGCTGCTGCGGGTGCGCGGGAACACCCGTACCGAGCGGTGGGCGCTGGAGCGGCGCCGGGAGTTCGACCACCGGGTCGCGGACCTGCTGACCGCGGCGGTCGCCGACGGAGACCTGCGCGCGGACGTGGACATCCGGGTGGCCACCCGGCTCCTGTTCGGCATGGTGAACTCGCTGGTCGAGTGGTACCGGCCGCACCCGGACGGCGGTGCGGACCCCGAGACGGTGGCCGAGACCGTCGTACGGATGGCTTTCGACGGGCTGCGGACCTCCTAGGGTCCGGGCGGGGCGGGGCGGCTCCCCGGGGCCGCCCGCCGGCCCTGGCCCTGGCCCTGGCCCTCAGGGGGCCTCGGGGCCGAGGCCGGGGGGACGCGGCGTGCCGGGGTCGGCCGCCAGGTCGGTCTCCTCGAACACCAGCAGGGTGCGGGTGGACAGCACCTCCGGGATGGCCTGGAGCTTGGTGAGGACCAGCTCCCGCAGGGTCCTGTTGTCAGGCGTGTGGACCAGCAGCAGGACGTCGAAATCACCGCTGACCAGCGCGATGTGCGCGGCGCCCGGTAGCTCGCGGAGCTTCTCGCGCACGGTCCGCCACGAGTTCTGGACGATCTTCAAGGTGATGTAGGCGGAGGCGCCCTGGCCGGCCCGCTCGTGGTTGACCCGCGCCGTGAAGCCGCGGATCACCCCGTCGTCGATGAGCCGGTTGATGCGCGCGTAGGCGTTCGCGCGGGACACGTGGACCTGCTCGGCGACGGACCGTATCGAGGCGCGCCCGTCGTTCTGGAGCAGCTGGATGATCGCGCGGTCGATCGAATCGAGGGGCCGGGGCGGCAGGGCCGGCGGCCTCGGGGGATCCACGGCGTGCTGGCCGGCACTGCCCGCCGCGGCCATTTGTTCATCGGTCATTGCCCCCTGCCTCCCTCTCTTGGACGTCCTGCGCCTATCTCAGGCTGTGGATATCCGTTTGTCCACAGCCTGAAGCCGCCTGTAGCCAAAATGCGTCCACGACCGAACAATCGGTAGGTGAGGCGCCTCACACCGCGCGCCACCCTGCCCGCTTCCCACGAGGAGGTGTACGCCGCCATGACGGTCCAAGAGCTGCCCGGTGCCGGAGCGGACTACCGCCCCACCCCGCCCCCTGCCTGGAGGCCCCGCATCGACGCCGCACCGCTGCTCCCGGACGCCGAGCCCCACCGCGTGCTCGGCACGCCGGCGGCGGACGGCCTCGACCCCGTCCTGATGCGGCACCTGTATGCCGAGCTGGTCCGCGGCCGCAGGTACAACGCCCAGGCCACCGCACTGACGCGGCAGGGCCGTTTGGCCGTCTACCCCTCCACGGTCGGGCAGGAGGCGTGCGAGATCGCCGCCGCCGCCGTCCTGGAGGAGCAGGACTGGCTCTTCCCCAGCTACCGGGACACCCTGGCCGCCGTGGCCCGCGGCCTCGACCCCGTGCAGGCCCTGACGCTGCTGCGCGGCGACTGGCACACCGGGTACGACCCCCGCGAGCACCGGATAGCCCCGCTGAGCACCCCGCTCGCCACCCAGCTGCCGCACGCGGTGGGCCTGGCCCACGCCGCCCGGCTCAAGGGCGACGACGTGGTAGCGCTCGCCATGGTCGGCGACGGCGGCACCAGCGAGGGCGACTTCCACGAGGCGCTGAACTTCGCCGCCGTCTGGAAGGCCCCGGTGGTCTTCCTCGTCCAGAACAACGGCTTCGCGATCTCCGTCCCGCTGGCCAAGCAGACCGCGGCCCCCTCCCTGGCCCACAAGGCCGTCGGCTACGGCATGCCCGGCCGACTGGTCGACGGCAACGACATCGCCGCGGTGTACGAGGTCCTGGCCGAGGCCGTGCGCAAGGCCCGCGCGGGCGGCGGCCCCACCCTGATCGAGGCGGTGACGTACCGGATGGAGGCGCACACCAACGCCGACGACGCCACCCGGTACCGCACCGACGCCGAGGTCGAGGCCTGGCGCGCGCACGACCCGATCCAGCTGCTGGAGCGCGAGCTGACCGCGCGCGGTCACCTCGACGACCAGACGATCGAGGCGGCGAAGGAGGCCGCGGAGACCATGGCGGCCGCCCTGCGCGACCGGATGAACGCCGAACCGCTGCTGGACCCGATGGACCTCTTCACCCATGTGTACGCGCAGCAGACCGGCCAGCTGCGCGAGCAGGCGGCCCTGCTGCGTGCCGAGCTCGAAGCGGAGACCGAGTGATGGCGACGGCGACGACGGCCAAGCCCGCGACGATGGCCCAGGCGCTCAACCGCGCGCTGCGCGACGCCATGGCCGAGGACCCGACGGTCCACCTGATGGGCGAGGACGTCGGGGCCCTCGGCGGGGTCTTCCGGATCACCGACGGGCTCACGAAGGAATTCGGCGAGGACCGCTGCACGGACACCCCGCTCGCGGAGGCCGGCATCCTCGGCACCGCGGTCGGCATGGCGATGTACGGGCTGCGCCCGGTGGTCGAGATGCAGTTCGACGCCTTCGCCTACCCGGCCTTCGAGCAGCTCTTCAGCCACGTCGCGAAGATGCGCAACCGCACCCGGGGCGCGATGCCGCTGCCGATCACGATCCGCGTGCCGTACGGCGGCGGGATCGGCGGCGTCGAGCACCACAGCGACTCCTCCGAGGCGTACTACATGGCGACCCCGGGGCTGCACGTCGTCACGCCGGCGACGGTCGAGGACGCGTACGGCCTGCTGCGGGAGTCGATCGCCTCGGACGACCCGGTGATCTTCCTGGAGCCCAAGCGGCTGTACTGGTCCAAGGCCGACTGGAACCCGCAGGCGCCGGCGGAGGTCGGCCCGATCGGCCGTGCGGTGGTGCGTCGCCCCGGCACGAGTGCCACGCTCATCACGTACGGCCCCTCGCTGCCGGTCTGCCTGGAGGCGGCCGAGGCCGCCCGCGAGGAGGGCTGGGACCTGGAGGTGCTGGACCTGCGCTCGCTGGTGCCGTTCGACGAGGAGACCGTCACGGCGGCCGTCCGGCGGACCGGGCGCGCGGTGATCGTGCACGAGTCGACCGGCTTCGGCGGCCCGGGCGGGGAGATCGCCGCCCGGATCACCGAGCGGTGCTTCCACCACCTGGAGGCGCCCGTGCTGCGCGTGGCGGGCTTCGACATCCCGTACCCGCCGCCGATGCTGGAGAAGCACCATCTGCCGGGCGTGGACCGGATCCTGGACGCCGTGGCCCGCCTTCAGTGGGAGAACTGATGCCTCAGGTGCTGGAGTTCAAGCTGCCCGACCTCGGCGAGGGTCTCACCGAGGCGGAGATCGTGCGCTGGCTGGTGTCCGTCGGCGACGTGGTCGCCGTGGACCAGCCGGTCGTCGAGGTGGAGACGGCCAAGGCGATGGTCGAGGTGCCCTGCCCGTACGGCGGCGTGGTCACGGCCCGCTTCGGCGAGGAGGGCACGGAACTGCCGGTGGGCGCGCCCCTGATCACGGTGGCGGTCGGCACGGCCTCCGGGACGGACGCGGGCGCCGCACCGGATGCGGACGCGGACTCGGGTTCCGGTTCGGGCAACGTCCTGGTCGGATACGGCACGGACCACTCCCGTCCGGCCCGGCGCCGCCGGATCCGTCCTGCCGCCGCGGCCCCGGCGGCCCCCGTTGCTGCCGCCGTGACCGCTGCGGCCCCGGTGGCGGTCGCTTCGGCGCCGGTGGCGGTCATCTCGCCGCTGGTCCGCAAGCTCGCCAGGGACAACGGCATCGACCTGCGGGCGCTGACGGGCAGCGGGCCCGAGGGCCTGATCATGCGGGCCGACGTCGAGGCCGCCCTGTCGGCCCCCGCGCCCGCACCGGTCGCGGCACCTGCCGCCGCCTCCCGTACGCAGGCCGGCGAGCGGATCCCGCTCAAGGGGCTGCGGGGCGCGGTCGCCGAGAAGCTGTCGCGCAGCCGCCGGGAGATCCCGGACGCGACGTGCTGGGTCGACGCGGACGCCACCGAGCTGATGTCCGCGCGGGCCGCGATGAACGCCGTGGGCGGGCCCAAGATCTCCGTCCTGGCCCTGCTCGCGCGGATCTGCACGGCCGCACTGGCCAAGTACCCCGAGCTGAACTCCACCGTGGACACCGAGGCCCGGGAGATCGTCCGGCTGCCCTCGGTGCACCTCGGCTTCGCCGCCCAGACCGAGCGCGGTCTGGTGGTCCCCGTGGTGCGCGAGGCGCACACGATGAACCCCGAGGCCCTGTCGGCGGAGTTCGCCCGGCTGACGGACCTGGCCCGGACCGGGAAGCTGTCCCCGGCGGACCTGACCGGGGGCACCTTCACCCTGAACAACTACGGGGTGTTCGGGGTCGACGGCTCCACGCCGATCATCAACCACCCCGAGGCGGCCATGCTGGGCGTCGGCCGGATCGTGCCCAAGCCGTGGGTGCACCGGGGCGAGCTGGCGGTCCGTCAGGTGGTCCAGCTCTCGCTGACGTTCGACCACCGGGTCTGCGACGGTGGTACGGCGGGCGGCTTCCTGAGGTACGTCGCGGACTGCATCGAGTCCCCGGCCGTCCTGCTGCGCTCCCTGTGACCTGGGGGGGGGGGGGGGGGGGGGGGGGGGGGGGGGGGGGGGGGGGGGGGGGGGGGGGGGGGGGGGGGGGGGGGGGGGGGGGGGGGGGGGGGGGGGG